>JAWVYQ010000090.1:0-14810 GCA_033722615.1 Promineifilaceae bacterium (SeqCode)
GAGGCTCCGGCGGCCGCCAACCGTTCGGCCTGGGCATCGACGTCCTGGGGGTCGTCCTCGGTGCCTACGAGAACTAGGGCGATAGGGACACCGGTCTCGTCGGTGACGGCTTCGATGGCCGGAGCCAGTTCGGCGGCCGGATCGGGGTGGGCACCCTCGCCCAGGACGACGTCGAGCAAGATCAGGCCCACTTCGGGATCGGCCGCCTCCTGGCGCAGGCGGCGAATGCGTAACTCGTTGTCCATCATGGGGTGCAGCCGGCCCTGGGTAAATTCGTCCTCGCCCAGGTCGAGAATGGTGTGCGCCTCGCTGTGCATTAAATCGGGGAGCCGTTGCTCTTCGTGCAGGGGAACGTTCGTGTAAAGGGGAGCGAAAGTCGTCTGGAGGCCGAGCAGCGCCTCATATGCAAGCGTACCACCAGAGAAAAGGCCACGGAGATAACGGCCGGCCGATCGGCTCTCTTCAGATCCGGGTCCGCGCTCTCCAAGATCTGGGGGCTCCTTAATAAGACCGACAGCTTGCCGGGCGGCGTCGTCGAGGCTGCGGGCAAAATGAACCCGGCTGCCAATCTGGCCTACAGAGGTCGAGTAGCCCATAAAGTAAACGACGACGGGTTTGCCCGTGTGCCGCGCGGCAGACAAGAGGCGGGTTGCCACGTCGGGGTGCGGCGGCTTGGATACGAGCACGATGGCGGCGGTATCCGGATCACGGCCCAGAAGTTCGAGCCCCTGGAAGGCGGTGGCGCCGCCCACTTCGGGCGACAAATCACGGCCACCCGTACCAATCGCCTGGGAGACGCCTGCCCCTAACTGATGGATGCGGGTGGTGATGGCCTGGAGGCCGGTACCGGAAGCACCGACAAGGCCGACCCGGCCACGGCGAACCCGGTTGGCAAATCCCAGACCGACACCGTTGATGATGGCCGTGCCGCAGTCCGGCCCCATAAGCAGCAACCCCCGGTCGGCGGCCAGTTGCTTCAGCTCAACCTCATCTTCGAGGGAGACGTTGTCGCTGTAGAGGAAGACGTGCTTGTCGAGTTCCAGCGCTTCGCGGGTGACGGCGGCCGCATAGCGGCCGGGTACGGAGACGAGGACCCACTCGGCATCGGGCAAAGCGCCGGCGGCCGCAGGCAGGCTGCGCGGGCGAAACGTCTGGCTCGCCCGGCTGCGCCGTTTCTTGATCAGGTCGTCGACCTGGGCCAGGGCGGCCGATGCTGCCCCATCATCCTGGGCGCGGACGACGATCAAGAGATCGTCGGGACCGGCGGTGGTCGCTTCTTCCGGCAGTAGGCGGCTGCTGGCCAGCAAATCGCAGTTGGCCGCCGTGGCCATGACGACGCCAGCGTCCTCTACTCCGGGCAAATCGGCCAGCGCCCGCTGCAACTGCATCAAGACGACGGAGTCGTAGTAAGCTCCCGGCCGGATTTCGAACTTGACGACGGTCATGCGCTACGTTTCTGCTCCGACTTGCTCACTGTAGGATGACCGGTCGTGATGTAACTCTCAAGATGCTCGATGGTATTCGCCTGCTGAGAAATAACGCTCTTTACGACGTCGCCGATGGAGATGACGCCGACGACCTCTTCTCCCTCGAGGACGGGCAGGTGACGAATGCGTTTCTCGGTCATCAGGCCCATGCATCCTTCCACGCTTTGATCGGGCCGCACGCAAATCACCTCTTCCGTCATCCCGTCACGCACGGGCGTCTCCTGGGAGGCCTTCCCCAGCAGGATGACCCTGCGCGCGTAATCGCGCTCGGAGAAGATGCCGACCAGGTCGTCGTCCTCCATCACGAGAACGGCACCGATATTCTTCTCGGCCATCAGCTCCAGCGCCTCATAGATAGTGGCGTCTGGCGGCACCGCCCAGACGTCGTATCCTTTTTCGTCCAAAATCTGCTTAACGATAAACATCCTGTTCATCTCCCGTGCAATACGTGAGGACGGCCGGCCGGAGGAGCCGCCTACCCTTCACGGATCGCGCTTTCTATCCGCTCCGTCCACTGCAAGAGCGCTTCGTCCTCATACCAACGGCCGACGAGCTGGACGCCGAGGGGCAATCCCGCCTCATTCGTTCCGGCCGGTACATTTACTGCCGGCAGCCCACTCTGGGTCCAAGGCAGATTCATAATAGGATCGCCCGTGCTCTCGAGCCCGGACGGGGCCGGGCCCGGGGCGGACGGCGCAATCCACAGATCGATTTGGTGCTCATCCATCAGGTTCATCAGTTCCTGGCGCAAGCGGGCGCGCCCCTCCCGCGCCGCCTGCACGGCGGCCGCCGGCGCCATCTCGCCTTTCGTCAGCAGAGCGGCCGTCTTCGCATGATACAAGTGATCGAAGCGGGCAAACCACACCTCGTGTACAGAGGCAGCTTCGGCCGACATGAGACAATTGTGCCGGGCTACGATCTCCGAGAAGTCGGGCATGGCCGGCACCGGCTTAACGACGACGCCAGCCTGAGCCAGACGATCACATACGTCGTGAAAGTGGGCCAGACCTTCCTCGCTCGCTCGCTCCAGATAGGGACCGTGGGGAACCCCCAACGCGGGCGCGGATTCCCCTTGCGCCGGTTGCCATTCGGCGCAAATCAAGGCGGCCGCTCGGTGCGCACCGGTTACCTCCGGCGTGAAAAAACCAACGTGGTCAAGAGAGGGGGAGAGAGGGATGACGCCTTCGCGGGAAATCCGATCATAGCTGGGTTTAAAGCCGACGACGCCACAGAAAGCAGCCGGGCGGACGATAGAGCCGATGGTTTGCGTTCCCAGAGCGAGGGGGCAAAGGCCCGCGGCAACGGCGGCGGCCGAACCGCTGCTGGAACCGCCCGGCGTATGGTCAAGATGATGGGGATTGCGCGTAGGGCCAGGCGCAAAGTAGGCAAACTCTGTCGTCACCGTCTTACCCAGAACCAGGGCTCCCGCTTTCTTTAGCGCCGTGACGACGGCCGCTTCTGGCCCCTGGAACATCTCGGCGGGCAAGCGGCTTCCCGCATGGGTGGGAATGCCGGCAACGTGAAAGATGTCTTTGACGCCGACCGGTACGCCGAAGAGGGGGGGACGGGTCACCGGCTCGGGATAACGGTCGAGCAATAGTCGGGCGTCACGCTGCAACCGTTGGAAGCCCTCCTCTTCAGGGACGAAGGCCTGCACGCGTGGCTCCCATTCCGCAAAGCGGATTTCCAGTTCCTCCAGAAATTCCAGGAGCGGCCGCTCGCCGCTTCTCAACTCATGAATCAGCTCATAAAGCGTAAAGGGCGGAGCCAACGCCCCTTCGCGAGAGCCACTATGATCGTCCATTCTCTCCCATCTTTCGTGCCGCAACTTTCACTGCGTCCACAATATGCTGGTAGCCGGTGCACCGGCAAAGGTTACCGGAAATGGCTTCGCGGATTTCGCTGTCGGTGGGGGAGGGATTCTCCTCTAGAAAGGGAAGGAGGGTCATCAGGATACCGGGCGTACAGAAGCCGCACTGGAGCCCATGCGCCTCCCAGAAGCCTTCCTGCAAAGGGTGAAGGTCCTCTAATCCGTCAGACAGTGCCTCTACCGTCGTCACCTCGTGGCCGTTCGCCTGGATGGCGAATAGCAAGCAGGAACGAACCGCCTGGCCATCCAGCAAAACGGTGCAGGCGCCGCACACGCCGTGTTCACAGCCGACGTGGGTGCCCGTTAATTGAAGTTCATGGCGCAGAAAGTCACTCAATAAGAGGCGCGGTTCGACCTGTCGCTCAATTGGTTGGCCGTTTATCGTTACGCTAAGGTCCGCTCGCATGCTCTCTTATCCTTCTCCCCGGCTGCCGTTGGCGGCTCTGGCCAGGGCCTGTCGTAATGTACGGGCGGTCAATATGCGCGCCAGGTGACGCTGATAGCCGACGGAGGCGTGAACGTCGGCTACCGGATCGATCTCTTCAGTAGCCGCCGTCTGGGCCGCGGCGGCAATAGCTTGGTCGGTCACACGTTCTCCCTCTAGCTGCCGCGCCGCTTTCCGGGCATCGACCGGCCGGTCGCCGACGTTCAGGTAAAGCAACCGCGCCATCTGGCAACGGCCGTCTTCATCCAGCGTGAGTAGGGCAGCGGCGCCGGCCAGCGCGTAATCGCCGTGACGCCGAGCCACTTCCTGAAAGGACCAACCGGCGCCGGCCGGCCAGGGCGGGATTTCCACTTCGACGAGCACCTCTCCAGGCTCCAGGTCGACGGTAAAGAGTCCCTGGAAGAAATCGTCGGCGTCTACGGAGCGTTCGCCCTCTACACTGCGGACGCGGAAGCGGGCATTCAGGGCAACGGCAATTACAGGCAACTCGGCGGCCGGATCGGCGTGGACCATGCTCCCGCCTACTGTCCCACGATTGCGGATCTGGGGGTGGGCAACGTAGGGCATGACGTCGGCAAGAAGCGGGCAGAGGCGAGCAATGGCCGGATCGCGCTCAACCCGACGCTGGCGCGTCATGGCTCCAATGCGTAGTCCACCCTGTCTGGTTTCTTTGACGTAATCGAGTTCTGAAAGCTGGTTCAGATCGAGGAGGACGGTCGGCTCCACCAGGCGAAAGTTCATGGCGGGCACCAAGCTCTGTCCCCCGGCGAGGCACCGGGCATCGGGCCCGTGACGGGCTGCCAGCTCGAGTGCGGCCTCAAGAGAGTCAGGCGCGTGGTAGGCAAATGGTGCTGGCTTCATGGGAAATACCTTTCACTCAAATCGCTGCAACCTGTACATCGAAACACATTACTGGCGGGCAACATCGCGTCAGGCTGGGGAGCGCCCCTATTATTGTGCAAGCAAAGTTCGATGTCAACAGAAATCCCCTCAACTTTCTAAAGACGACCACTTGTGTTATCATTTTTCCATGACAATGATACTGCTGGTGCGGCACGGCCAGAACGAGTGGGTCAAGAAGAAACGATTGGCCGGCTGGATACCGAACATTCACCTCAACGACGAAGGGAAAGCACAGGCGAAAGCAGTAGCGGAACGTCTATCCCACCTTCCAATAATGGCAGTATATAGTAGCCCGGTCACGCGATGTATGGAAACAGCGGCGTACATTGGCCGGGCACTGAATCTGGAAATCAGCGAACTCGCGGCCGTCGGAGAGGTGCGTTACGGCGAATGGGAAGGTGAGGAAATTGAGAAATTGTCGAAAGAGAAGGCGTGGTACGCGGTTCAACACTTTCCCAGCCGTTTCCGCTTTCCGGAAGGGGAGGCGTTGCGCCAAGTTCAGGCCCGAGCCGTCGACGCCCTGGAAGCGTTGAGTGCTCGCCACGGCAAGCGTGAGATCGTCGTCGTCGTCTCTCACGCCGACCTGATCAAGCTGACGCTGGCCCATTATTTGGGGGTGCACATCGATCTCTTCCAACGAATTGTCATTTCGCCGGCTTCGGTCAGCGCACTGGCATTGGCGGAAAACGGAATGGTGCGGGTGCTACGGATCAACGACGATGGCCCTTTAGAGCCGCCGCCGGAGAAAGAGGAAGAAAGCGAAGCGGAAGACGACGATAAGAACGAAAAAAACGCCTAACAAGGAAAAGCTTATCGATGGCGCGCCACATTGAGCTGAATCCAGTTTCCCACATGACCGTTAATACCGTCGGCCCTCCGGGCCAGCGCACATTTTATCTCCAGGGGACAAAGGGAGCGGACACCGTCTCACTGATTATCGAAAAGCAGCAGGCCGCCATGCTGGCCAGCAGTTTCGACTCATTGTTGGGCGAGTTGGCGCGCAAGCGATCCGGCGAATCGCGCGATCCCCAGGAGCAAGTGTGGATGGATTTGCGCCTTCGTGAACCGCTGGAACCGCTTTTCCGCGTGGGCAAAATGGAGATGGGATATAGCGAGTCGATGGATCGGGTGGTCCTGGTGGCCTACGAGCTAGTCGATGAGTCGGTAGAGGAGCCGAACGCGGTCAGTTTCTGGCTGTCGCGAGATCAAGTTGAGACACTCATTCCCCATATCGAAGAGGTGGTGGAAGCCGGCCGGCCGATTTGTGGTAATTGCGGCCAGCCTATTGATCCTGACGGCCACTTTTGTCCAAAACGTAACGGCGGGCACCGTAGCTAACGACGGTTGCTGCGTGACGGTGAATGAGACAGTTATCTACGGCCGAAATCCTGAAGCTCTTGGAAGAGGGAGCACTGGAGACAGAGGGTTTGATCTCCTGGGGCTCCAACTATACGTTCCTGGCGCGCGTCTGTTATCAGACGCGCGAGTTGAACGCCATCTATAAACCGCGCAAAGGGGAACGGCCATTGTGGGACTTTGCTCCGGGGACGCTCTGTCTGCGGGAGCGGGCGGCTTTCCTGGTAAGTGAAGGGCTGGGATGGGCACTGGTGCCAGCGACTGTGCTGCGCGATGGTCCCCATGGGTGGGGGTCGGTGCAACGCTTCGTCGAACACGACCCCGATGAGCATTACTTCACCATCCAGGAAGAGGAAACGTATGCCGGCCAGTTACAGCAAGTTGTCCTTTTCGATCTACTGGTGAATAACGCTGACCGGAAGGGAGGACACGTACTTGTCGGAGACGGGGGACGGCTGTGGTCCATCGACCACGGCATTTGCTTTCACAGTGATTACAAATTGCGGAGTGTGATCTGGGAGTTCGCCGGCGAGCCAATCCCCAAACGGTTGCGACAAGATCTGGAACACTTTAAAGAGCGCCTGGCGAGCGAGGATGAGGAACTCGCCGACCAGTTAGGGGCTTTACTGAATGACCGGGAAATGGAAGCGCTTCGGGAGCGCGTTGCCCGGCTTCTCAAACAGGAACGCTTTCCACATCCCGGGCCCGGCCGCCATTATCCCTGGCCCCCTGTCTAACGATGCCGAAAAAGATATTGGTCATTGACGACCACCCGGAAACTGTGGAACTGATCGAGCTGACGTTGCGCCGCCACGGCTACGACGTAACCGGCGTGCAATCGGGCGCGGCCGGTATCAAGCGGGCGGAAGCTGAGCGGCCGGACCTGATCCTGTTGGACATTATGATGCCGGACATGGACGGGCTGACCGTCTGCCGCAACATTCGGGAAAACGAAGACCTCAAACAGACACCAGTCATCATGTTCACGGCGAAGACGCAGGCCCAGGAGAAGCTGATGGGGTTCGAGGCCGGGGCTGACGATTATTTGACGAAACCGACCCGACCGGATGAGCTAATCGCGCGCGTGGAAGCGATTTTAGCGCGGCACGAGGAGGAGCGGACAGGCACAGGAGGTCCTCAGGCACCAGCACCGGAAGCAGAGGAGGGCGGTGATCGCCGCTCTATCATCGCCGTACTTAGCGCTCGCGGAGGGGCGGGCGCGACGACGACGGCTATTAATCTGGCCGTCGCAATGGCGGAGCAGGGAGAGGAGACACTCCTCGCCGACCTTGACGTCACGCAGGGCCACGTCGGCGTCTACCTGAACGAGGAGGTGCGCCGCGACATCGTGGACTGGGCTAATTCTCCGGCCGAGAAATTAGCAGAGGAACTGAGCGCACACATCATTTACTACAGCGAACGGCTGCGCCTACTGCTCTCCGATACGCATTTAACAATTGGCCCGGGGGCGTTGGGCGCTGCGCGCATGGGGCTCATGACTGAGGCACTGGCTAAGAGCGGCTATTCTGTGGTCGTGGACCTGGGTCTGAATGTGACGGAAAATGTGCGCCCCTTGTTGCAGGAAGCCGACTACGTACTCATTTGCCTGCGACCGGAACGGGCAGCGATCACGGCTGCGAGGCGAATGCTGTCTCACTTGCGAAAGGGCATCGGTCGCGAGAACGCAGTGATGATTCTCATGCTCGATTTTGGCAGCGGCAGCGGGCTTCCTAAAGAAGCGGTAGAGAAGTATCTGGGCCATCGTGTGCACGCCGCGATCATGATTGATCCCCGGCAGATAGCCCGAGCGGTGAATCAGGCGAGGCCGCTGGTGCAGATGTTGAGCGGCGGAAAGATAGCACAACACTTTGCGAAACTGGCCCAGCAGACAATGCCCGCTCGAAGCGGTGAAATGTCCGCCAGAAGCAGTGAAACGCCAGTCAAAGATGGCGAAACGACGGAAACGGAATGAAATAGCATGACACACAATGAGAAATTAATCGCCGAGGCGCAGGATTTGTTGCGAATGTCCAGGCACGCGGTGGCCCTGACCGGCGCGGGCATCAGCACGCCATCCGGCATTCCTGATTTCCGCAGCCCGGAGTCGGGGCTGTGGGAGCGCGCGGATCCGTTTCAGGTCGCTTCAATCTATGCGTTCCGGCAGCGGCCGCAGGATTTTTACGACTGGATTCATCCGCTAACGAAGAAGACGTTGGCAGCACAGCCTAACCCAGCGCACGTTGCGCTGGCCCAACTGGAGCAGCATGGGCCGGTCAAAGCCGTCATTACCCAAAACATCGACATGCTACATACAAGAGCCGGTTCAGAGACGGTGTTGGAAGTGCACGGCCACATGCGCGAACTGACCTGCCTGCGCTGCTACGACATTGTCCCGTCGGAGGCCGTTCTCGAGGAATTTATCGAAACGGGAGAGGCGCCCCGATGCTCATGCGGCGGCGTGCTCAAACCAAACGTCATCTTGTTTGGGGAACAGTTGCCCGTGCGTACAATGAACCGATCCAAGAAACAGGCGCAGTTGTGTGATTTGATGCTCGTCGCGGGCTCTTCGCTAGAGGTGGCGCCGGCCGGCGATCTGCCCGTCATGGCCTACGAGACCGGTTCGCGCCTGATCGTCGTCAATTACGACGAAACGCACGTAGACGACATTGCCGACGTGGTCATCCACGCGGACGTTGTAGACGTTTTGCCACACCTGGTCGCGCCCTTCCTTCCAGAGGACGCCTGACGGAACCCGGTGCGACATCATGCGGATAGGAAAACGGTCTCGTTTCGGTGGTGGGCAACCGGTCACGATGTTAGAATCTTGTCAGAGATGTAAGCTGGCTCTCTGTGGATCGACAGTCGCCAACGTATACTGAGAGCAGTGAGCTGGTAGTAAACGTAACCGCGATTCAAATTAGGAACAGGCAAGTTGATTATGCAAAAAGAGAAGGTGATTATCATCGGTTCTGGCCCTGCCGGGCTGACCGCGGCGTTATACGCGGGGCGCGCTCAACTGGAGCCATTAGTGATCGCCGGCAACCAGGTCGGCGGACAGATCGCCATTACCAACGAGGTAGAGAATTATCCCGGCTTTCCAGAAGGGACGACGGGCCCTGAGTTGGTGCAGTTGATGCAGACGCACGCCGAGAATTTCGGCGCGCGCCTGGTCTACGATGAGGTGACGGAAGTGGAGCTGGCAGACGGCCCTCCCTTCTACGTGAAGACGTATAACGAGGAGTATGAGGCGGAGTCGCTTATCATTACAGCTGGCGCTTCGCCCCGCCGCCTGGGCGTTCCCGGAGAGGAAGAGTTCATCGGCCGGGGCGTGAGTTATTGCGCCACGTGCGACGGCTTTTTCTTCCGCGGTAAGGACGTGGTGGTCGTGGGCGGCGGCGACAGTGCCATGGAAGAGGGCATTTTCCTCACCAAATTTGCTGAATCGGTGAGCATCATTCACCGGCGAGATGAACTGCGCGCCGGCCCGACACTGCAAAAGCGAGCCTTTGCCAACGAGAAGATCTCCTTCATCTGGGACACTATCGTAACAGAGATCAAGGGGAACGGCACCGTAGAGTCAGTGATCACGGAGGATGTGAACTCCGGTGAGACGGAGGAACTGGGTATCGACGGCGTTTTCATTTACATCGGTCACTACCCGAACAGCAAGTTTTTGGAAGGGGAAGTGGCCATGGATGAACACGGCTACGTAATCACCGACGAGTTTATGCGGACCAGCGTTCCCGGCGTTTTCGCGGCCGGCGAAATTCAGGATCCTGTCTACCGGCAGATAGCTACTTCTGTCGGCCAGGGTTGCGCGGCAGCCATGCAGGCGGAAAAGTGGCTGAGCGAACAAGAAGAAGAGGAAAGTGAACGGGAGGAGGCCGCCGCTTAGCAAAGGTTATTCGCCATGTTGCGCGCCATCTGGGCCTACGTTCTTTATACTTGGGGAGGACTACACCGCCTGTTCGGGAACGCGAATAATTTGCGCCGGGAGCACGAACGGGCCCTTCATTACTTCACCCGCGCGTATGCCGTGAACCCCAAGATGCGCGAAGCGCGTCTGGCGCGCGGCATCATCTTGTGGCGGGAACTGGGGCGCGTTGACGAGGCGCTGGCGGATTTCGACGCCCTGGTGGAGATGGATCCGGCCGATGGGGAGGCGCTTCTGAACCGGGCCTTGGCGCGGCAGGAAAGCGGCCGTTACGCGCTGGCCCTGAACGACCTCAACGCCTACCTGGAGCTTCCCCGAGACGACGCATACTATCACGATCTTGCCGTGCGCCTACACCGGCTGCTTTCGGAGACAGTATCGGACACAGATGCAGAGTGATCAATGCTCGCCCCTGGCGGCTGCCAGAGCATCCTCTAACTCTTCGGCGCTGGTCACCCGGGCTACTGTGGTCATAAAGGCATGGAGCGATGGGCTGTTTTCTCGAAGGGCGAGGACGGCAGGGCCAATGGGATCGTCACCAGCAGCGCCAGGCGTGTCGGCATAAGCGCCGTAGAAGGCGAAGTAGGCCTGGTTAAGCTTGCGAATAGGATAACCATTGGCCACAAACAGACGCCGCCGCTCTTCCATGTATGCCTCGGCTTCCTCCAGCCGGCCGGCCGCCAGAAGTTCGTCCACGCGGATACGAGTGGCGGCCATCTCTGCCCGGAAGTCGAAGGAGGGCGGTTCCTCAGGCGCCGGCTCCGCTTCTTCAACAGCGTCCACGACCGGGGTTTCGGGAGGAACGAATTCCGGATAGAAACGTTGCACAACGCGAGCGCCAATCTCTTCACCGAGAATTGAGGCCACTGTCTCATTGATAGTGCGCAACTCCGGCGTTGCCAGGTAGCGAATGCCCAGGGGGCGCAGGGTCAACCAGTGGTGGGCCCATTCGTGGGCAACGACGTCGGCGAGAAAGTTCACGTTGCTGGTTTCCACAATCATGGCCGGATAGAAACCGAGCCCGCCAATGGGTACGACCAGGGCTGAGCGATCCAGCTGCCGGTAGACGGCCGTTTCCAGCGATTCCATCTCCGGCGTCGTCAGTTCGGGAACCAGGGGAACGCCATAGAGCTGGCGGATCTGGTCTCGGGGAGAAACGATGAGAATGAGCGGTAAAGCCGTCATGCGCATCTGCACCGGCGGCAAGACGCCGTCCAGAAGTGAAAATCCTTCGTCGACGAGTACAGCGCTTACCTGTTCCTGAACGATGGCCTCAGCCAGAGGTTGTCGCTGCTCCATGTGGGCGCGCGCCTGCGCGAGTTGGGCACGCAGGGCCGCGGAGGCAGCTTCGGGATCGTCGACTTCCGGATCGGCGTAAATGAGACTGATCTCCCCTTGTAAGCGGCGAGCGTCTCGGACATAGTCTAGATAGGTTAACACGACCTCTTTGCGAGTCTCCTGATCCAGATAGGCGTGGCCTAATCCGGCACGCTCAGATCCTTTGGCCACCATCGCGTCGAGGAACCACACGAGGAAGTCGAAATCGCGCAGGTGCACGATGGTGTCGAGACGGTGGTCCTCGTCCTGAAAGGCCGGCCACTCGGGAGCAACGATGGCGATAAAGAGGCTAAAAACGAGCAGGTATTTTGCTATTGTCACGAAACGGCGGCGCCACATGCTGTCATGATACGTGAGAGGTTGGATTCATACCACGAATTCTGACGGCGCCTGCGCCGTTTTAACCATCTCCAAAGCTTGCCTTGGCCGTCAAGTTGTGCCAAGATCAATCGTTACCTGACACTCTTGCAGAGGGAGATTTTATGCGCTTTCTAATAACGGGAGGAGCCGGCTTTTTGGGTTCGGCGCTGGCCAATCGTCTGGTCAACGACGGCCATAACGTTCGTGTGCTCGACGATTTGAGCAACGGCGACCGGTCACGCTTGTCTCCGGCCGTCCACTTTAACCGGGGGGACGTCAACGACATCCCCCTCCTATGGTCCATGTTGCAGGAGGTGGATTGCGTTTACCATCTTGCGGCCCGCGTTTCTGTGGCCCAGTCGGTCTTGTATCCTCTGGATTACAACAGTGTCAACGTGGGGGGCACAGTGAGCCTGATGGAGGCGATGCGTGACGCCGGCGCCAGCCGGGTAGTGTTGGCTTCGTCCGGAGCGATCTACGGTCACCAGGAACGGCAACCGGTGAACGAAGGGGACCCACCGCACCCAGACTCGCCCTACGCAGTCAGCAAGTGGGCGGCCGAACAGTACCTACACACGATCGGCGAACTTTGGGGGATGGAGACGGTGGCCCTGCGCATTTTCAACGCCTACGGGCCGCGACAGAGCCTGCCCGTGTCCCACGCCCCCGTGGTGCCCCGATTCTTGCAACAAGCGCTAAGCGGCGGCTCGCTGGTCATTTTCGGCGACGGCCAGCAATCGCGGGATTTTGTCTACGTCGCCGACGTGGTAGAGGCATTGGTCAAGGCAGCGGACGCGGAGTCACTCAACCGGCAGGTGATTAACGTAGGCAGCGGCCGGGAGACAAGCGTCCGGGAACTGGTCGACCTGGTAGAAGAGGTGACGGGGCAACGGGTAAATCGAGTGCACAATCGAGAGAAATCGGGCGGCGTCGACCGGCTCGTGGCCGACATCACGCGTGCCAGGGAGTTGCTCGGCTGGCAACCGCGCGTTGATCTGGTAGAGGGATTGAAACGGACTGTGGTCACGGACGAGCGCTTCCAGATGGCCGGCGCCAGTGCACGACCATCCTGAGCGGGCGGGCACGTTTCCGCAAACCATAAAAAAACGCCAGGACGGCATCGATCCTGGCGCTTAGAGGTGCCCTGGAGAGGACTCGAACCTCCACGCCCGTTAGGGCATAGGCCCTCAACCTACTGCGTATACCAATTCCGCCACCAGGGCATCTAGCATCTCGTATTATAGCCCATCCCCCCCAGGTGTCAACGTTCCGGGGAAGGCTCAGGAGCGAATTTTACCTTCCTCTTACGCCGGTTGATTCTGGCAGCGCCGAGCAAAACGGTCGCTCGTTATGTTAGCATGTCAGGAATACAATCGAGAAGAAAGTCACTTGTTCTGTGGGATGGCGCGGCAGTCACAATGGTCACATTTCAGGGGAGCAAGACATCGACGATGACGACTTCTCCCGGGCGCGATGGAAGATAGAAGCCGCCGCTGGCAGCCAGCAACTCGTCACGCTCTTCACCATAGACCAGCCAACGGAAGGGGCCAGTTCCGAAATCCTCAGGAGCCACCCACCAGATCTTTTCCTGGCCTTCGCTATCGTCCAGGTGTCCACGCCACCCATCGACGTCGTGCCAGTCGCCTAATCCATCCTGCCACTGGACGGCGGTCCAGGCGTCTACGGGGGCGTTCCAGGCGCGCAGGGTAATGAACGCACCTAGGATCGGAGGTTGCGGCGTTGGCGTCGACGGGCGCGGAGGCAAATCTTGCGTGGGCGTCGCCGCCACAAGGGGCAGGACGATCATGAGGCCAAACGCTGCTGCTAAGAAGACGGTGAGGAGAAACCTGATTTTTTTCATGGGAGGTCTACCTTTTGGCTTGACTTCACTCTGCCATCGACTTTCAGCGTGCCGGCAGTACCGCCCCGCGCTGAGACGGCTCGATGAAAGGCGTCACCGCCGGGAACAAGTATGAGGCCGCGTACACCGGGCCCAACACATTGTTGTAGGGATCGCCGGCTACTTCGTGGGCTTCCAGCACAGCACCGTAGTCAGTGTCGGCGTGGGCTGAGTCGACCTGGGCGTATAGGGGTGTTCCAGCGGCGATTGCGGCCGGCAAATGGCTCAGGGCCGGCTCGTAGTAAGCGTCGTTTAGCGTCAGCGTCAGCGAGCGACCGGGGAGCAGAGGCAGGGCGTTGCCGCCCACTCCCCACACGGCGCCGTGATCGCCGACGGTGGGCCAGGTTTCGTTGACGGCCGTCGGCGGCTGATCCGGGTCGACGTAGGCGTCCACCCAAAAAGCGTCGGTCACGGGAGCGGCCCCCTGGTTACGGATCACGATTTGGATCTCGTCGCCTACAACGGCCAACTCGTCGACGACCAGATCGGGATAGTCGGCGCCCGCTAAGACGTACACCATGGGTAGGTAGACGATAGCGGAATCGTCGTCGTTGAGTATGATTCCCTGACCCTGCTCGTCAGCTAAAGTGACGTCACGGCCGGCGGCGGTCACATCGGTCAAAGCGACCAAGAATGTCTCGTCGCTCTCGATTGTTGTATCGCCCTGGACGTCTACCGTCACGGTCAGGGTTTCGCCGGCTGTGCCGCCGAAGATCAGGGTGTCATTGACGGGCACATAGTCGCCGTCGGCGACGGTGGCGCTGTCGTCGGCCGTGGCATAATCGACGGCGATGGAGGTGTCCACGGCGGCCGAGAGGGTGACGCTGAAGGCAAAGGTGGTGGGCCCGCTGTCCCCCTCCTCGCGTTCGGCGTTGCCGATACTCACGGTTGCATTGTCGTCATTAAGGATGGTGCCGGTTCCGCGTCCGGGAGAGAGGGTTACGTCGCGGCCGGCGGCGGAGACGTTGCTGAGATCGACGTGGAAGCGTTCGTCCAGTTCGACGACGGCGTCGCCGGCGACGTCAACGGTGATGGTCTGGGTCTCGCCAGCTGTCCCGTCAAAGGCAAGCGTGCCGCTGGTGGGGAGGTAGTCGCCATCGGTCGCAGATGCGGTATCGGCGGCGGTGGCGTAGTCGACGGTGAGGGAGGTGTCGATCGCGGCCGAGAGGGTGACGCTGAAGACAAATGACGTCGCACTGGCGTCTCCCTCCTCGTGA
>JAWVYQ010000091.1:0-14735 GCA_033722615.1 Promineifilaceae bacterium (SeqCode)
TGTTGGCCACCAGCAATTGCCAGAAGGCGGGCGTAAAGTTGCGCCGGGGAAGGATCGCTGCGCGCTCGTCTCTGGCGGCCGTTCGCTTATCCGGCAGCAGCAAACTGGCGCCAACCTGCACAACCCAGACCAACGCCAGCATGGCAAACATCCCCCGATAACCCCAGGTCTCTGCCATAGGTCCCACGATCAACCCGCCGATGAGGCCGGCAAGGGCAGTGGTGGAAGCGAGCAAGCCGAACATGCGCCCTCGTCTGGCTTTGGCGGCGAATAAACCCATCAGAATGCTCTGCAACGTCAGGGCAATGCCCGCAGCAAACCAGATAACAGACGTCAGTAAAGCCAGTTGCCATATCGTTTCTGCGCGGCCCATCAGCCAGGTGGCAGGGAAGGCCACGATGCCTGCCAGCACGATCAGCTCGCGCCGCCGGCCCACCCGGCGTGACAGCCGTCCCGCCAACATCGTGCCCGCGGCCAGCATGGCAAAGCTAAACGCGAGATAGTTGCCCGTCATGGCGGACGACGCGCCCAGCTCTGCCGCATACAGGGGCAACAGCGGCATAGTGCTGACGCCGACCAGCCACGTGGTTAGGCTGGAGAGGAAGAGGGCGATAAATCCTTTACGCTGCATAATGCTTCCTTGCTTCCCGCACAAACGCTTCTGCCTGGTCGACGTACACGTCATGGACCGTTATCGTCATCCTTCCTCCGTTTTTCGCTAACTGGTGCTGGGAATGCGTTCGCTCGGATAACTGGCAATCCCATTAACACTGTAGCAATCAGGGATCGAGATGTCGCCCACCAAACGTTAGAGAGAGGGGGTGCTATTAGTTATCCGCGTTATCTAACGAAAGATAGGGAATGGCCGCTCCCGCCCTGGAAACGGCACAAATGAGGGAGCGGGATCCTCAGACCTGTGCTTAAGTCTGCGAACCTACAAGCATCCCGCCGGTAAAGTGAGGAGAAATGTCGTACGAGGGCCCTTATTCCTGGGCGCCCTTCAACTTTGGATTGTTCTGGTGTCGCTCCCGGTCGCGCCGCGTCTTCTTCTCCAGATTGCGCTGCACGGCCGCCGTCAGGTCCACCCCCGTCTGGTTCGCCAGACAGACCAGCACAAACAGAACGTCCGCAAACTCGTCCGCCAGGTCCGGCGGTTCATGCCCCCCCTTAAAGCTCTGGTCGCCGTAGACGCGGGCCATAATCCGCGCCACTTCCCCCACCTCCTCCATCAGCACGGCCGTATTCGTCAATTCCGAATAGTAGCGGACGCCGACGCTTTGAATCCATTCGTCCACCGCTTCCTGGTAATCGCGTAGCGTTAACTCCGTCATGCACCCTTCCTTACGTGAATCCCCTCCGGCGACCTGCAGAGGGACTGCTTTCACTCCTCCTCGCTGCGGAAGCTCGCTTATGGCCCTTCTTGTGCTTCCTTCTCTTCCTTCTTATGTTGCTTGCCCTCCTCCTCGACCATCTTGCTCACCGGCCGCAACAATTGCAAGACCGCCGCCGTCAGCAGCGTCGTGAAGACGGCGAGAAAGTAAGCGCCGGTCCCCACCGCCATCCCGATAGCCGCCACCAGCCAGATAGTAGCCGCCGTCGTCATTCCCTTCGTTTTGTTGCGCGTCTGTAACAGCGCGCCCGCGCCTAAGAAGCCGACGCCGCTGACGATCTGTGCTGCCACCCGCGCCGTGTCCTGTGCCGACGATCCGTTCAGCGGAAACCCTTCGATAGAGAGCACGGTAAACAGGCAGGCGCCGATCGCGATCAAAATATTCGTGCGAAAGCCGGCCGGCCGGCCCCGCCATTCGCGCTCGATGCCGATGATGCCCCCCAGAATGGCCGCCAGCGTCACCCGCCCGGCCGTGCTCCAGGCCAGCGACTGCAATAACGTGAACAGATCTGGTAGCGTTTGCATGACGCACCTCCGTGGGATGTGGTTTGTGCGCTGTCCGGATGCTCGTGATCGAGATCCGCTTGGGTTGTAAACTCGGCATTCTCTCGCAAAACCCTACGTTCTGCAACTGTCAGAACGCAAAATCGGCACAGCGCGCGCCCGGCCGGGCGCGCGCTGTGCCGACAAATTTTTTGGGAGACGCCGGTTGTTATAACTTCACCGTCCGCAGACGAAGGGCGTTGCTCACCACGCTGATGCTCGAAAAGGCCATTGCCCCGGCCGCCAGGATCGGATGCAACTGGCGCAGGAAATCCGGTGCCCACGCGAAGGGCGCCAGCACGCCGGCCGCAATCGGGATCAGCGCCACGTTATAGCCGAACGCCCAGCCCAGATTCTGCTTGATGTTGCGCATCGTCGCCTTCGATAGGCGGATCGCCTGCGGCACGCTGCGCAGGTCGCCGCGCATCAGCGTCACGTCGGCCGTCTCCATCGCCACGTCCGTTCCCGTGCCGATAGCCATACCCACGTCCGCCTGGGCCAGCGCCGGCGCGTCGTTGATGCCGTCGCCCACCATGGCCACCGTCATTCCTTCTTCCTGCAACTGCGCCACGTGCGCCGCCTTGTCTCCGGGCAACACCTCCGCAAAGACGCGGTCCACGCCTACCTCTCTGGCGATCGCCTGCGCCGTGGCCTCGTTGTCGCCCGTGATCATGACCACGCTCAGCCCCAGTTTGTGCATCGCCTCAATCGCTTCGCGCGATCCTTCCTTGATCGTGTCCGCAACCGCGATCAGGGCGCTGGCCTCCCCGTCGATGGCCAGCCACGTGGCCGTCTTCGCCTCATTCTGCAAAGAGGTCGCTTTCGCTTCCAAACCATTAAGGGTCACGCCCTCCCGCTGCATCAGCCGCAGGTTGCCCAGCAGCACCCGCCGGCCGTCCACCTCCGCGACGATACCATGCCCGGCGATCCCTTCAAAACCGGCCGGTTCGCTCAGGGCCAGCCCCTTCTCCTCGGCCGCGCGCACGATGGCCTCGCCCAGCGGATGCTCCGATCCCCGCTCGGCGCTCGCCGCCAGCCGCAACGCTTCGTCCGCCGGCGCCGGGGGTGGGGGAGCCGTCGCCGCCGGCTGCGGGCCGGCGACCGCCATTTCCTTATTACCTATAAGAGAGACCCCCTCCGCGACGACCACGTCGGTCACCGACGGTTCGCCGCGCGTAATCGTCCCCGTCTTGTCCAGCACCACCGTCTGGATCTTGTGCGCCTGTTCCAGTGCAGCGCTGTTCCGGAAGAGGATGCCCTGTTCGGCCCCCTTGCCGACGCCCACCATGATCGACGTCGGCGTCGCCAGCCCCATGGCGCAGGGGCAGGCGATCACCAGCACCGCGATCAGCCGCAGCAGAGCCGGCACGAAGCCCGCGCCCGCCAGCAGCCACAGGCCGAACGTCACAAAGGCAATGGCCACCACGACCGGCACGAAATACGCGGCCACCTGATCGGCCAGCCGCTGGATCGGGGCGCGGCTGCCCTGGGCCTGTTCCACCAGGCGAATGATCTGCGCCAGGGCTGTCTCCCGTCCCACGCGTGTGGCTTCCATCTTCAGCAGGCCCTGCTTGTTGATCGTCGCTCCGATCAATTCGTCCCCGGCCCCTTTCCCTACCGGCAGACTCTCGCCCGTAATCATGCTCTCGTCCACGGCCGAGCGCCCGTCGACCACCACGCCGTCCACCGGGATCTTTTCCCCCGGCCGGATGATGACCACGTCCCCTTTCGTGACTTCCTCGACCGGCACGTCCACTTCCTGGCCGTCGCGCACCACGCGCGCTGTCTTGGCCCGCAGGCCCATCAACTTCTTGATCGCCTCGCTCGTGCGCCCTTTGGCGCGTGCCTCCAGCAACTTTCCGGTCACGATCAGCGTGATAATCATCGCCGACGTCTCGAAGTACGCGTGCTCGCCCAGCGCCGTATTGCCCAGCCACTTGCCGGCAACCACGGCCACGCTATAGAAATAAGCCACCGAGGAGCCCATCGCCACCAGAACGTCCATGTTGGCGCTGCCGTTGCGCAGACTCTTATAGCCGCCGACGTAATAATCCCAGCCCACGTAAAACTGGACCGGCGTCGCCAGCAGGAGGAACAAGACGTCCACCCACAGCGCGTGCGCCCACATGCCCAGCAGCCCGAAGTCCCGGCCCATGCTCAGGATAAATAGCGGAATCGTAAAGATGGCGCCGACGATCAGCCGCTTCCACTGGTGGCGAATTTCCGCCTCGCGCGCGGCCGCTTCCGCATCTTCCAGCGCCTCGTCCTCTTCTGCCTCGACGACGTCATAGCCCGCCTTGCGCACGGCCGCCGTTAGATCCGCCCGCGTCGCCGTGCCGGCCGCCACCGTCACCGCCGCCTTTTCGCTGGCGTAGTTGACGTTCGCCTCCAGCACGCCGTCCACTTTATTCAGGGCGCGTTGCACAGTCGCCGAGCAGTTGGCGCACGTCATGCCCGTGATCGGTAACTCCACCGTCACACTGGGCACATCATAGCCCGCCCGCTGGATGCGCTCGATCACGGCCCGTGGGTCCTTCATCACGGCCGGATCGTAGGAAAAGGTCACCTTCTCGCTGGCGTAGTTGACGTTCGCCTCCACGACGCCGCTCACCTTCTTCGTGTTCCGCTCCACCGTCGCCACACAATTGGCGCACGTCATGCCGGTAACCGGCAACGTTAACTGTTTCTTCTCAGACATAAGAAGTCATTCACCAACAGCTTGGTAGTAACGGCTTCAGCCGTCCTCATCGCCGAAGCCGTTACGACAAGCCAATAATCAATACTCAATTTGCTAAATCTCAACAGCCGTTCAGGCGCCATAACGCCTTACGCAACTTGCACCGTATCGGCCGGCGGATAATTAATCTCCCGCAGCAGCGACTCAATTTCCTCCCAAGAGGCCGGCTCGTCCCAGGAAACCGTCACCCGCTTACTGTCCAGGCTCGCCTCCACGCTCTTCACACCTGCCAGATCGCCCACTTCCATCTCGATGGTGTGGGTGCAGTGATTACAACTGATGTTCGGTACGACAAACGTTTTGCTCTGCATCAGATATTTCTCCTATCGTTAAAGTTTGGGTGCGTTTCATCCTGGTTGAGCGAGAGCAGGGCGGATCTGAGAATCCGTCCGGTCCTTCAACTCATTTGAAACATCTCTCTTACTTTTTTGCCGTCATGGCGAAGACGTTGGTCACCTCTTTCAGCACCTGCTCCCGTTCGTCCGGATCTTCGCCGCGGACGGCGGCCGTCACGCACGTGTGCAGATGATTGTCCAGAATTAAGGTGTTGATCTTATTGAGCGCCGATTGCACCGCCTGAATCTGCTGGATCACGTCAATGCAATATTCATCCTCGGCGACCATGCGCTCAATACCCTTGATGTGCCCGGCCGCGCTCGCCAGGCGGCGGGTCACATTTGTTCGAGTCGTTTCATCCATCGTCTTTCCTCACGGCAGCTATCGCTCATCTGCTTATCCTTCAAAAGGCTATCCTTCTGAAAGATACCCCTCCCCGGGGGGAGGGGGTACGTGTCTATTCTAAACATCTTCCCCCATTTGTCAAGAGGCAAAGGTTTTGCAGTAAAATAGCCACAACTTGACCTCGATCTTGCCGGGAAACTATTCGCGACCCGATAGGGTACCGATCCCGGGAATCTTTATTGCACGCAGGAGGCGACGCCATGACCAAGAATTATGACGTGATCATTGTTGGCGCTGGAATCATGGGCTGCAGCGCCGCATACCAATTAGCGCAGCGCGGCATCCGGGTGGCCGTGCTGGAGAAGGACGTAATCGGTGCCGGATCCACTGGGGAATCTTCGGCCATCATCCGCCAGCACTATTCCAATGAGCTGACGGCGCGGATGGCCCGTTACAGCCTGGGCGTGTTCCAGGCATTCGGCGACCTTGTTGGTGGCGAGAGCGGCTTTACCCGCACAGGTTTCGTGGCCCTTGTCGATGCTGGCGATAAACAGGGGCTGGAAGCCAATATTGCCCTGCAGCGCAGCGTCGGAATCCACACAGAGCTACTAACCCCTGAAGCGATCCGCGAATTGATGCCTGGAATAGAGACGGCCGATCTGGTCGCTGCTGCTTACGAGCCCGAAAGCGGCTACGCCGATCCCCACCTCACCGTCAACAGCTATGCGCGCGCCGCCCGACGCGAGGGCGCCGCAATCTTCACTGGCAAACCCGTCACCGACGTTCTGTTCCAGGCGGACAGAGTGCAGGGCGTGCGTAGTGGCGATGAGCGATATTCGGCGCCGCTCGTTCTTAACTGTGCTGGGCCGTGGAGCGCGCGCGTGGCCCGCATGGCAGGCGTGAAACTACCCGTTAACTCCTGTCGCGTACAGGTATCCTTCTTCCGCCGGCCTCCGGGTTATGAGCAGGGCCACCCAGTGATCGCCGACTTCGTTAACGCCATCTACTTCCGCAGCGAAACCGGCGGACTGACGCTCGTAGGCCTCATCGATCCGGCTGAGGCCAATGCCGTTGTCGATCCGGACAGCTATAAGAAGGCATTAGACGACGACTTTGTCATCGAGTCGGGTGAGCGTCTGGTCAGTCGCTTTCCCCCGATGGAGGAGAGCCAGGTCACCGGCGGCTATGCCAGTCTTTACGCCATTACGCCAGACTGGCATCCCATCGTGGACGAGTTGATACCCGACAGCGGCTTTTATGTGTGCGCCGGATTCAGCGGTCATGGCTTTAAACTCGGCCCGGCCGTCGGCGTGATGGTGGCCGATATGCTCGCCGGGGCTGCTGAGCCACAATTCGATCCACATCTATTCCGCCTAAGCCGCTATGACGAAGCGATGCCCGTCAGCGGCCTCTACGAGTACAGCATTGTGGGCTGAGAGTGACGAGCCTTTTGCCGTGCCTCGGGCCCAGCTCAATCTTCTTTGACATCCGGCCGCCCTTCCGCTATAGTATAGGTGGCTCCCCCCCAGAGGTGGTTGGACGGCGCCCGCCGTTCTGACCACCTCACTTTTTTGTCCCGGACGCGCGCCGGGCCACGCCCGCGGGGAAGCCCCGTTACCAGTGTCAGCCCGTAAGGAAATCGATGACCGAAGCCAATACCTCCCCCAACCCCCGTCTACAGGCCGTCACACAAAACGTCTACGTGCTCCCCGGCGACATGCGCATCGTCCGCCCATGGATCGGCGTCGTGGTCACCGATGCCGGTGTCGTCCTTGTCGACAGCGGTAACGGCCCCGCCCACGGCCGCGACGTCCTGCGCGCCCTGGAGCCCCTCGGCCGCCCACCCGTCACCCACATCCTCCTCACCCACCACCACTGGGACCACGTCTTCGGCAACTGCGCCTTTCCCGACGCCCACATCGTCGCCCACGAGAAGACCCAACGCCACCTCAAGGTCATGGCCCGCGAGCCGTGGAGCCCCGACTACGTCCGCGCCAAAGCCGCCGCCCACCCCAAAGGCGAAGCCCTTGCCCGTATGATGCTCGATGCCGTGCCCGATTGGGACGCCTTTCGCGCCGTCCCCGCCGCCGAAACCTTCCAGGACCGCCACGAGCTGCGCCTGGGTGACACCACCCTGACCGTCGAGCACGTCGGCGGCCAGCACGAGCCCGATCAGTGCATCGTCCATGTCCGGCCCGCCAACGTCCTCTTCCTGGGCGACGCCGTCTACGGCCGCGGCGCCCCCGATTCCTGGGACAGTCCCACTCTCATCCACGATCTGGAAGCCTTCCTCGCCCGCGGCGCCGACTACTACGTCGAAGGCCATCGTTCCCCGGCCGACCGCCGCACTTTTGCCGACCGCATCGAGCAGTTGCGCCGCGACGCCGCTGCCCACACGTCGCCGTGAAAGTCACCGTCTGCCAGCTACGCAACGACCCCGATGGACTTGCCGCCGACTGGCAGGCGCTGGTTAGCTACGTCCGTGCTGCGCGCAGCGCCCTCGTTCTCTTGCCCGAGATGCCCTTCTTTCCCTGGCCGTTCCGTCGCCAGACCTTCGACCCGGCCGTGTGGCAGGCGTCCGTCACCGCTCACGACCACTGGCAGGCTCGCCTCTCCGAACTGGCGCCGGCCGTCGTCGCCGCCTCCCGTCCCATAGATGATCACGGTGGCCGTTATAACGAGGGTTTCCTCTGGGCCAATGGCGATTATCGGGCCATCCACCGCAAACTGTATCTACCCGATGAAGACGGCTTCTGGGAAGCGTCCTGGTACGACCGCGGCGAGTACCGTCGCGATGATGCCCTTTTCCGCCCGGCTACAGCCGGCTCCGCTCATGTCGGCTTTCTCATCTGCACTGAACTGTGGTTCATGTATCACGCCCGCGCCTACGGCCAGGCCGGCGTTCACCTCCTGCTCACCCCTCGTGCCACCGAGCGCCGCACCGTCGACAAATGGCTGATCGGCGGACGCGCCGCCGCCGTGATTGCCGGTGCCTACTCCCTCTCCTCCAACCGCGTCGACGAAGGCGAGCAGCCGGCCGAGCTCGGCGGTCAGGGCTGGGTCGTCGCTCCCGACGGCGACGTGTTGGCCATCACCACCGCAGAGCAACCGTTCGTCACCGTCGACGTCGATCTGGACCGGGCCGACCGCGCCAAAAAGACCTATCCCCGCTACGTGCGCGAATAGCGAGCCTATCTCGCCCTATTCGTAAAACCCCTCATGCTATGGCATAATCCGGCGGCACATACATACTAACCGCCGTCGAGAACGAACATGGAAAGCTACATCACACTCCTGCGGGAAAATGCCAATTACCGTTCCCTCTGGTTAGGCGCCGTCGTCAGCCAGCTTGGGGACTGGTTCAACCTCATCGCTTCCGCTTCCCTCATCGCCACGCTGACCGACAGCGGAGCTGCCATAAGCTACCTTTTCCTCGGCCGTTTCCTCCCCCTCTTCTTCTTCAGCCCCTTCGCTGGCGTCATCGCCGACCGCTTCGACCGTCGCCGCATTCTCATTCTGACCGACGTCCTCCGCGCACTGACCGTCCTCGGCTTTCTCCTCGTGCGCGATCCACAGCACGTCTGGCTCTTCTACCTGCTGACCGTCACCCAGTTTGCCCTCAGCGCTATCTTTAATCCGGCCCGTACCTCCATCATCGCCAACATCGTCGACGAGGAAGACCTGGTCACGGCCAACGCCCTGGACAGCTTCACCTGGAGTACCATGCTCGCCGTTGGCTCCCTGCTGGGCGGGATCGCAGCCGCCGCCCTCGGTATCGGCGCCGCCTTCGCCATCGACGCCTTCACCTTCCTCGGCGCCGCCTGGTTCATCAGCCGCGTTGACGTCCCCGAAAGGCTGGTCGAGGCCCGGGCCACCGCCAGCCAGGGCGGCTGGCTCGACTTTCTCGACGGCCTGCGCTATCTGCGTGGCCAGCCCTACATCCTCGTCGTCAGCCTCGTCAAAGGGGGCGGGTCCCTGGTCTGGGGCGCCATCAACGTCCTCGAAGTCAACTTCGCCGAACAAATCTTTCCCCTGCGCGGTGGCGGCGAGGCCACCCTGGGCGTCATCTACGCCATCACCGGCCTCGGCACCGGCTTCGGCCCGCTGCTCCTCCGCCGCTGGCTCGGCGACACCCCTCGCCGCCTCCTCTGGGCCATGACCGCCGGCTTCTGGGTGCTCGCCCTCGGCATCCTCGGCCTCAGCGCCGCGCCCACGCTCCCCTGGTTCGGTCTCGCCACCCTCGTCCGCACCGTCGGCTCCGGCGCCGTCTGGGTCTTCTCCGCCGCCCTTCTTCAGATGGTCGTGCCCGACCGCTTCCGCGGCCGCGTCTTCGCCTTCGAATTCGCCGTCCTCACCCTTACCCAATCCCTCTCCATCTTCTGGGCCGGCTTCGCCCAGGATACGTTACAGTGGAGCGTGCGCCAGGTGACGGCCGGCATGGGTGTCTGTGGGCTCGTCGTCGGCCTCTTGTGGTTCCTCTTCCACCTCTTCCTCCTCTCCCGGCCCGCGCTGCCCACCTCCCTGACCCCTCTCAGCCGCCGTTCGCCCAGGTCCGTGTCCTGATGCCCCAGCTTTCCTGGCCCCGGCGCACGTTACGCGCCCTCCTGCAACTCGACCGGCCGGCCCCCGCCCGCAGCGAAGACGACGTAGCGGCCGAGGTCGCCCGCAACTATCCCTGGAACTTCACCGTCAACCTGCTGGACGGCGCCGCCTTCTGGCTCGGGCTCAGCTTCGCCTCCACCACCACCATCATGCCCCTCTTCATCAGCAAGCTCAGCGACAGCCCCTTGCCGCTGGGCCTCCTCGCCGTCCTCGCCCAGGGCGGCTGGTTCCTGCCCCAGCTCTTCACCGCCCGCGCCGTCGAGCAACTGCCGCGCAAGAAAGCCGTCGTCGTCAACCTCGGCTTCTTTCTGGAGCGCGTGCCCATGTGGTTCCTGCCCGCTGCCGCCCTTCTCGCCCTGCGCAGCCCCTCCTTGGCCCTCGTCCTCTTCCTGCTCGCTTATGCCTGGCACGCCGTCGGCGCCGGCGCCGTCGGCCCCGCCTGGCAAGACCTCATCGCCCGTTGCTTTCCCGTCGCCCGCCGCGGCCGCTTCCTGGGATTGACCACCTTCATCGGCACCGGCCTCGGCGCCCTGGGCGGCCTTCTCAGCGGCCGCTTGCTCGCCACGCTGGCCTTCCCTGCCAACTTCGCCGTCACTTTTGCCATCGCCGCTGCCGCCATCACCCTGAGCTGGGCCTTCCTCGCGCTCACGCGGGAACCCGTCCAGGCCGTCCAGGGCCCGCGTCGCACACCGCGCCAGTTCTGGTCCGAATTGCCCGGCATCCTCCGCCGCGACGACAATTTCCGTCGCTTCCTCCTGGGGCGCGGCTTGCTCGCCCTCAGCGGCATGGGATTGGGCTTCGTCACCGTCGCCGCCGTCAACCGCTGGTCCGTGCCCGATCACGTCGTCGGCGGTTACACGGCCGCCATGCTCATCGGCCAGACGGCCGGCAACCTCCTCTTCGGCTTCCTCGCCGACCGCCACGGCCACAAACTGTGCCTGGAACTCAGCGCCCTCGCCGCGCTGCTTGCCTACGGTCTGGCCTGGCTCGCCCCCAATCCCGCCTGGTATTTCGCCGTCTTCGCCCTCCTGGGCCTGCGCCTGGGCGGCGTTCTCGTTTCCGGCATCCTCGTTGTCCTCGAATTCTCCGCCCCCGAGCGCCGGCCCACCTACGTGGGGCTGGCCAACACCGGCGTCGGCATCGTCGGCTCCCTCGCCCCCCTCCTCGGCGCCGGGCTCGCTGGCGTTGGCTACAGCTGGCTCTTCGCCCTCAGCGCCTCGGCCGGCCTCGCCTCCCTCCTCGTCCTCCGCTGGTGGGTCCAGGAGCCCCGCTGGGCGGCCGCCGCCAACGAGCTTCACACCCCTTCCCTCTAGCCAAATAGCACATACGTTACGACGCCCGCGAGCAGGGGCACCATCAGCCCCAATCCCCAGCGCACGGCCGCAAAGCGCCAGCCCATAAAAGGCAGCTCGAAAGTAACCGTCAACAAGGCCAGCGTCGCCCAGCTCGTGACCATCGTCACCGCCTGTCCGATCCCCGCTCCCGCCTCGTAAAGCACGGCGATCAACGGGAAGACCACGTAAGGCCCCCCGGGCAGAATGATGCCGATCACCTCTGCCAGCAACAGGCCGCTCAACCCCGATTCCGGCCCAATCCACGCCCGGACCAGGTCCTGGGGCGAGAGAACGTTCACGTAGCCCACGATGATAAAAGCCAACACCAGCAGGGCCGCCGTACGCCGCAGCGTGCGCCACCCCTGCACCACGCCTCGCCGGTGGCTGCCGTCGCCGCGCTGCCACGCGTATACCCACATCGCTGCTGCCAGCACCACCAGAGTAGCCGTCGCCACCGTCATGCCGTCACCCCCCGGCGGATCTCGGCGACGTACCGGCCGAATAGCCCTTCAGCTGCGATCCCCAGCAGCGGCGGTGCCAGAAACGTCACCCCAAAGCGCACCACCGTCAATTCCGGCCCCAAAAGGGCAAACTCCAGCGGCAGGCGGCTCACCGACCACAAATTCTTCGCCGTCACAAAAGCCACCAGCACGCCCAGACTAGCCCCCGACTTCATCAGAACGGCCGCAATCGGATAATAAACGTAAGGCCCGCCCGGTATCAACGCTCCGCCGACGCACGCCAGGGCGATGCCCCGCCAGCCCGATTCCGCCCCCAGCCAGCGCGTCACTGTCTCGCGGCTTACCAGCACCTGGATCAGGCCGGCAATGAGAAAAGCCGCAATGAGCAGCGGGACCACGCTCAACAAGATCTCACCCCCTGCTATCAGCCCCGCCCCCACCGCTTGCAAGCCTCCCTGGCGCCAGGCGAGCAAAGCCAGGATCAGCGCCACGCCCCCCAATATCCACGTCGTACGATCTTTCATTTTTCCCTCCCTCTTCGTCAAAACAAGTCGGGCCAGGCCGGCCGCAGCGTTCCTGCCCGCGCCGCCGATGGTGCATTTTACCCCCACTCCTCTCTCCGATCATCCCGCTGCGCCAGGCCCGAAGGCACTGCCCTTTGAGCATTGTGCGCTTTTTCACTAAAATAGAGGTGCGCGGGACGCTCTGTGCGCAGGGAGCCGTTGAACCGACCACGACTGAGGAGGTTCGAAGATGAACACGACAATTGATTTGGAAGGGACAACCTATACTCGCATCGGCGAGAAATGGTACGATGAGAACTTTATTCGCGCGCCGGGCGCCATCGCCCACCGCCTGGAGCGCCGCTGGCGCACCGAAAACCCGGCCGAGGCGGCCAAAGCCTCCCGCAAGCGCAAGTCCAGAAGCTCCGGCAGCAGCAAGAGCGCCCTGTCCCACGACGACGTCTTCCCCGTCGTCGTCGAACTCATCGAGGAGCACCACGACGACGGCAACGGCTACGTCACCCATCGCGAACTGGTCGAAGCGCTCCTGGATCAATCCGATACCCGCGAGCAGATCGAAGAAGCCGTCGAGCAGAAGGGACATACGCCCGAAGATTGGGCCAACTGGATCGTCCAGTGGTTCAGCGCCGCTTACACGGCCGAAGAACTTGACGCCCGCGATCAACTTGAGCGCGACCGTGTAGACGGCACCTGGGCCTACCGCCCGGCCGAAGCGTAGGCGGCCCTTTCCCGGCCGGGATAATCGATGCCCCCCACCCACGTCAGCGCCTTCCCCGTCCGTTTCGACGAATGCGACATGTACGGCCACGTCAACCACGCTGTCTATTTGCGCTACATGGAGGAAGCCGCTTTCCAGGCCACGGCCGCCATCGGTTATCCCGTTCCCCGCTACCAGGAGCTGGGACGCGCCTGGTTCGTCCGTGAAACCGACGTCGAGTACCTTTCACCCCTGCGCTACGGTGACGCCGTCGAGGTCAAGACGTGGGCCGTCGACTTCCGCCGCGTGCGCGGCCGGCGCGCCTACGAGTTGCGCCGCGCTGGCGATAGCCATCTCGTTGCCCGCGGCCAAAGCGATTGGGTCTACGTCGACACCGAGCAACAGCGGCCCATCTCCATCCCCGACGAGATGGTCGCCGCCTTCCTGCCCGACGGTCCCGCCCCCGACACCCCGCGCCGCGAGCCCTTCCCCGACGCGCCGCCGCCCCCGCCCGGCGCCTACCACCACCGCCGCCGCGTCGAGTGGGCCGACGTCGACCCGGCCGGCCACGCCAACAACGCCGTCTACCTCAGCTACCTCGAAGATTGCGCCGTCCAGGACGCCGTCTCCCGCGGCTGGCCCATCTCGCGCATGGTCGATGAGGGCCGTTTCGCCATCGTCGCCCGCCGCTACCACATCGAATACCGGCAGCAGGCACGCCTCGACGACGAACTGGAACTGACCACCTGGATTTCCGACGTCCGCCGCGTCACCGCCGTCCGCCACTACACCATCCGCCGTTCGGCCGATGGGACCTTGCTCGCCCGCGCCCGTGCCCGCTGGGCCTGGATCGACCTCGAAACCGGCCGCCCCCAACGCATCCCCTCCAACTTTATCGCCGATTTCGCCCCCGCCATCGCCGATTAAAAGCGCCCCAGTAGAACAAGATGCCTTCTTGTCCCCCAGTAGGATAAGATGCCTCCCTTGCCATCGCAGCCCCTTGTCCGCTCAAGTCGACGCCGAAACGGGGCCAACGCTGCCAGGTTGGAATAATCGTCACGTTGGAGGAAAATCAGACGGCGTGTGAAAAAAAGAAGTGACGAAGGGCAACCTGATGAGCCATGACAGACAATCAACCACCTGGGACGGCCGCCCCGTCAGCCCCGAACCGCCCCACGGCGTCAGCATCGTCGTCTACCGCCGCACCGATGACGGCGCCGAAGCCGCTTACGAATTCCTCCTCCTGCACCGCGCCCACCACGGCCCCGACTACGAAGGCGACTGGGCCTGGACGCCCCCCTCCGGCGCACGCCTGCCCGGCGAACCCCTCGACGCCTGCGCCGCTCGTGAACTGCGCGAAGAAACCGGCCTCTCCCTCACACCACACGCGACCGATTTAGGCTCCGCAGAGTGGGCCGTCTATCTTGCCGAGGTCGAGGCAGACGTCCCCATCCGCCTCGACGCCGAGCACGACCGCTTCCAATGGGTGTCCCTCGCCGACGCCCTGCGAAGGTGCCGCCCGGCCGTCGTCGCCAACGCCCTGCGCCGCGTCGGCCGCCACCTCACCACACCCTAGCCCCACCCGAAACGCGCTCCCTCCACCTCCGGGGGAGGGCTGGGGAGGGGGCTCCACACACCCTTCTCAACCCTCAATAGAGCCCGACCCGCTCTTCCAGATACGCTAACAACCCCGCCGTCGCTACCCGCACCTGCTCCGTCGTATCCCGGTCGCGCACCGTCACCGTCCCATCCTCCAGCGTCTCGAA
>JAWVYQ010000092.1:0-14559 GCA_033722615.1 Promineifilaceae bacterium (SeqCode)
ATTAACGCAACATCGTGCCTTTATTCCCACCCACACAACAATCGGATTCAAGGAGAAATCCCGTGAAGACAAGAATCGCCCTGATAACCATACTCACCGGCGACGTGCCGGCCATGACCCGCTTCTATCGCGACGTTCTGGGATTTGTGGTCGAAACGGACATGGGAGAGTATGTCGAGTTTGCCAGCGAGAGCGTGCGCTTTGCCGTCTGTGCCCGCTCCATCATGTTCGAGGCCACGGGAGACGATGGCTTTCGCCGTCCGGCCGCCGGGCGTTCCTTTGAACTCGCTTTTCCCTGCGCCTCGCCCGCGGCCGTGGATGAGATCTACGCCGAGATCGTGGAGCAGGGCGCGACCTCCATCAAGGAGCCGGCCGACATGCCCTGGGGGCAGCGGACGGCCTTCTTTGCCGATCCCGACGGTAACGTACACGAACTCTTTGCTGATCTTCCCGACTCCGAAATCCCCGAATAAATTTTCTCAGAACGACGAAGGAGGAACCGTATGATTAACAAATTGAACGTCGTCACCATTCTCGTGCGCGATCAGGAAGAAGCCCTCCGTTTTTACACTGAGAAACTCGGCTTTGAGAAACGCGCAGACCAAATGTTCGGGCCGGGCGTCCGCTGGCTGACGGTGGCCCCGCCGGACCAGGAAGAAGTTGAAATCGTCCTCCAGAAGCCTGATCCGACCATGCACGGCGAAGAGCAGGCCGAGGCCCTGCTCGCACTGGTGGGAAAGACGCCCACCTGGTCCTTCAGCACCGATGATTGTCGCGCCGCCCACAAAACGTTGTCCGCCCGCGGCGTCAACTTTGTGCAGCCGCCGGAAGAGCGGCCGTACGGCGTCGAAGCCCTCTTTGAAGACCTCTACGGCAACGTCTTCAGCCTCCTGGAGCAGAGGGAGGAAGCATGACGGCCCCCTCTCTGGCCCGCGCTGTTGAAAAGCTGGCTGCCTTGAGCCACACCTTCACCGAAGCCGATCTCGAACAACCCTTTCGCTGGCGGGCCCACGAGGAAGGCGTGCGTTTCGCCCTCATCGGCACCTATCACGAATTGCAGCACCTGGCCGTGCGGCTGGCCACGCAGCGGGATCGGGAAGGGCGGCCACCTACGGCCGCCCAGCGCGCTCTGGCCCCCTACGTTACCGCTTGCCGCGATCTTCAGGCCGTCCTCATTGGCGTCGTCGAAGAAGATTTCGACCGGCCCCCGGCCCCCGGCGAGTGGGCGTTACGCGACGTGCTGGCTCACACGCTGCAGACCCAGCGCGTATTCTACTCCCTCGTCCACTACGGCCTCTTGCGCCACCGGGAGGACGCTTCGCTTCCCGTACGCTTTCCCCGAGACCGGGTAGACGAGTTCGCCGGCCCCTTCGCGCACTTGGATGAAGCGCTCGACGGCGGGTTGGCTGGTACCCTTGACTATTACGAGCAATTCCACCGGCGGACGCTGAACGAGTTCGTCGGCATCGCCGATGAAGAGCTGGAGGCCCCGTCCCTCTGGTGGGAAGGGGAAGAACTCCCCCTCCGTTACCGCCTCCACCGCTTCGACGCTCATTTGCGCCAGCACACTGTGCAGGCCGAGAAGGCGCTGGTCGCCCTCGGCCGTCCCCCCAACGAAGCCCGGCGTCTGTTGCGCCTTGTCTATGGCGCCCTGGCGTCCGTGGAAGGCGCCGTCCTCGGCGCTGAAGACGTCGGCCGCGACGCCCGCCGCCACTTGGCGACTACCATCCGCGACCGTGCCGAAGAAGCCGTCGCCGTAGTCACCCAGGCCCGGGCGCTAGCCGACGCCGTCCAGGACGGCCGGCGCGAAGACGTACAAACGACGCTGGACCAAGACCCCCGCCTGGCCAACGCCGTCGATCAACAGACGCTCTCCCTTGTGCTCGCCGCCCTCTATCGCGGCCACGACGCCATCGTCTCCGACCTGCTCGAAGCCGGCGCCGACCTCGACATCTTCGACGCGGCCGCCCTCGGCCGGCTCGACATCGTGCAGGAGGTCGTCGACGCCTGGGACGGGTGGGTGAACGAGTACGGCCGCGACGGCTTCACGCCGCTACAACTGGCCTGCTACTTCGGGCAGGAGCCCACCGCTCTCTGGCTTCTCGAACACGGGGCCGACGTCAGCGCTGTCGCCCAGAACCCGCAACAGATCCAGCCCCTCCACGCAGCGGTCGCCGGCAAGGGCAGCCTGAACCTCATGCGCGCGCTGCTGGAGCACGGTGCTGACCCCAACGCCCGCCAGAGTGGGGGATTTACGCCCCTGCACACGGCGGCCGATCGCGGAGACGTCGAGATGGCCCGCTTGCTTCTCGACCACGGGGCCGACCTCGCCGTCGAGGATGGCGAAGGTCTAACACCGCCGGACCTCGCCCGCGAGAAAGGGCAGGAGGCATTCAGCAGAGCTTTCGCATAGTACTGCATACCGGGAGAAAGGTGCATCCTTGTTCTGTTGCCGGCTTATGATTGACTCTGTCACATACAAAGGAGACCGACGATCATGAATCTTCTCCAGGAATTGATGGAGATCATCCTCTACGTGGAAGATATGAATGGTCAGGTAACCTTCTACCGCGATAAGCTGGGTTTGCCCGTCAACTATCCGGCCGGCCTGGAAGATTACGCCGATCAAATGTGGGTGGCCCTTGACGCTGGCAATTGCGTCCTGGCCTTGCACGGTGGTGGGGAAGGGCGCCTCGGCGCCGACGCGCCCAAGATCGTCTTCCGCGTGGAGGACGTGAACGCTGCCCGTAAAGAGTTGGTCGGCCGGGGCGTCGAGCTGGGCAACGTCCGTGACGACGTGCCCGGCAAATTGATCTGTGACGGCGTCGATCCCGAAGGGAACAAATTCGCCCTCGAATCGGAGGTCTCATGAAAACGCGCTGTAAGTGGGCCGGAGACGATCCCCTTTACGTCGCCTACCACGACGAGGAGTGGGGCGTTCCCGTCCACGACGATCGCCGGCTCTTTGAAATGCTCATCCTGGAGGGCGCCCAGGCCGGATTGAGCTGGATCACCATCCTCAAGAAGCGGGACAATTACCGTGCCGCCTTCGACAGCTTCGATCCGCACAAAGTGGCTGCTTATGGCGAAGAAAAGATCGCCGCGCTGCTGGACAACTCCGGCATCGTGCGCAACCGGCTCAAAGTGCGCGCGGCCGTCCGCAACGCGCAATCTTTCTTGAGACGTGCAAGAGGAGTTCGGGAGCTTTGACGCTTACATCTGGCAATTCGTCGGCGGCCGGCCCATTCAGAACAGCTGGCAGTCGCTGTCGGAAATACCGGCCGAGACGGCCGAATCCCGGGCCATGAGCAAAGACCTCAAGCAGCGAGGCTTCAAATTCGTCGGCCCCACCATCTGCTACGCCTTTATACAGGCCGTGGGCATGGTCAACGACCACGTCGTCGACTGCTTTCGCTACGAAGAGATAAAAGAAGGTGGCTGATGGCGGCAATCGGTCTTCGTAAGGAGTAGATCGAGGACAAAGTGACGATATGGATGCCGACGCTTTTCGCCATTTCCATTCGGCGGCGATATCGTGTGGGGTTAGTTCTAATTGGGCCGGGCCGGGTTGCGGTTGAGTTCGCTGATATGCAATACGCCGCTTGCCGTGCCGCTGAAGTACTTGCCAACCCAGATGGTGTAAGTGCCGGCGCGTGGGTTGTTAAACTGCAGCATCGGGTCGGTGTCCCCGCTTGTCCAATCGTCGTTGCAGTGGTAATTCCCTCTTGGATCACGGACGAGCAAGGTGGTGTCGGCCGTGCTGGTCATGTAGATACGAATCTCGTTGCTCGTGCCGCTCTGGGGGACGAAGTCCGCGCCTTGGGCGCGCTGGGGGAGGCCCACAACCTGGCGCACTCCATCGAAAATCGCTGGCTGGAGGCGTACGTCGGCGCTCACTGGGGCATTACTGCCGTCCACTTCGACCGCCCGCAGAAAGCGCACGCCCTCTTTGAGCGTAGCCTTCTCCTGGCGCCCGACGTCACTCCCAACGCCGTCACTGTCGGTCTGTCCAACTATGGGCTGGCGCAGATCGCGCTGGCCAATGGCGAACCCCGTCGCGCCGCCCGCCTCAGCCTGGAAGCCTTGGGCCCGTTGCAGGAAGCGGACCACGCTCTGGCCCGTGAGGTGCGTGCCTGGCGCGCCGGCAATCAGCTAGAGGCCGATGACGAGGTGTCTGCAAAACGCTGCTTGTTGTATGTGATTGCCGCCTAGGTCCAGCAGCCCAGGACACCCGGACAGTCGGCGTTCGGTTTGCAATTCCCGAGAATGGCAGCCGTGACGAGCAGTTGTTCCTAGGGCACCCGGTCCGGAAAGGCCCCGTCCACAAGCGCCTCGAAATACTCGGACGGGCTGTCCGGCTCGATGCATATGGCTGGATCTTCACCTGCCCCATTTGTACACTCCGGTGGATCTTCCCAGGGTGGCACCAAAATAATTACAGAGCGCGGTACGATCTCCGGGATCTCTTCTGGCATCATTTCCGCCCTGACACCCAGCCAGGCAAGGGGCGTGACCGGCTCCGTTTCCGCCCCCCTCTACCTCCGTTATGTCAAACGCCAAGCAGTAATAATCGTCGATGTGCGTCAGGAGCGCCTTCGCCAGCCCGTCCTTTCCAAGCAGCCGGTCGACAGACACCCGACACACACCGTTTCTATCTTCCCGGCCGGCGAGCCATCCTCAACATCCCCGAGACGCATAATCTCCTCGACAATTGGCGAAAAATAGGATTTCAAATCCTGCTTGTGGATCTGAAAAAGCTTGAACGGTTGGTCTGTCATGACTGTCTCCCTCCTGCATGACTCATCTCGCGCGACAGGCACGATCGGCTCGATGCACAACGCGCACGATTTCCTCTGACAAGGTTTCCACGGATGTTGGCTAACTGGTACGGTGTGAGAGAACGGGAGCAAACGACGTTGCCCGACCCCCTCTGGCTGGGGAGCGATTTCATTGTAGCATAAGGCGTGGTACGCTCCAATGCTGATCTGACTTGCGAAACGCACGCCGGCCGCAAAAGTGAATGCGAATTAGGCGAGAGTCGGTTACAATTCTTGCCCATTGACGAGCTGAGTGAACGGATAGGTAGCACACCCTGTGTGAGGAACGTGAGACGTGAACGAACGTAGACTGGGCGAGACCGAGCGAGAACGGCTGCTGGCGGCCGAACGCGAGCAGCGCCTCCAGGCAGAGACCCTGGCCGAGGTGACGCTGGCCCTCACCTCGCTCAAAAGCCGCACGGCCGTCCTCCACGAGATCCTGCGCCAGACCGAACGCCTCGTCCCCCATGAGACCGCCAACATCGCCCTCCTCGAAGGCGATGAGATGCGGGTCGTTCGCTGGCGGGGCTATGAGGACTTCGAGTCAGCGAACATGATCGACGACATGGTCCGCTCTTTGAGCGACTTTCCCTTAGCGGCCGCCGTCGTCGAGACGCGGGAGCCGACCATCGTCGCCGATACCCGTGAAGATCCCCGCTGGCGATTCGTTCCCGGCGGCGAGTGGATTCGCTCCTGCCTCATTGTCCCCATTGAAGGTCAGGAGCAGGTGCTGGGCCTCTTGCACCTGGATAGTGACCGGCCGGGCGCCTTCTCTGAAGAACACGCCGCCCTCCTGCGCCCTCTAGCCAACGCTGCCGCCATCGCCCTGGAACAGGCCCGCCTCCTCGAAGCCGCTGAGCGCCGCGCAGCCGAACTCGAGGCCGTACGTCAGGCCAGCCTCAGCCTCACCGCCCAGTTAGAACTGGAGCCCGTGCTGACCTCCATTATGGCCAGCACCCTCAGCCTCCTTCCCCAGTTGCGCAACGCCCACGTCTTCCTTTTCCGCGAGGGCAAGATCGTCTCCGGCACCGCCCTCTGGAAAGGCGATCCTCCCCGCCACGAAGTCATCCAGCCCCGCTCCGACGGGCTCACCTACACCGTCGCCCGCACCGGCGAACCCATCGTCGTCTCCGACATGGGCGATCACCCCCTGTACGAAGACGCTCCCTCCGAGTGGAAAGGCGCCATCGTCGGCCTTCCCCTGAAAGTAGAATCGCGCGTCGTGGGCGTCATGAACGTCGCCTATCGCCGGCCGCTCAAAGTTTCCGCAGCCGATCGGCGCGTCCTAATGCTCCTGGCCGACCAGGCAGCCATTGCCATCAAGAACGCCCAGCTATACGAGCACGCCCAACAGTTGGAAGCGCGCTACCGGACCGTTTCCGAACTCGTCTCCGATTACGCCTTTGCCCTGCGCATCACGCCCGAGGGAGAAGTTTATAACGAGTGGATAACCGAGGCGTTTGTCCGCAGCACCGGTTACCAGATTGAATCGGGGCGGATCGTAGACTTTCCCGACCTCGTCCATCCCGACGACCAACCCGCCGTGCGAGAGGGCTACACCTCACTCCTCGCCGGCAACTCTGTAACCGGCGAAGTGCGCATCGTCACCCGGGAAGGCGAAAGGCGCTGGTTGCGCCTCTACGCCCGGCCGGAATGGGATGACGAAGAAGAGCGCGTCGTGCGCATCGTCGGTGCCGCCCAAGACGTCACAGAGCGCCGGCAAATGGAAGACGCCCTGCGCGAGTCTGAAGCCAAGCTGCGCTCCGTGATCGAGAACATCCCCGACTTCCTCATCATGGCCAGCCCCAATGGCACCATCCTCTTCATGAACACCACGCCGGGCGCCGTGACCATGGAAGAAGTCTTGCGCGCCTCCATTTACGACTTCCTCCCGCCCGGGGAAAAGGAGCGGGTGCGCCAGCGGCTGAAACAAGTCGTGGCCACCGGCGAGCCGACCAGCTTTGAATCGATGATCGCGGATGATGAAGGTCGTCAGCGCTGGTTCGCCGCCCGCGTTGGCGCCGTGGAGCAGGAGGGCGTCGTCGTTGCCCTGACCATCGTCGCCAGCGAGATTACCGAGCGCAAAATGGCGGAAGAGAAGTTGCACCGGCTCGCCGGCCAACGCAAGCGTTTGCTCGACGTCTCCCGCAACATGTTATCCACGCTCGATCCGGGCGCCGTCATCCGTCAGATTCGGCAGGCGCTGCGTCGTGTCCTCCCCTATGAGACCTTTGGCCTCTATCTCCTTGATCCGGAGCGCGGCATCTTGCATCCTTGGATCGGCGACGACGAGTCGCTGCACCTGGAACCGTGGCAGAAGCGAGACATTCCCGCCGGCAAAGGCATTCTCGGCGCCGTCGTCGAGTCGGGGCAGGGCGAACTCGTCAACGACGCCCACCTGGATCCGCGCTCCGACTATCCGGAGAGCTTTGCCCTGGACCAGGAACACCTTATTTGTGTTCCCCTCAAGACGAGTGGCGAGGTCAGTGGCGCCTTTATCGTAATGCGCCGGGAGGATCCCTTTACGGAAGAGGAGTTTGACCTCGCCCAACTATTTGTCGGCTATGCCTCCCTCGCCATCGACAATGCCCAACTCTTCACTCGCCTCCGCAGTTCCGAAGAGAAATACAGGACGCTCTTTGAAGAGACGAAAGATTGTGTCTTCATCATCTCCCCGGACGGCCGCTTTCTCGACATCAATCCAGCGGGCGTCGAAATGTTCGGCTGTTCCTCTCGCCAGGACGTCCTCTCCCTCAACATCTTTGAAGATCTCCTGGCCGATCCCGACGGCGGTCAGCGCCTGCGTGACCTTCTAAAAGCGCACGGTCACGCCCGCGATTACGAGATGAACGTCCGCCGCCGCGACGGCCAGGAAGCCTTCCTCCTGGTAGACATCCTGCCCGTCGTGGAGGAAGAAGAGATAACGGCCTACCGCGGCTTCGCCCGCGACATCACCGGTCGCAAGCGGACCGAAGAAGCCATGCGGCGCACCCAGAAATTAGAGAGCCTGGGCGTCATGGCCGGCGGCGTAGCCCACGATTTCAACAACCTGCTGACCGGCGTCCTTTCCGAAAGCCATCTAGCGGCCCGCAAACTCCCCGCCAGGCACGATGCGCAGAAACATATCGACCGCATCGTCGCCGTCGCCGAGCGCGCTACCGACCTGACCGGGCAATTGTTGACCTACTCCGGCCGCGACCGCCTCGAGACCGCCCTCCAAAACGTCAACCAGCTCGTCACCGAAAATCTTTCCCTTCTGGAGATGTCTGTCCCCCGTAGCGTCACCATCCAGACCGCGCTCGCCGCCGACCTTCCCAACGTCGAAGCCGATCCCGGGCAGATGCAGCAGGTGGTTATGAACCTCATCATGAACGCTGCCGAGGCCTATCAGGGGCGGCCGGGCACCGTCCACGTCGAGACCTCCACCCTGACCGTCACCGACGAGAGCGGCCGAGTCACCTTATCCGGCCTCCCCCTGGACGCCGGCGAATACGTCTGCCTGATGGTGCAAGATTGGGGCGCAGGCATGGACCAGGAGACGATGGAGCGCATCTTCGACCCCTTCTTTACCACCAAATTCACCGGCCGCGGGTTGGGCCTGGCGGCCGTCCAGGGAATCGTGCGCAGCCACAAAGGGAGCATTCAGGTCGAGAGCCAGCCCGGTGAAGGGACCACCTTTCGCGTCCTCTTACCCGCTTCCCCCCGCCGCGCCCCCGTGCCCTCGCCGGAAGAGAGGGCCAGCTTCGCCGGCGCGACGGGCAAATTGCTCGTCGTCGAAGACGACGCCGTCATTCGCGAGGCGCTGGACGAACTGTTGGGCATCCAGGGCTTCTCCGTGCTCCTGGCAGAGCACGGGCGCGCCGGGCTCGAACTATTCCAGGAACATCAGGACGTGCAACTTGTATTGCTTGATCTGACCATGCCCGTCATGTCCGGGAGCGAAGCCTTCCGCGAAATGCGTCGCCTGCGCCCCGACGTCCCCGTCATTCTTCTCTCCGGCTACAGCGAATACGACGCCATGCGCGCCATCGAAGACGCGCCCCTGACGACGTTCGTCAAAAAGCCGTTCAGGATTGATGAACTCGTCCAGGTCATCCACAGGATGCTCGCCTAGCCCACATACGGTCGAGCAACCTTTGCCTGCTTTATTGGCCGTCTACTCTTCTGTGACGAAATAGATGCCATGCTCAGCGCTGATCTCGATGATGCGCTCCATATCTGGCGGCCCCGGCTTGGTGAATTCCTCTGCGCAGCGCTCGAAAAAGATTTCAAACCCGGCGGGTGCCGTGTGAGTTAGCATCTTCAAGAGGGGTGAGCGTCGTCAGCACATCTCTGGGGCAGGGCGCTTACTGTTCCTCGCGTGTCAGCGGGACGAACCTTACGCCGCCTAGGTCTTCCGTGCTCACCTCTCCATCACTATCCTTCGTCACCCGCCACAGAGTCTGATAACCGCCCACGGGCCCCACCGGAATCAACATATAGCCGCCCGCCCTCAACTGCTCCACCAGCGGCTGCGGGATGTGATCCGGCGCGGCCGTCACCACAATAGCGTCAAATAGCGCTTCCTCCGGCCAGCCAAAGTACCCGTCGCCGTGGCGCACCGACACGTTCTCGTACCCCAGCTCCGCCAGTGTTGCTTCCGACCGCTCCTTCAGCGGCCCTATAATCTCCATCGTATAGACGTGATCCGCCAGCTCCGCGAGAACGGCCGCCTGGTAGCCAGATCCGGTGCCGACCTCCAGGACCTTGTCGCCTGCTTCGATCTCCGCCGCCTCCGTCATCAAAGCTACGATGTACGGCTGGGAGATCGTCTGACCGTGGCCGATGGGCAGAGGATGATTCTCGTACGCCTGCGCAAGGTACTGCTCGGGCACGAATTCGTGGCGGGGCACCGCCCCCATCGCCTGGATCACGTCCTCGTCCTCAATCCCCCCGCCGATGATGGCCGCATCCACCATCCGTTCCCGTTGCTCCGCGAAGTTGTCCGGCGTGGGCCCATCGCCCCCACCGGGCGTGACGTCCGGCCCGCCGTCCGTTCCCGGCGGCGTGGGGCCGGCGTTCGCCCCGCAAGCCGTCGTCACCAGAAGCCAGACCGCGACCATCGCCATCGCCAGCGCGCCCGCCGGCCGCTCACCTCCTCGTCTGCTCATCCTTCGCACGGCCGCCCGTACGCTTCCGCATGGGCCACCTCTGCCAGCGGCTTTCGGTCTTTCTCGACGTCGGCGCCGATCTCCCGCTCCGGATAGCCGAAAGGAATGATCGTCAGCACCATTCGCTCCTGGGGCACGTCCAGCAACGCCTTGACGTCCTGAGTGTTCACGTTGCCCACCCAGTTCGAACCGATGCCCGCTTCCCAGGCCACCAGCATCATGTCCTGGGCCGCGCGCGCTCCGTCGATATATCCGACCGGGCCGTCTGGAACGACGACGGCGATGGCCAGCGCCGCGCCGGCGATGTATCCGCCCGAGGGCGCCAACCGGCCCAGTTCCCTCAAGCTTTCCCGATCGCGCACCGCAATGAAATCCCAATGCTGCCGGTTTTGGGAGCTGGCCGTCAGCCGGCCGGCTTCCAGGATGCGCGTCACGGCTTCGTCAGCGATCGGCCGGTCCTTGTAGTTGCGGACGGCCAACATCGATTTAACTGCCTGAAACGTCTCCATAACTCACTCCTTTTCCCGGAAGCGAGGAAAGCGCAAATAGTAGCTCAGGCTATTAGCCTGACGCCGTCTCTCGCTTTCCGCCACCGTTTCGGGAAATCTTGACACTCATCTTCCTCGTAGCATCTCCTCAACCTGCGCCGCCACCTCGCCGCCGTAAAGCAATATTACGGCCGAGATCCACGCCCAGAAGACGAGAACGATGACGATCGCCAGCGGACCGTAAATCTCATTGTAATTGGCGAATTGCCCCACGTAGCGCAAAAAGAGCGGCCGTCCCAGCGTAAAGAGCACGGTGGCCGTCAGCGCCCCCACCAGCGCCGCCGGCTGACCCACCTTATGTCGCGGCACCACCTTGTAGATCAGGAAAAAGGCGACGAGCAATAGGCTGAGCGACAAACCTTCAGAGAGGAGAAAGCTCACCTCGTCCTGGCCGTTCGGCAGCACGTTGAGGACGCCGATCAGTAGATTAAGCACGACGCTCGCCACCAGCGCCACGATAAAGAAGAGGCCAATGCTGACGGCCATCGACAACTCCAGCGCCGTTCGCCGCAGAAAGCTATAAGAATCCTCCACGTTAAAAGCGCTGTTCAAAGCTCGGGTCAGCGCGCTAAAGACGCGCGATCCACTCCAGAAAAAGGTGATGGTAGAAATCAGCCCCACACTTTCCCTTTGATCGATTGCCTGATGCACGATATCGCGAATTCGTCCGACTCCCTGAGGCACGTACTCGTCGAGCAACATCGTCGCCTGCTCGATGGCCCACTGCTGGTCGATGAAGAAAGAGGCTATAGAGGCCAGCGCCAGCAAAAGGGGCACGACCGAAAGCATGCTGTAATAGGCAATAGCCGCAGCCAACAGCGTCCCGTCGTCGTCCAGGAAATTCAGCGCCGCTTTGACGAAAACTTCGATCAAACCGCGCACCCCCTTCTCGGGGGCAGATTTGACCAGGTTGTCCGGCTCGCTCATCTCACTCCTTGTGTCGGTTACTCGATCCGTTGGTACATCTCGCTCACCGGCCGGTTATGGTGCACGCGCAAAATCACGTCCGCCAGCACGTCCGACAGATCCCGGACGTCCAGGAAAGGCAGCGAGCGGAACGCCTCCGTCTGCGGAATCGTGTTGGTCACCATCACCTCTTGCAGGTGATACGCCTGGTGAAGTTCTTCCAGCCGCTCTCGGGCCGCCGGTAGGCACAGGTTGTGCGAGACGCCTAGATGCACTTCTTCAATCTCCGTCTCCTCGATCAGCTTCTGGATAAGGGCTTCAGCCGTTCCGCCGCTGCTGATCATGTCGTCGATGACGATGGCCACCCGCTTCCCGGCCGTATCCCCCATCACGTCCGTCAACACCGCTTCCTCCGGCCGCGGCCGGTACTTGGAGCCCACCGCGCACGACAGATCCAGCGCCCGGCCGCACGCCATCACGAACTTCGTCGCGCCCGCGTCCGGCGCCACCATAATCACGTCCTCCCGCCCATCGTACTCCCTGTACGCCTCCACGAAAAAGCCCAGCGCGTCCAGTACGTGCAGCGGCGTGCCCCCGTAGAAGCCGTGAATCTGGCGCAGGTGCGGGTGCCACGTGATCAACCGGTCAATGCCCGCCGCGATCGCAAAGTCGGCCGTCAGCTTGGCCGTCGTCGGCTCGCGCCGGGAGAGCGACGGCTTATCCTGGCGCGCGTACGCCAGATAGGGCAGGATCGCCGTCACGTGATTCGCCCCCCACTCGCGGCATGCGCGGGCCGCAGTGAAAAACGCCATATAATTCTCGTCGATGCCCCGCTCCGACGTGGGATCGTAAAGCGCCTGCAAGAGAAAAACGTCCTTGCCGCTTACGTCCGCGTCCAGGCGGACGACCGTTTCCGTGTCCGAAAATTGCGTATCGATCCCTTCCAGGAACCCCACTTCGGTGCCCCTTTCCCCGTCGCCGCGTTCCGCCTCTTCCCTCACCCGCAGCCGCTCCACGATCCGCCGCGCCAGCGGCAGACCCGAGCGACAACTGGCGATCATCAGGTCCCCTCGCGGCGACCGCTCCTCTGCGACGGCACGCTTCTCCGTAGCCTCTGCCTCGCGTTCCCTTTTGGTGACGGGTAAGTCGGTCATGGTAGCCTCTGGCTTCCTCCGCCTGCGAAACTCACTATCTCGTAGCGCTGTATATTCATCTATAGTATACAACGGCCGCATCGGCAATAGCTCTCGATACACTTCTTGAGATACACATCGCGATATACTTCTTGAGATACTGAAGCCTCCAGGGCACCGTTCCCGGAGCAAAGAAATACGACAACCCTCATGGCGATACGCTCGGCGAAACCCACCGCCAATCCCGTCATTCTGAGCTTGCCGAAGAATCCCGACGGTCGTGCCATCCGAACGAAGTTGCCCCGGCAGCGAACAAAAGAACTTAACGATTAATAAAACCGTTCATGATCTCCCGCCCCTTCCATGATCCGCCACTCTCTCGTTATAATGAGTGAAGATAGCTGATTAAACTTGGTCCATGCTGTAGGGGCGAACTGTTGTCGGGAGTTCGGAGAACGCCACGTTCGCGAGCCCCCGGCCTGCTCCTACGTAAAGAAGCGCAATGCAACAGGAGGCGACGATGAGCGAAAGCGAAACCATCCACGGCGGAACGTTAGTAGCCGAACTGCTTGTGAAACACGACGTTCCCTTTCTCTTCACCCTCTGCGGCGGCCACATTTCCCCCATCTTCGTCGCCGCCAAAGAACACGGCATACGCGTCGTCGACGTGCGCCACGAAGCCACCGCCGTCTTCGCCGCCGACGCTGTCTCCCGCCTCAGCAACACCGTCGGCGTCGCCGCCGTCACCGCTGGGCCCGGCGTCACCAACACCGTCACTGCCGTCAAGAACGCCCAGATGGCCCAATCCCCCGTCGTCATCCTCGGTGGCGCGGCCGCCACCCTGCTCCAGGGCCGCGGCGCCCTCCAGGATATCGACCAGATGGCCCTCATGAAACCCCACGTCAAATGGGCGGCCGCCGTCGACCGCGTGCGCGACGTCGTCCCCACCCTCGAAAAAGCCTTTGCCGTTGCCCAATCCGGCGTCCCCGGCCCCGTCTTCGTCGAACTCCCCGTCGACCTCCTCTATCCCGAATCCGTCGTCCGCGAACTCTACGCCGACAACAAGAGCAAAGGGACGAGCCTTCGGGCGCGCGTCCTCAACTGGTACCTCGACCGTCACGTCAACAAACTCTTTGAAGACGCCTGGCAGCGGCGCGCCGGCGCGCCCCAACCCCCATCCATACCCGCCTACACCCCGGCCCAGGTTGAACAGACCCTTTCCCACCTGCGCCAGGCGCAACGCCCCGTCCTCGTCATCAGCAGCCAGGCCATGCTCGACGCCACCCACGCCCACGCCCTGCAAGAAGCCGTCCTCCACCTCGGCATCCCCACCTACCTCTCCGGCATGGCCCGCGGTCTCCTCGGCCTCCATCCCCTGCACATGCGCCACAAGCGCACCAAAGCTCTCAAAGAAGCCGACCTCATTCTCCTCGCCGGCGTTCCCTGCGACTTCCGCCTTGGCTACGGCCGTTCCCTTTCCCGCAAAGCCACCCTCGTCAGCGTCAACCGCAGCAAAGAAGATCTGACCAAAAACTGTAGTCCCGACCTCGCCGTCCACGGCGACGCCGGCGCCTTCTTCCGCGCCCTCGCCGGCCGTTGGGAAGGCGACCCCGCCCAATGGTCCGCCTGGTATGACACCCTCGAGGCTCGCAATGACGCCCGCGACCAGGAGATCGTCGAACAGGCCGCTGTCGAAACCGACTACGTCAACCCCCTCTCCCTCTGCCGGCAACTGGAGGACGTCATCGGCGACGACAGCGTCATCATCGGCGACGGCGGCGACTTCGTGGCCACCGCTTCCTACATCGTCCGCCCCCGCGGCCCCCTCTCCTGGCTCGATCCCGGCCCCTTCGGCACCCTGGGCTCCGGCGCCGGCTTCGCCCTCGGCGCCAAACTCGTCCGCCCAGACGCCGAAGTGTGGCTCCTCTACGGCGACGGCTCGGCCGGCTACACCATCGCCGAATTCGACACCTTTACTCGCCACAAAATTCCCATCATCGCCGTC
>JAWVYQ010000093.1:0-14421 GCA_033722615.1 Promineifilaceae bacterium (SeqCode)
CCTTGACAAGCAGTTTGAGGGGAATAAAAAATACCTGTGAGGGAAGGTAACGCACCATTGACCAACTCGAGGAAAAAGGCCTGAAGATGCTCTTTCCTCCTCCGCGTGAATGACGTGAACACGAGTGAAGCGCGCCGGTTAATACGGGCGTGTGTAATTGTACTGTGGACGCTCCTCGGGATCCAGCGTCTCGAAGATGAAGGTGGAAACAGAAGCCGTCTCTGGATAGGCAACGGGCAAGCCGAATTCGTCCAGGCGCCGGCGATTGTCGACGGTGACCGGCTGTCGTAACACCCAAAGCCAGAGAAAGGCCAACAGATCGGCATGGGTCACGCCGACAATGTATTGCCCGGCGTAGAGACGGCGCACGCGATGCAAGAAAGCCAATGCCCGGTTGAGGACTGTTTGGGGTTGTTCGTACTGGGGATCAGTGCCGGTGTAGAGATCCCAGTCGCGGGCGTCGAGCTCCGCTTTGGGGCGACCGTCGAAAGGGGTGTAAACTTCGTTCAGGCGGGGCTCTTCCTGGATCGGCGGCTGCTCTGGGCGCGCCTCCTGGAGAATGTGAGCCGTCTGCCGGGCGCGAAGCATGGGACTGGTAAAGATGACGGCTATCGGATCGTCGAGGAGGGCGCCGGCCGCAGATTGTGCCTGCGAGACACCCTCCTCGCTTAGGGGAAAGCCAGGAAGCCGCCCGTGGAACACGTCTCGCTCGTTGATGATGTGCCCGTGACGAACGACGGAGATCGTTGTTGGCGAGGGCATCAGGTCGAGCAACCCTCCTGAGCGATGCAGGGCATTACTCTCCCGTGCCGTTCAGTTGTTGCAACAAGCCAGTGCGCTCGTTGAAAGCCTCAATCATGTCGTCGATCTCATCCACACTTTGCTGGATGCTGGTCCAGTAATCGTCGTCATACCATTGGGCCTGAATCTCTTCGAAGGTCTTGCCCTGCTGCTCGACCCACGTGAAGTATTTCAGATTGTGAATGCGCTTGCGGTCATAGTAACCAAGCTCTTCTACGTAGTCGATGGTCGTGCCCAGCAGATAGCGTTGATGGACGCCGGCCGCGTCGAGATCGGTGAACGTGCCTTTGGCTTCGCGAAGTTCGTGTACGCGGCTCTCGTACATTTCCATGGAATCGGTGGCCACCGTGAGAATAACGTCTTCGGCGCCCAGCTCGTAATACTTGGCGAACTTGATGGACGAAAGCACGTTGGCGATGCCGGAGATGCCGAGCAAGGGCAGATCTTCGACCAGATCGGGGGACACGCCCTGCGCCGCCAGGTATTCCTGGCCGGCCAGCTCGTTGAAGAGGCGAAGCAGTCCCATCGGCGCCGCGTCGTCGATCGCCATGACCATGTCCGTGTTCTTCACGTTATGGACCCAGGGTACGTGTTTGTCGCCGATGCCTTCGATACGGTGTGCGCCGAAGCCGTTGCGCAAGAGCGTGGGGCACTGGAGGGCTTCGCTGGCCGCGATCTTGCTGGTGGGGAATTGTTGCTTCAGATAATCGCCACAGGCAATGGTGCCGGCCGAACCCGTCGTCAGCACCACGCCCCGGTAACGGTCTTGCTCGCTCAGCACTTCTCCAAGAACCTCTTCCATCGCGGGGCCTGTGACGGCGTAATGCCAGAGATAGTTGCCAAACTCATCAAACTGATTGAAGATCACTACGTCTTCACCCGATTGGCGTAGCTCCCAACATTTGTCAAAGATCTCTTTGACGTTGCTCTCGGAGCCCGGGGTCTTGATTGTCTCTCCGGCTACCTTAGCCAGCCAGTCAAAACGCTCCTGGCTCATCCCTTCAGGTAGGATGGCAATCGATTCGCAGGCCAGCAGGTTGGAATCGTAAGCGCCACCGCGGCAGTAATTGCCGGTTGAAGGCCATACTGCTTTCTGCGACGTGGGATCAAACTGGCCGGTTACGAGGCGGGGGACCAGGCAACCGAAGGCAGCGCCCACTTTGTGGGCACCCGTCGGGAACCACTTGCCGATCAGGACGACGATCCTGGCGTCGACGCCGGTCAGTTCCGGCGGCAATTCCAGGTAGTTGACATCACCATAACCGCCGCCCTTCGCCGTTGGTTCGTTATGCCAGGTGATACGGAACAGGTTGAGGGGGTTCAGGTCCCACAAGCCTACGTCCTGCAAACGTTGTTTGATAGGGTCGGGAATGCGCTCTGGATTGACCATCTGCTCGAACGTGGGAATGATGATGTCCCGCTCGCGCGCTCGCTCGACGGCGCGTTCTAATACGTCCTCGTCGTGAATGGTTAAATCGATCATTTTTCTCCTTTTCGGACGGTTCTACGTCTTGCTATGGTTTTAAGCCTTCTCGCCCATGTAGGGAGAAGGGATCTTATTTCTCATCAAAGAGGCAACGGCGCCTAACTGACCGCCTCGGTCATGACCCGCCGTAGTTCGTCCAGGTCAGGCGCGACGTGATACGGCTTAGTCTTGACCTGGTCAACTGCTTTCATGGCGCTGGCAACGTCCTTGAGGCCGCTGCCGGTACTGAGGACGACGATCCGGTCGTCGGCGTCGACTAAGTCCTGTTCGGCCGCCTTGACGAGACCGGCGTAGGCAGCCGCCCCGGCCGGCTCGGCAAAGACGCCGACGCCTCGCGCCAGGGCGGGAATGGCCGCCAGAATCTCTTCGTCTCGGACGCGGACGTACGCGCCGCCCGTCTCCTTGACGGCGGCCATCGCCTTCAGGCGATCCCGGGGTAAGCCGGCACTGATGCTGTCGGCGACGGTGTTGGCGTTAATGGGCGGCTTGGCCAGCAGATCGGCGTCTTCCTCCCACGCCTGGACCATCCAGTCGCTGCCAGCGGACTGAACGCCAAAGAGGCGTGGAACGCGATCGATCCAGCCCAGGGCTCTAAGATCTTTCAGTCCTTTGTGCAGGCCGCCGATGATGCAACCGTCGCCAACGCTGACAAAAATAGCGTCGGGGGCTTCCCACCCCAATTGCTCGCAGATTTCCAGGCTGGCCGTCTTCTTGCCCTCGGTCATATAAGGATTGTAGCCTGTGTTGCGATTATACCAGCCGTAGGCATCGGCCGCCTGGAGACACAGCTCGAAAGCGTCGTCATAGGTGCCTTCGACCAGCATGACGGTTGAACCGAAGACGAGCAACTGGGCAATCTTGGCTTCGGGCGCGGTAACGGGCACGAAGATCACGTTCGGCTGGCCGACGCTGGCGCAGAGGCCGCTGAGGGCAGCGGCGGCGTTCCCAGTGCTGGCTGTAGTGATGATCGCGGCCCCCTGTTCCTGGGCTTTGACAAGGGCGACGGCGCTGGCCCTATCCTTGAAGGAGGCTGTGGGCTGCCGGCCGTCGTCCTTCACCCATACGTGACGGAGGCCGAGAGCCTGCGCCAAACGTGGCGCGTCGTAAAGGGGCGTCCAGCCGACGGCCAGCGGCGGCGTCGGCGCGTCGGGAGCCACGGGCAAGAGGGGCTTGTACCGCCAGATGGTGTGATCTTTGCTCTCTTGCAACTGCTCTCGGCTGATGCGGCGGCCGATGAGGTCATAGTCGTAGCGGACGTCGACGATGCCCTCGTTGCCGTGTTCGGGGCAGACGTAGCCGATCTCGTCCGGGGCATACTTCCGGCCGCAAATGAGGCATTTTAGATGTAATACGTGATCCATATCTGATCCTGAGTGCTAAGCGATAATGTGCGTTCCTGTTTCACCGGCGAGGGCGCGCTCGATATTTTCGGGGTTGGTGATGATGGCCCGTTCGCCGCCGCCTTCAAGGAAGTTAATGACGGCCTGAATCTTGGGCGCCATGCTGCCTTTGGCAAAGTGGGTGCCCTCGGAGAGGTATTGGCGCGCTTCGTCCAGCGTCATCTCGTCGACCCATTCCTGGTCGGGCTTGCCGAAGTTGAGGGCCACCTTCTCCACGGCCGTGCTGATGAGCAACAGATTGGCGCCGATGACATTGGCCAGAAGGGCGGAGGCCAGATCCTTGTCGATGACGGCGGCGACGCCCGACAGGTTTCCGTCCTCGTCGGCAACGACGGGAATGCCGCCTCCGCCGACGGTGATGGTAACAATGCCGGCGCCGATCAATGCCTTGACGGCTCTTTCTTCGACGATGCGCACCGGTCTGGGAGAGGGAACGACACGACGCCAGCCACGGCCAGCGTCTTCGACCACGATCCACCCGTCCTTATCCCGCCGGCGCTGCGCTTCGTCCTCGTTCATGAAGGTGCCGATGGGCTTGCTGGGCTGCTCGAAAGCGGGATCGTCCTGGCTGACCTGCGTCTGGGTGACGATGGTAGACACCTGTTTGTCGATGCCCATCTCGCGAAAATGGTTGTAGAGGTTCTGTTGCAGGGCGTAGCCGATGGCCCCTTGCGAATCGGCTCCGCAGACGTCGAGGGGAACCTCGTGCAGGCCCTCTACGGAGGCTGCGAGTTCGGATCGGCGGAGAATGAAACCGACCTGAGGCCCGTTGCCGTGAGAGATGGCTACGTCCCACCCGCGCTGGATCATGGCGGCGATGTGGGCGGCCGTCTCTTTGGCAGCCTGATATTGATCCTCGACGGTCTGGTGCTGCTTGTCTTTGATGAGGGAATTGCCGCCGATGGCGACGACGGCGACTTTGCGCTCGGTATTGCTATCTGTCATAGTGGGGTTCTCCAATTGGTGAAAATGGTAGGAGGGTGGGCCAACCTCGCCCTCCTACCATCTCTGATCGCTCAATCGTTAAGACATTGTCAGGGCCATCACCGCTTTCTGAGCGTGCAGGCGGTTTTCGGCCTCGTCAAAGACGACGGAGTGGGGGCCGTCCAGCACGGAGCTGCTGACCTCGATGTCACGGTCGGCCGGCAGGGGGTGCATGTAGATGACGTCATCCTTGCCTTGCGCCAACAGTTCGTCGTTGGCGATCCAGTCCTTGTACTGATCCTGAATACGCTTACCCTCTTCCGGATCCTGGGTCGTCATCAGGGGGCCCCACGACTTGGCGTAGATGACGTCGGCATCCTGGCAGGCTTCTTCCATGTCGTGCATCACTTCAAAGCCGGTGTGGTATTTGCGAGCCTGCTCGCGAGCCTGATCCATGATGTCGGGCATCAGCTCGAACTCTGGCGGATGGGCCAGTACGACGTCCAGACCGAAGCGCGGCATCTGTAAGATGAGGGATTGGGGGACGGAGACGGGCTTGAGATAGGACGAGGCGTATGCCCAGGAAACGACCATCTTCTTGCCGCGAAGGTTACGCCCCTTCTTCTCCATGATGGTCATGAGGTCGGCCAGGCACTGGTGTGGATGGTAGATTTCGTCCTGCATGTTCAGAACGGGCATGCGGGACGCCGAAGCGACGTTGTTGAGGTAGCGGTTGCCGATGCCCCAATCGACGTGGCGGATGGCGATGCCGTCGAAGTAGCGGCCGAAGATTTCGCCTAACTCTTTCTCGGTATCGCCGTGGGAGACTTGCGTGGTGCGGCTTTCGATGAAGGCTGCGTGGCCGCCTAGCTGGGCCATGCCGGCTTCAAAAGAGCCGCGGGTACGGGTGCTGGAGAAGAAGAAGAGCATGGCCAAAACCTTGTCACGAAGGTAGGCGTGGGGCACGCCCATCGCCCGCTTTTTCTTCAAATCCCAGGCTACGTCTAGAATCGTTTCAACTTCTTCTTTAGAAAAATCCAGGTCGCCGATGAAGTCACGACCTCTCAATCCGGTTTGCATAGGTCCTCCTTGTTGGTGGTGGGTGGGGATATCCGCCCACCCGCACTACAAATGCATTACTCCATTTTGCCCAGCACGAGGGCGAGCAGGGCCATGCGCATGACGACGCCGTTGAACGCCTCCTGCCAGTAACGGGACCAGCGGGTGATGTCAACGTCGGTCGGAATCTCGTCCATGCGCGGAAGGGAGTGCAGGAGAATGGCGTCTGATTTGGCCTTGTTCTCCAGCAGTTCGCGCGTGATCTTATAATTCTCCGGCGTCATGCCGACGTCGCCTTCGCGCTCGTCGCGGGATTTGGTGTAATCGGGTTGGACGACGGGCTCGACCAGAATGACGTCGGCGTCGGCGATGGCCTCTTCCACGTGGCCGGCCTCGGCGTAATCGAGGCTGTATTGGTCGATTTCGGCCTTGAATTCGTCGGTGAGGGACATCTCGGGCGGCGAAACGAAGGTGATGGGGCAATCGAACTGGGTCAGACCGTGGGCCAAGGAGTGCATGGTGCGCATGCGCATGTCGCCAACGGCCAGCCAGCGCAGGCCGTCGATGCGACCCTTTTCACGCCAGACGGTGTAGAGATCGGTCAGGATCTGTGTGGGATGTTCGCCCCAGCCATCGCCGCCGTTGAGAACGGGGATGGACGCCCATTTTGCGGCCTCGTGAGGGGCGCCTTGCTGGAAATGGCGCATGACGATGACGTCGCCATAGAATTCTAGCATTTTGACGGTGTCCTTGATGGATTCCTGGTAGAAGTCGCCGGCGCGCGTCATCTTGGCGTCGGCGAAGCCGGTGACCTGACCGCCCAGGCGAATCATCGCTGCTTCGTGGGCCAGCCGGGTGCGGGTGGAGGGCTGGTAGAAGGCGGTAACCAGCGTCTTTTCGCGCAGGAGGTCGGTGTTGCGGCGATTGCGGGCAATCGGCTCCAGTTTCTCTGCGACTTCGAAGACGCGGAAAAATTCCTGCCGTTCGAAATCTTTAAGGGATAGAATGTCGCGTCCAGCAAAACTTCTCATGGTAGATCTCCTTGAATGGGTTAAAAGGTTTGAAAGGTAAAAGATTGACGGTTAATGGCAGCGTGGCACCCTCATTAACCGGGGCGGACGGCCGCAAAACGGCCGGTCCGTTCTCAAACAAAGCCATCACACCTGGCGACGGATGAGGCGCAACCGCAACAGGTCATCGCGGAGGTAGGAAAAGGCTTTGAGGATCGGTTTGTTGTCGTCGTTGTAACCGATTTCGGCGAAGGAAATCAGGGGCGTTCCTTCCTCGATGTTCAGCGCCGTCGCCAGGGAGGGGGAAGCCACCGTGGGCACGATTTCGGAGAGGTAGTAGCTGAGGCGTTGCCGGCCGTGCTGCCACAGGAAGCGGTAGATGGGTATTTGCCAGTCGTCTGGGCCGTACTCTTCGGTCAGGAGGGCGGCCGGCACCTGATTCAAAACCAGGATGACGGGTTCGGCATCTTCCAGGAACAGCTTGCGGACCGAGACGAGCTGGTCGTCGGAATCAATGCCCAGATCGTGCGCTGCCTCGGGACCGGCCGGGCCAACGGAGAGATCGAGAATGCGCGTCGAGGGCGTGTAACCATGGGCTTCCAGGACTGCCTCGTAGGACCAGATCTCTTCCAGGCGGGTCTTTATTTGCAGGCCGGGAGGGTTGACGTAGGTGCCTGATCCCTGCTTGCGATAGACAACGCCTTCATTCTCCAGGCGGCTCAGGGCATCGCGAATGGTGGTCCGGCTGACGCCAAGCTCCTGGGCAAGTTCAGTCTCTGAAGGAATGCGCTCCCCCTCAAAGTCGCCGTTGAGAATGCGCTGCTTGATGTGGGCTTTGGTTTGTTCGGTTAGAGATGGCTTCCGCTCGAGCATGTCCCTCGTTCTGGCAATCATGGCGGCCCGGCCAAGGCCGAACCGGAAAATGGTATGGTTGTATGACAAATAGTACACATATTTCGGCAAATCGTCAACCTCATCAGAATGAGGGCTTATCTCGATGGGGTCCTATCGAAATTGGGTGCGCGTTTTGCCTTTTGTGGCCGGCTGACTAAACTGAAGCGGGTGACACGTTCATCAGTCCAGACCACCTGCCGCGTCCTCCGGAACGTCAAGTGACAGTCGGACAAATAGGAGAAAGATGACCAGACAGCGAACAATATGGCTCGTTCTAATTCTCCTGTTGCTCCTACCTCTATTCTTTATAGTAGGGGGCGCTCTCCTTGCCGGCGACGGCCGAAATGGGCGATCTGGCGAGGGTGCGCTCACGGTGTTTGCGGCGGCTTCTCTCAGCGACGCTTTTGAGGCGATGGGACGGCAGTTTGAGGCAGCGCATCCGGACGTACGAGTGACGTTTAACTTTGCGGGATCGCAGCAACTGGCGCAGCAACTGGCACAGGGGGCGCCGGGGGACGTGTTTGCCAGCGCGAACGTGCAGCAGATGGCGGCGGTGGTGGAGAGCGGGCGGATCGAGGCCGACGCGGTTGAGACGTTTGCTTACAACCGGCTGGTGGTGGCGTTGCCGCCGGACAACCCGGCCGGGCTGTCGCGGCTGAGCGACCTGACGAGGCCGGGGGTGCGGCTGGCGCTGGCGGACGAGGCGGTGCCGGCCGGGCGCTACGCGCTGACGTTCCTGGAGCGAGCGGCGGAAGCGCCGGAGCTGGGCGCCGACTTCGAGGAGCGGGCGCTGGCGAACGTCGTCTCGTATGAGCAGAACGTGCGCACGGTGCTGACGAAGGTAGCGCTGGGCGAGGCGGACGCGGGCATTGTGTACGCGAGCGACGCGGCGGCAGCGGAGGTGGAAACGATAGAGATTCCTGAGGGGCTGAACCCGAGGGCCAGCTACCCGATGGCGCCGTTGGAGGACGCGGAGCGACCGGCGCTGGCAGAGGCATTTGTGAATTTTGTGCTGTCGGACCGGGGGCAGCAGACGATGGCCGAGTTTGGCTTCATACCGGCCGGAGCGCCGGGAGCTCGGGAAGCGGCTCCGGAGGAGGCTTCACCGTAGGGATGTCACGCTCTCCTCACCGTCCCAGGCGCACGCTGGAACCACGTAACCGCTGGTGGCTGTTGAGCCTGCCGCTGCTGCTCTTTCTGGCGCTGCCGCTGGCGGCGTTGATTCTGCGCTCTTCGCCGAGGCAGGTGTGGCTGAACGTCCAGCAGCCGGCGGTTTATCAGGCGATCGTGGTCAGCCTGCGGACGAGCGTGGCGGCGACGGGGGTGACCGTTCTGTTGGGGACGCCGGCCGCTTATCTGATGGCGCGGCGCTCATTTCGCGGTAAGCGGGCGCTGGACACGTTGCTGGATTTGCCGACGGTGTTGCCGCCGGCGGTGTCGGGGGTGGCGCTGCTGATGGCTTTCGGGCGGCGGGGGATTGCCGGGGGTGCGCTGGAAGCGGCGGGGGTGGACATTGCTTTTACGCAGGTGGCGGTGGTTCTGGCGCAGACGTTTGTGGCTTCCCCGTTCTATTTGCGCTCGGCGATCCTGGGCTTTGCAGCGGTGGAGCCGGAGCTGGCGCAGTCGGCGGCGCTGGACGGGGCGGGGGAGTGGGCGGTGTTCCGCCACGTGATTCTGCCGCTGTCGCGAAGCGCGCTGCTGAGCGGGGCGATGATGACGTGGGCGCGCGCGCTGGGGGAGTTTGGGGCGACGATTATCTTTGCGGGCAATTTTCCCGGCCGGACGCAGACGATGCCGCTGGCCATCTACCTGGGCTTCGAGCTGGAGCTGGACGTGGCGCTGACGCTTTCGGTGATTCTGCTGGCGCTGTCTTTTCTGGTGTTAATCGGGGTGCGCGGCCTGTTGGGGAGGGAGGGGGAGTAGGCGGAACGGGCACAGCGGGATGACGGCCCGAGCAGATGCGGCAAGTTGTTCATGTTGTTCATGTTGTTCATGATTTTTGCTTTTTGTCGGGCAGGGCCCAGAACCAGCGGCGTTGCCCAGACGGGCGGAAGGAGTCGACGGCCAGGCGTTTCTTGGCGCGGCGAATGGTCATGTCGGAGAGGCCGGCGGCGAGGTATTTGGCTTTAAGGAGGCGGGAGGGCGCGGGGCCGTCGGCGAGCTGCTCCCGGAGAAAGTCGACGGCGCGATCGAGTTCGGGATTGGGAGAGGGGGCCTGCGGCGGAGGGCCGAAGTGGGGGCCGTCGTCGTCGACTCTCATGCCAATGGGATCGGGAGGGGGCGCCAGGTTGTTCTTGATGACGGAGAGGCGGCGGTTTCCGGGATCGGCCGGGTCGGGGGTGTCGAGGGCCCAGATGACGCGGGCGGATTGGGGGATGGCGGCGGAGCCGAGGAGGCGGTCGACGGTGAGACGGCCATCGTCGTCGAGGACCTTACCTTTACGCAAGTGGTGGGTGAGAATGACGGGCTTGCCGGCGATGCGGGCGAGGTCGGCAAGAGCGGAGAGGAGGTCGTTCATGTTGGCCCGGTCGCGACGCGCGGAGCGGAGGCCGCGCAAACTGTCGAGAACGACGAGGCGGACGGGGTCGCGGCGAGCAAGTTTCAGGAGGGCACGGTAGTGTTGGGGGACGTCGAGCTTGAAGTTGCGGAGGGGGTTGCTCAGGGGCATGAAGATGCGAGACAGATCAAGCCCCCAAGTGCGGGCGCGCTGGAGGTTCATGGCGTGGCCGGCCTCGCTTTCGCACCATAGGATGGCGGCACCGGCGGTGTTGCCGGGGAGGTCAATGGGCGTGTCGTCGGGCCAGGGGAGGCCGTCGAGGTAGGAGGCGGCGAGGCGGAGGCAGAGCAAGGATTTGCCGACGCCGGGCTTGCTGGCAAGGATGGTGAGGAAACCCTGGGGCAACCAGCCGGGCCAGTCCCAGCGGATGGGTTCAAGGGCTTTGCTGAGGGCGGCCCAGGAGGAGCCGGGGGAAGGCGGTTCGGCGGGAAGCTGGTTTTCCGGCAAAACGGCCTCCGGCGGCAGGGAGCCAGTTTTGGACCGGAGATCGGATTCCGTGGGAGGCGTCCTGTTCTGGGGGCGCTTTTCCTTCTTATGATCAGACATGGGTCCATGGTAACATATGGAACATGTGTTCGAGGGTAAAGGAAGGGTGAAAAATGACCGCCATTTCGTTTCGCCGAGGGACGTGGGACTGGTGTTCCAAAAGAGTGTGAATTTGCCGACGAGCGTGCTACTATTATTGATGTAGACATTTAGAGTTGGCTCACACAGAGGCCCCGATCCTCCGACTACACTGGCGGGATCTGAGGATCCCACCTCCTCATTTGTGACATTTACAAGATTCTTATCTATGAGAATGTCTACATGTAAGTGGTGGTTTGTGGGTTTTACCGAACCGCCGGTTGCACGCTGACGCCGGGAGACCTTGTCTTTACTGTCAAACAGGCTGGTCGGCCCGTCAATTAATTTCGTTATCCTTGAAGGAGTTGCCGATGGGTGAAGAAAGAACGTTGTATGAGAGTGAAACGGAGCGCACGATTCCTGAGGTTATGGCGTTTCTGCAAGAGCTGACGCACTGGCTGGATGACAGGCGGTTCCTCATTGACAGGGGTGAGGAGACGGTCGTGATCGAGATCCCGGACGAGGTCGTGCTGGAGATTGAGATTGAAGAAGAGGACGAGGGCGAGAACCGGGTGAAGCGCAGCCTGGAAATTGAAATTGAGTGGGTCGAGGAGAAGGCAGGAGGCGCAGCAGAGGAGGCGGTCGCGGCCGCCGCTTCCGGAGAGGAGGAGTAGGGGCGGTTGGTCTCAGGCGGCGCAACAGAGAAACCCCCTCTCCAGCCCTCCCCCGGAGGTGGAGGGAGCGCGATTCGAACAATGCTCGACTCATTGGTTAATGTGCAGAAATCATGAGTTCGCGGAATGGGAACGTACGTTACCCGTCTACAATTTGAATGGCCTCGTCCAGCGAGAGATTCTCACCACTAGACCAGGCCATGTCGAAGTTCTCGTCATCGAGCTGCGCGCGTGCGCCAGCTACGAAATCGTCATAGGCCAGTTGGTCCGCTGCGCCTAATATCACCTGATTGCTTTCAAACAAGGCATCCGATTTACTCAATAAGCGTACGGCGCTGTACACTGCTCCCTGTGCGCATAGAACGCCTCCCAGGCCGGCCAAGCAGAGGGCAATCCCTTCGGTGTTCGCAAGCTCGCGGTATAGATTCAGACTCTCCCTGAAAAGGGCGGCTGATCTGGCGACGTTCTCTAGTTGTAGAGCTACGTGAGCGAGATTATGTTGAACCCCAGCAATACATCGCTTGTCGGCCAGCCGCGTACAAATCTCGAGAGTCTCTTCGTACAGTGATGCTGCGCGTTCATACTCCTTCCGGTACCGCGCTATCTCTGCCAACGCGTTTAAAGAGGCGGCGGTGCCGCGCTCATCACCGGTGGCCTGACGCAGTTCCAGACTTTCTCGCAGCAGTGTTACGGCCCGCTCAAGGTTGCCCTGGAGTTCGGCTATGCGTCCCAGCCTGTTTAGGTTTCTAGCAATCCCAAAGGTATCATCGAGCTGTCGGTAGAGGGAAAGACTCCGCTCACAAAAAGTAGCGGCACGATCGTAATTGGCCTGTTGCTGAGCTGCATGGCCAAGGCAGCTTAACACGTCTGCGAGTAACAGGGTCGTGCCCAATTCGTTCAACAAGTCATAGCTCCGTCTATAGTAATCCTCGGCCGCCGCGTAATCACTCCGCTCGAACGCTATCCAACCCAAAGCAAAATACACCTTTCCGAGCGTGCGGTTAGAAACTTCCCCGCGTCTTACCAGCACTTTTTCTAGCCATTGACGACCCCGGTCTAAATGGCCTCGTATTCCCCAAAAGACACCTAAAGCGCTACTTAATCTGCCCACTTTCTCTATTTCTTCTTGCTCCAGCGCCCACTGCAGAGCGGCTGTGATATTGTCGTGCTCTGCGCTCAGTTCATCGAGCCATTCGACCTGTCCCGTCCGACGATACGCGTCATCGCATTTCTCTACGAGATCCAGGAAGTAATCCATCTGTCGGTTGCGGACGTCCACAAGGGAATCCTGGTTAAGGGCGAGCTTCTCCACCGCAAACTGGCGGATCAGTTCGTGGACGGCGAAGCGGCCGGAGTCCGGGTCGCGGGTGAGGAGCGAGTGATCGGCCAAGCCAGTGAGCGTGCGCAAGGAGACGCCGGTCACAGCTTTGGCCGCCCGGCGGCTGGCACCGCCGCGGAAGACGGAGAGCTTCATCAACGCCTGGCGGCCTTCCTCGTCAAGCAGTTTCCAGGAGTGGTCGAAGGCGGCGCGCATGCTGCGCTGCCGCTCCGGCAGGTCGACACGCTCGCTCTCAAGAAAGTCGAGGTCTTCGGACAGTTCGCGGGCGATGTCGAGAGGAGAGAGATAACGGACCCAGGAGGCGGCCAATTCGATGGCGAGGGGCATGCCTTCTACCAGCCGGCAGATGTGGGCGACAGCGTCTCCTTCCTCTTCGCTCACGCTAAAGGCCGGCTGCACACGGCGGGCGTATTCCATGAACATCTCGACCGCTTCAGGCTCGCCTTCGGCACGAGGGCCGTCTTCTGGCAGCTTCAGGCCGCCCACCTCGAACAGACATTCGGATCCCAGATTGAGACGCGCGCGGGATGTGGCCATCAGACATAGGCCGGGAGCCGTTTGTAGAAGGTCACCGACCATTTCGACGCCGGCCGGCAGATGCGGATCGAGCAGGTGCTTATCAAGCAGATGCTCGACGTTGTCCAACACCAGGAGCAGTTCTTTGTCGGCCAGGTGGTTGAGAATTTGCTCCCGGGGACTCCCTTCAGTCGTGAAGCGGAAGTCGAGGGCCATCGAAATGGCGACGGCGATGGTGGTAGGAATGTCAGCAGGGTCTGAGAGGGGGGCGAGGTCGACGAAGGCGGCGCCGTGGGTGTATTCACCGGCGCGGCGGCGGGCGATTTCGAGGGCGAGGCGGGTTTTACCACTGCCGCCGGGGCCGAGCAAGGTGAGCAGCCGGCAACCATCCTCCAGCATCCCGTTCACCTGAGCCATTTCTTGCCGCCGGCCGACGAAGGGCGTCGCCGGAGAAGGGAGGCGGGGCTGCTTCTTTCCCATCTCTGGCTCAGCCTGTGCGCCGGGGACAGACGCTTCCGCTGCCTGACCCTCGCTAACGGCTTCGTAGACCGCCTCGATTTCCGCAGAAGGCTGGACGCCGAGTTCCTCTGCCAGCAGAGCGCAGTAGTCATCGTAGTGGGTGAGGGCGGCGTTACGCTTTCCCTGTTGGGTCAGGGCGCGCATCAGCTGCCGGTGTCCGCTCTCTCGCAGCTCGTCCAACGCCAGCTGCCGCCGGGCGTAGCGCTCGGCCTCTGCGGGTTCTGCGCGTCGAAGATAGTGTCCGGTTAACGTTTCCATGGCCTCCAGCGCCGTGCGCTGCAGGGTCGCCCGGCGGGCGGTCGCCCATTCCTCAAAGGATTCGCTGTCGGGCAGGTGGAAGTCGGAGAGAAAGGGGCCGCGGTAGAGGGAAACGGCTTCGGCCAGTTCATCAGGGGAGGGATCTTCGGCTTGCAAGCGCAGGAAGCGGGCGACGTCCAGCCGGTAGGCCGCGTCCGGGTTGACCTGAACGGTCTGGCGGTCGCTTAAGAGGAAGGGTTCCAGGCCGCCGTCCGGGCCGGCGACTTCGGGGATGGCCTGGCGCAACTGGTAGAGGGTCTGGCGCAGGTTGACCTGGGCCGAGTTTTGGGACGTGCGGGGCCAGAGGAGGGCCATCAGGTGGTCGCGCGAATGGGCGGGCGGGCGGGCCTTCTCGGCAAAGGCGTCCTCGGTCACCAGGTA
>JAWVYQ010000094.1:0-14250 GCA_033722615.1 Promineifilaceae bacterium (SeqCode)
CCCACTCGTGATCTCCGGTCGCTTGATGAACTGGACGCGCCCACGTCCCCCGGTTGCTTCCAACTGGGCTTCCAGCCACGCCTGAACCGGTTGCGGCAGGTCATTGTCCGTCGTCGCCTTTTCTCGCCAGGGGCCATCATACTCCAGCAGGAACCAGACTTCGCGGTTTAACGCCGTGCCGTAGGCCGGCTCGCCCAGCTCCAGAGAGAGCTCACAGCAAAAGACGTCCAGATCAACCTCTTCCGGGAGCATCAGTTCAGGCGTCAAAGTGGGGTGAGTACATACACCCATCCTATCCACTTTCAAAGACCAGGGCAAGTGGACGCCTGACCGGCCGCTAAGTGTGATTTCTGCTAGCCCGCGTGGGCTACAAAGTCAATGGTAAGTTCCACCTCTTTCTCGACGTTGGCTACCAGGGGGACACGGGTAATGCGCAGCCCGTAAGCCTCGCGGGAAATCGTTGCTGCTGCCGTCCCACGTAGTTCCGTATCAGAGACGGCCGCAGCTACGACGTTAAACGTTTCCGGCTGCGTAACGTCACGGATCGTCAGATTGCCATCGACCGTGAAAGCGACCTCCTCTCCAATACCGGCCGCGTCAGGTAAATCGTTAATGCCTACAGGAGTGAACGTGATGAATTCATTCCAGTAATTCATCAGCTTGCTCCTCGGTGGGGATGCCTTCCTCTACGGCCTGTTCGATGGCGGCAGTTTGGGCTTCCTCATAGGCAGCCTGAGATTCGTCGACAGAGATGCCAGCGCATTGGCCAGATATTCATCCTGGTTCGCCGGGCGGCCGTCCCGCTACCGGCCGGGAACCGTTAGCTCGGCCTCGTCATCCATCGCCCCTTCGCCGGCCAGCTTAAGCAGTGGGCCGCCAGAATTGCCCGGATTAATCGGAGCGTCAGTCTGAATTACCTCTGCCAACGAGTAGGAACTGCGCGTACCCAGGTCTCGCTGGGACCGCAGGCTGCGATCCAGCGCGCTGATGGTACCCAGGCTCATCGAGCCCTGCTCGCCAAAGGAAGTACTCTACAACGGTCGAGAAGACCCTGACGGGGCCAGAAGTGGTCGCCAGCCTCTCTACCGGAACTGGATCTGAATAGCCTTCACCTCTTCATCTATCTCAGTAACGTGCAGGCTGAAGCGGCGGCCGTCCTCCAACCACCCTTGCGCATTCTGGATTAATTTGGGGTTCGGGTGTCCACCGCCCCCAAGCGCGGGCGGGAGAGGATGAGGATGCAACACCTCGTCAAACTGGTCGGCGTGCCCGACTATCAGGCCGTCCAGCCCTGCGAGTTCCTCGATTGTCAATTCGCCGTCTCCTGTGGCTTGATTAATGACGTCTGCGGGAATGAACCAAACGGGCACTGCCCCATTGCCGTTTGAGTGGGCGATCTTGGGTGCGCCATTCTGAGGTGCGCCGACCCATAAGTTGGTGCCGTGTACCGTAGAAGGGCAGGCAAAGGCTGCTGGCGGATCGAAAAAATTCAGCAAATTGAACCCCTGGATTTGATCACACTCAGGATCACGGTAGAAAACAACTGCCGCCCACTCGCCGTCATGGAAGACGTACGGTGCGGGCGGTTCGATCCGCGCATAGAAAGGCGGGCCAGGATCCTCGGCCGAGGGCCAGGTGGTGCGAACCAGGCCATCGCCGGCCGTCGCAGTCTGTGACCGGGCCGCGGCGACGGTCAGAGCGAGTACCAATGCGCTACCGATGAGCAAACAAATGCGTTTCATTTGGTGCCTCCTTCTCGAGATATTACGGACGCTGCGGTTACTCTAGCACGGGGTCTTTCCCTTTGTCATGGGGGCAGCCCCCTATTTCGCCTGGGAAATCTCTCCGCTTGGTAGCCCGCCCCTTCTTCCGAAGATTCGATTACGAGAAAGCGCAGGCTACTGCCACAACTCCCGGCAGGCGAGGTCGTCACACGCCGTTAGCGCCCGCCGCAGCATTCGCGTCCAGACCGGTCGCCACGCTTCGTTAATGCTTCCGCGGCAATACTCCGTTGCGATGTAGACGCCCATTGCCACGCATAACCTGTAATCGTCAAGAAGTTGCTGCCACGAGTAATTGCGAACGCCGTTCTGGACGAGATGGGCATGATACTGCCTGAGAACGGGGATCTCGAGGCGCCGTCGGGTTTCAATCTCCCAATCGAGGACGATGGCATAGGCCAGATCGTAGACGCCCAGCCACGTCGTCAGGCTCCAGTCAAACGGCTGGCGGTCGATGATATAGATCGGCCGGTCACCGTCACGCGGTACCAGCACGTTGCCCGCCCCAACGTCGCCGTGAATCAGCGTAAAGCCGTTGTCATCTTCGGCGCGCCTGATCATGGCGTCCGGATGATTGGCGAACAGATCGCGGATCAGGGCCGGCCAATGTGGCTCCAGCTCTACGGAGAGTGCCTCGATGATGCGCTCTGCGCCGGGTTCTGCGATCTCGACAAAGCGCCGTATGTGTTCGGTGCTGTGAATGGGCGCGTCGGCCTCCGCCAGCCTTTCGGCGCCCCACCAGTGGGCGTGCATAGTCGCCAGGCCCTCGGCGAGGGCCCGGCCATAGGAAAGTGTTGGCACCTTCTCTGCCGCCTGCACGTGAGTCTCCGATACGTCGTCCAGCAGTAAGTGGTACCGTTGCTCTGCTTCCGAAAAGCGCGCATCGTAGCAGCGAATGAGCGGCGCGCCCTCGACGCCGACGTAATCGCGCGTGTAATAGGCCACTTCTGAGGGGCCGAAGAACTCGTCGTCCAGATCCGCGTCAACCATCTTCAGGAACAGCCGGCGTGGAAGCTCGCCCTGTGCGTCGTCCGTGTAGTGGATGGTCAGCCGCGCACTCGTCGACCAGTTGCCCCGTCCCGGTTCCCCGTCAATGGTCGCGACAGAACCGCGGATCAGGGCGTCGCCGCCGGTGAGTGCCGACGTAAGCCACTCGTTCGTGACCTGATCCAGGCTGGTTATCACCATCGGTGACGTCATTCCCAAGTTACCAACTTACAGATCCCGTGGAACGCGATTTTCACAGGCCGGCGAGCATATCGCCAGAAATATCGAGCCCTGCGACGTCCAGCCCTTTCTGCAAATAGGCGATGAGCAAGCGGCCGGCGCCGCAGCCCAATTCCAACGCCCGGCCCTTTCCGTCCTCGATAATGCGCCGGTAAAAATCTTGACCCCGGCGAGAATCGGTCTCCGAAATGGTGGCCCAGTGCACGGCTGCCAGGCCGGTATACAGGCCGCGTTCATCGAATGTCATCCTTTGCATTTCGTTGCAGAGCCTCCACATACTCCTTGGCAGCCGCCAGGCCAACGTCCGTCATGTCCCGCACTTCCTTGATGGCCCTGATCTTCTGGCCATCATCGAGGAAGGCTTGGACGCGCGCTTTCTCCTCCGCCGACAGCGTCAGGTCCGGGGAAGGCGACAGCGTCCGTTCCGGACTGCCGCGCGCCGCCAGCACGAAGAGGATGGCAAGCCAGAGAGCCGTCAGAAAAAGATAAGTCGTTCCGAAAGCCCGGCCGGTCGCCGTTGCCTGTACGGCGCCCCCCTCGTTCACACATTGAACGGTCAGGCTGCGGAACCACGCGGCGTCTGCTTCGGCCGTCTGGAAGCGATAGCGGCCTCCTCCGCCACAGACGATGCCTTCGGTAATCCGTAAGACGTCGTTGGAAAGGACCGTCGTGACCATGCTGCAGCCTCCCAATATGAGGGCCAGAAAAAGGATAGCCACGACGGTTCTTCCCTTCATCGATTGCGTTGCCCCTGCCGATTACGGGCGTCCCACCAGCGACAGAAAGATCGTCTTCCCCCCCGGGTTCGTTATCGAACCAGACGTTGCCGACTGCGAGCGTCACCGGAATCGTCACTGTGCTTGTCTCGTTATCCTCCTCATCATAGCCTACTATCCTAATTTCCGCCGAAAGATGCTCGCCAGCGACTGCCGCCGAGGGGGCGGCGGTAACCATCCAGGGAACTCGGCATGGTGGAGGATGCATGATGCCTGATTTATCCTGATAGAGGAACGGCCGACTCAGTCGCCTATCAAGTTAGCATTCTGGCCTGCCCAAAGTCATGGGGGGCAGCCTCTATTTGGGTCGGGAAATTCCTCTGGGAACAGTGAAGGGCTGGCCCTGACAGGTGACTTCCTCATGGCGCGAGGGCCCCGTGGGGGGTATACTACGCCTCGTCTTTCCAAGTGACGTCATTACTCTCGCGCCCGGCGGTGAGTGGCTTGTAATGAGCATCAGGATCTGGGGGATAGTTTAAGCATGAATCAAGAGACTGTCGGCCGTTATCAGATTGTCCGCAAGCTGGGAGATGGGGGGATGGGCGCCGTGTATCTGGCGCATGATCCCCGCTTTCCCCGCGACGTCGCCCTTAAGATTCTGCACCCGCAATTCAGTCAGGACCCCAACTTCCGCCAGCGATTCGAGCGGGAAGCGCGGACGATCGCCGCCCTGGAGCATCACGCCATCGTGCCCGTCCACGACTTTGGCGAACACCAGGGTCGCCCCTATCTCGTCATGCGTCTGATGACGGGGGGAACGCTGGTCGACTGGCGCCACGGCGATCACCTCTCCGTCGACGAAATCACGCCCATCGTCGACAGGATTGCCTCTGCACTGGACCGGGCGCACGAATTGGACATCGTGCACCGGGATCTGAAACCGGCGAACGTTCTCTTCGATGACCGTGCAAACGCTTATCTCTCCGACTTTGGCATTGTCAAACTGCTCACGGGACACACGCTGACGGCCGAGCAGGCCCTGATCGGTACCCCCACCTACATGAGCCCGGAACAGGCACAGGGCAACAAGGAGATTGACGGTCGTTCAGACATTTACTCCCTGGGCGTCGTTGTCTTCGAATTGTTGAACGGTAGGCCGCCTTACCGGGCGGATACCGGCATCGCCGTGGCGCTGAAGCATATTACCGAGCCGGTGCCTTCCCTGCGCGAGACGCGGCCCGATCTGGCTTCCGGCGTTTGCCGAGTTGTCGAGCAAGCGTTGGCCAAAGATCCGGGCATGCGTTTTCCTACAGCCGGTGCGTTTGCGCGGGCGCTCTCGACAGCGGCTGCCGGGACCCCTGCTGTGCAGGCACAGACCATCGTTGAGCCCACGCCCCAGGAAACGGTGGTTTCGGCATCAACGTCGTCGCCATCGGCCGACCGTCGTTTCCCTCGCCCCCTTCTTTTCGGTATAGGAGGCGTCGCCGGCCTCATCTTCGTTGCCGCCTTGCTTGTAGGAGCGATGGCGCTCCTGAATCGTGCCGGCGGCGACGCACAAGCCCAGGCGACAATAACGGTCACGGCTACCCGAGCTGTTGCCACGGCGACGACGGGGGCCGCTGCTGGCTCTGAGGCCGAGCTGGCAGTAGCCTCTCTCGATGAACCCGCCGAGGAACCGACGGCGACGCTCACCCCGGCGCCCACGGAGACCGGGACGCCAACGCCATCGCCCACACCGGCGTTTAGCGCTGGCGATACGATGATCGCAGAGAGCGATGGCAAGGTGATGGTCTACGTGCCGGCCGGCGACTTCTTGCAGGGCAGCATACCGGCCGATCCTGAAGCCCGGGACGTCGAAATGCCCCAGCGCACGGTCACTTTGGACGCTTTTTGGATTGACCGTACCGAGACGACTACGGCCCAATATCGGCAGTGCGTCCAGGCCGGTGCCTGTCCGCCGCCTCAAGACAGGTCTTCGCGGCAACACTCTTCCTATTTCGGCAACGCCGAATTTTCTCAACATCCAGTCATATGGGTCAACTGGAATATGGCCGACGCCTACTGCCGCTGGACCGAACGCCGCTTGCCGACGGAGGCCGAGTGGGAGAAAGCCGCTCGCGGAACAGACGGAAGGCTCTTTCCGTGGGGCAACCAGCTTCCCGGATCCAGTATGGCCAACATCTGCGACGCGAACTGCCCCTATGAGTGGGCGGATCGCTCCCTGAACGACGGCTATTGGGACACGGCCCCTGTCGAGTCATTTCAGGCCGGTGCCAGCCCCTACGGCGCTCTGAACATGGCGGGCAACGTTTGGGAGTGGGTGTCCGACTTCTACGATCCGAACTACTACCAATACGCTCCGCAAGACAACCCCCCGGGTCCCGAGACGGCCGGTTCACACGTTCTTCGCGGTGGTTCGTGGCAGAACACGTGGGCGTTCATACGCACGACGACGCGCGATCGCGAAACCCGGTTCCCCGAGAATCTATATAATGTAGGATTTCGCTGTGCCCAATCGGCCCCGTGATCGGTGGCACCGGCCGAACCTGGCCCTGGTTGCGTGGCTGGGTGTTGCGGTGCTGCTAATGATACAGTGCCGTTTTCTGGCCGGTGGTCCGCCGGCCGCGGCGCCATCCACTCCCACGGCGACGGCCCTCCCGGCGGCTTTGGCCCCCACCGCCACAGTGAGCCCCTCCACGCCCACGCGGGAAGCGCCGACCGCTACCTCTCCGCCCACGGATACCGCTACCGCTACCTCATCGCCATCGGCGACCCCTTCTCCTACCGTTACGGCGTCGCCGACAGCGACCCTCTTCCCAACGCCCTACTGCGCCCAACCGCCCGACGATTACGCCCGTGTGGACGTCCGCGGTCACACCCTTAACGCGCGGACGCTGGCCATGCTCGAGACGGCGGCGGCCATCTACCCGGGCCCGGGCGATCTCATGCGTATCACTCAGGGCTCCTACCGCGGGGACGTGGCCCTCAGTTTCGGCACTCACGCAGGTGGCGGCGCCGTCGACATCTCCATTCGCAATCCGAATCAGGAGAGCGTCATGCTATGGGAGGAGGCCGAGGCGATGGTGATGGCCTTGCGCTATGCTGGTTTTGCTGCCTGGTTCCGGGATACGGGCGATCTAGGACCCCAATCACCCGCCCATATCCACGCTATTGCCGTGGGTGACCGAGAGCTATCCACGGCTGCCCAGGAGCAGGTCACCGGGGAGGGCGGTTACTTTCAAGGCATGGATGGCCTCATCCCCCCTCATGGCCCCAACCCCGATCCTCACGGCGGTCCCATTCTCTGTCCCTGGATGGACGTTTCTCCGGAGGGGGATTAAGCGACGGTCTACTGGCCGATCCACGCTGCCGACTCACACCACTGCCATGGCGACTGGTCGGCCGGCGCCGACACAAAGTGCCGTGCAGCGCCGCTGGCAGGGGCCAGCAACTCCACGTAATTCTGGCGCGGCCACGCTAGCCAGACGTCGTCGGCCGACCAGTCATAATTGACGTGATAGCGTCCGGGGGCAAAAGTGAGTAGCTGTGGATCACCCCGCTCGCGAAGATCAAAGACCGCCCGGCCGGGAGGACCGTCGCCACTGAATCCCGTCGTCGCCACAAACCACTGTCCGCCTGGCGAGAAGGAGGATCCAGGGGGCGAATCGATGCTGGCTTGCGTCTCGAATAGCACGGAAAGATCGCCCGGCTGCGGCCGCCGCTCAAGCCAGGAAGGGGCACTCTCAGGCCGTCGCAGCAGTAGCAGGTAATTCTTGCCCGGTCCCAGCGTGAGGAAGAAGACGAGGGCGCCGCTGCCGCTGGGATCGGCTTGAATGGCCGTAAGGCGGCCACGATGGTCGGCTGCGTCGCCAATGCCCACGACGTTCAACAGATCCGCTACCGTCAATAACGAATGTGGTACGTCGTCGGCCGCGCGGGCGACCATCACCTGCTCCCCGGAGAGGTAACCGTACGTTGCCTTATCTATCCAAAAGGGAAACGAGCCGCGGACGACCGGTCGCCGACGATCGCCGTCGCCCCGCCACACATAACCATCTTGCTGCCATAGCAGTTCTTGCCCGCTGGGAGACCGGACAGAGTACGCGCCGATCTGTTGCCATTCCTGACATTGCTCGCCACACCGTTCGCCGGTGGTTGGGACAAATGCCATCTGCGGACCGTAAGCCATGAGCTGCATGGCAATAAATCGTCCCTGGGTGTCCAGCGTCGAGTAGACCTGAGAAAAGATGTCTGGCCGAAAGACGTATTGCCGTTCTGGACGGCGCAGCGCCAGACGCTCAGCCGAGCGCTGTTCGGAGAAGAATAGTTTGTCTGAGAGGGGGGCAGAGCGTGACGCGATATTTTCCTCGAGGGGGGATTGCGACGGACCCTCTATCTCCGCTCGCTCCTCTACCAACTGCCCTGTATCAGGTCGATAACGGTAGAGGTGGGGCGAGCCATCCGCGTAGCAGGAAAGAAACAGGTCTTGCTCGGGTGGAGCGGGGAAGCTCTCGAGTTCGTTGGCCCTTTCCATAAGGTGAACCTGCAACGCCTGATAGAATCCCGATAGGGAACGGTAGCGGCTGCCCTTCTGCAGCCAGTCGGTGGGAATACCGGCCGTCAGGAGCGTTCGTTGCAACGACGCAGCCGGAGTCGCCGCCTCTCCGTCGTCCAGCAGTAACTCTAATGTCCCCAACGCCAGCGCTCGTTCTGCCAACGGCCGTTCGGTCAAGGCCTCCCGGTACCAAAGCATCTGGAACCACGCGGGCCCGGCCAGATTGTCGATGGCAGCCAGATAACGCGGGAGGGTGAGCGGACGGGAGCGTAACCCCAGATTGTAGAGTTGCCAGTCAAGGGCGGCCTGGAAGAAGAGAATGCGTTCACAACAGTCATATCGGACGAGAGACGTGATTCCGGCGGTCGCCACCCGGGCGGCGTAACCGCGGAGTAAGGCCTGGTACGCCGTCTCGTCGGTCGGCACCCCGACCAGTGAGGGGGTGGGCAATGTGAGGTCTGTGTCCGGGGACGGAGTAGGTTTCAGCTCCAGAAAGCTGGCCGGCTCTTCGCTCAGGCGGACGCTCATCGTGAATTCGGCCGGACACTCCAGCCCGGATAACGCCGCGCACATCTCGACCACCTTATCGTCGATGTCCCGGGCCAGTCGCAGGGCAATCGTCTCGTCCCGTTCGGGGTAAGTGACGGTGAGTCGTGTGCCGTGCGTGCTCTTTGGCTCGCCCCAGAAATCCTCCTGAGGCGGCGATAGGAGCCACCGCTGCTCCCCCTTGCGGTAGATGTGTGTCTGCCGGAGAGTGACGCGCTCTGTAATGCCCTTCGTTTGCGTAACGACGTATGCCTGTTCGGCGCTCAGCGACGCTCCCAGCAATTCAGGATTGAGCGCGACGTCGTCGATGGTCGGCTCTCCCACCGGGCGCATGTCGAAGGGATACGCGGCCTGGGAAAACAGCAGGTCGCGGCTCAACCGTTTCTGCTGCGCCGCCGCCCATTCAGGATCTCGCCCGGACAGGAGCGAGACCAATAGTTCCCCATCCCCCTGGACGGCCGCCCGCTCCGCCAGCTCGTGAACGGCGCGGACACTCTCCCTGGCGCTTTGCTCCGCGGCAGCGATGCCACCCTCGGCCTGGTGCCAGATAACGTAGCCCGTCAGAGCCAGCAAGAGGCCGACGAGCAACACCCCTACCCATTTCCGGCCGCGAACCGATCGCGCCTCTTCCTGCGGCGATAGATTTGGCGTTCGATCGTCTTCCGTCTGCCAATCGAAGTGCATGTCGTTTCCTTGCACAAGGCTGGCTGGCAAATGGTGGTTTCGTTGATTCGATTATACAGGAATTACATGGAGGGTGGGAGAGGGGCCGGCCGTATTTTATCCTTCTCTCAGCCGGAGGAAGATGTGTCCTGCTGCCTCTTGACCGATGGTTTGTTCCTCTCCGTCGACCAGAACGGTAATGGGACCGTTGAACGGGGCGATCTCTTTGACCGTAATGGCCCGACCTGGCTTCAGTTTATGCCGGGCCAGATACTCCAGGAGGACGGTGCTTTCCGGATGGATGGCGTGTAGGACGCCCTGCTGCCCCGTTTCCACCCGGTTGAGCGCAACGCCGGCCGTTGCTACGGCATTGCCGTCGGCGTCGGGGATGGGATTGCCGTGGGGGCAGGACGTTGGGTGGTCAAGGAAGTCTGCCAGCGCGTCCGTGACGTCGTGGTCTGTGGCGTGTTCGAGGCGGCAGGCCAGTTCGTGCACCCGTTCCCACGGGAGTTGCAGGTGGTCCGCCAGGAAACATTCCCAGAGCTGGTGGCTGCGAATTACTTCCGTCGCCCGCCGATTCCCATCGGCCGTCAGAAAGATCCCTTTGTAAGGCGTGTGTTCCACCAGTCCCTGATCCTCCAGACGGTGCACCATCTCCGTGGCAGAGACCGTAGACACGCCGAGATGTCGCGCCAGCAGCGAGATCGGCACGTGTTCATCGTCCGCCGACAGCTCGCTCACTGTCTTGAGATACATTTCGGTGCTTTCATTAAACGGTTCGTGCTTCATATGTATTCCGATACTATCTGAAAGGGAGTACTTTCCACAGTGCTATTGCTCGGCATTTCGGCTGACATCCGTCACGTTTGGTGATGGCGTATTGCCCCTTTCCGTTCACTATGAAAAAGGGAACGGCCGCCGGCCGTTCCCTTTTCTCGCGCTGTTTCTGGTTGTTCAGAATGGATCAGGGCAGAACACCCAGGTCGCTCAATAGTTGAACCGTGCCTTCCAGATCGGACATGGCAACCGGCTCGATGTCCACCGCCTGCTGATCCAGTTCCTCCAGTGGCGGCAGCAGCAAGGAGGGTTGGACGCCCTCCACGACCGGATATTCGTAAGTCTGTGAGGCGAAGTATTGCTGGCCGGGCACGGAGAGCAAGAATTCCAGGAATTGCTCCGCATTCTCCCTATTCTCGGCCGTTTCCAGGATGCCGGCGCCGGAGACCATGATCAGAGAACCGGGGCCGCCGCCCGGGAGGAAGTAGTTCCGGGCCCCGAATCCCTCACCTTCTTCGGCGATGAAACGATAGAGATAGTAATGATTGACGAAACCGACGTCCACCTCGCCTGCGGCCGTTGCGGCCACGATCGGCGTGTTACCCTCGTATACGATGGGATCGTTTGCCTGGATGCCCTCTAACCATTCAGCCGTGCGCTCTTCGCCCCAGACAGTGCGCATGGCCGTGACCATTGCCTGGAAGGAACCGTTCGTCGGCGCCCATCCGATACGGGCCTGCCATTCAGGCTCGGTGAATCCCCAGAGGTCGTTGGGTAGCTCGTTCTCGGGGTCGGTGATCGCTTCCGTATTGTAGACGACGACGCGCGCCCGCCCGGAGATGCCTACCCATTCTCCGCTTGCCGGCTGGAAGCGGGACGGGACCCGGTCGAGGATTTCCTGGGGAAGTTCGGCCAACATGCCGGCTTCCTGGACGGCTCCCAGGCCGCCCGGGTCCTGAGCATAAAAGATGTCGGCCGGGCTGTTCTCCCCCTCTTCCATCAACGTGGCGGCGACCTCAGCCGTGCCTCCGTACCGCACCTGTACGTCAATGCCGCTCAATCGCGCAAATTCCTGGATGATGGGATCGACCAGACTCTCGCTGCGGCCGGAGTAAATGACCAGCTCGCCTCCGCCTTCTTCGCCTCCTTCGACGAAAGCCTCGGCTTCAGGATCGGCTTCGGGCTCTGGCTCTGCTTCGGGGTCCGGTTCCGCTTCAGGCGCATTGTTCGTGACCGGGGCCTGCTGGCACGCCGCCAGCAACAGGACAGAGGCTATCCCGGCGAGAAGGAATCGTTTCAGGTCAAGACGCATAACTCGCTCCTTTTGTTGGTTGCGACAGGACCACCCTGGACGTTCCTGGCAGGTGGTCTGTTAGTGGTTGCTGTTTGGGTCGATTATGGAGGGGGAGTGGGGCAAAAAACAAGGCAAGCCGTTAAAATATTTATTGGCTTGCCTTCAATTAGAATTTAACGGCCGTTCACCCCAGATGCTTCCATCGGTTAAAGCAAAAGTGAACGCCAGTATGCCTAAATTTTTAACCGCCGATCAAATTGGGGGCACTTGTGTCACCATCTGCCACAAACGGGTCGGTTCACAGAAGTGTGTGGATGTGTTGTACCGCTCCGGCCGTGTCGGCCGCATCCACTACCAGGCTGATGCTGCATTCGGACGAACCCTGAGCGATGGCGATAATGTTGATTCCCTCTCTCCCGAGGGCGCTGAAGATGCGACCCGCGATGCCCGGCGTGCCGCGCATGCCTGCGCCGACGACGGTGACGATGGAGACCGGCTGCAAAGCCCAGACGCGGTCGATGTCACGGCGGCGTAACTCTTCGGCAAACTCGGCTTCCAGGCCGGAGGTGACGGCGTCTGTGTCCCCGGCCGGCACCGAAAAGCAGATCGATTGTTCCGAAGATGCCTGGCTGATGAGCAGAACGTTGACGCCTTCGCGGGCGACTGCGCTGAAAGTGCGCGCGGCAATACCTGGTACGCCCATCATCCCCTTGCCCTCCACCGTCAGCAGGCTCAACGACTCAATGGCCGTCACGGCTTTCATCCCCCCGTCGCCCTCCCCGTTGTCGGGCACGATGACGGTTCCCGGGTGCTTCGGGTTAAACGTGTTCTTAATGCGAAGGGGAATGGCGCTTTCCACGCATGGCCGTATCGTCTTCGGATGGAGGACGCGAGCGCCATAGTAAGCCAGTTCCGCCACCTCCCGATAAGTCAGGGCCGGTACAGTGCGCGCGGCGGCGACCAGTCGCGGATCGGCCGTCATCACCCCGTCGACGTCCGTCCAGATCCAGACTTCGTCCGCCTGTAGGGCCTGCCCTAAGAGGGCGGCGCTGTAGTCAGATCCGCCGCGGCCTAACGTGGTGGTTACGCCATCCCTGGTCGCGCCGATAAACCCGGTGACGACAGGAACGGTACCGTCCTCGAGGAGGGGTTGCAGGAGCCGGTTAACGTGCTCCTCCGTCTCTGCCAGCAGTGGTGTGGCCGACTGGAAATGGTTGTCGGTGATGATTAGATTCGTGGCATCTATCGCCTGCGCCTCGATCCCTTCCTCATTGAGATAGGCGTCCAGAAGGCGCACGCTCATTTGCTCTCCCATGGCGCTGATGGCGTCCAATGCGCGCGGCGTCAGCTCGCCCAAGACGTGGACGGCCCGGCACAACTCGACGAAACGTTCGACAAAGCCGTCGATCTCCGATCGCAATCTCTGCGCCGCGGGCGGCGCGAGCAGGCCGTTGGCTGCTTCGACGTGTATTTCGTGGAGGCTGGCGGCCATGCGCCGGTAGGTGTCGGGGTCACCGCCGGCCGCCGAGTGTGCCCCTTGCAGGAGTAAGTCCGTTACCTTCGTCGGCCGGCTTCCCATTGCCGAGACCACGACCACGATCTCTCCCCGCTCGTCTAGCGTGTTCTGAATCAGGTCTGCCGTGCGCTGTATGGCCTCGACGCTCCCCACCGAGGTGCCGCCGAACTTCATTACCAGTGTCATCAACGTATTCCGTATTGTGGTCGGGAAGAGTTCAGACTTGAGCCAACGCCTGTTCCAGATCCGCTATAATGTCGCCTGCGTCCTCGATCCCGATGGCGAAGCGCACTAGATTATCACGAATGCCGATGGCCAGCCGCTCCTCGGTCGAGAGTTCATAGTATGACATCAATGCTGGCTGCTCGATGAGACTCTCCACGCCGCCCAGGCTCGGCGCAATGTAGGGGATGGTCATTGCGTCGATGAAATGGGAGGTAGTGTCCACGGGGGGCTCGTTGCTCCGGGCAGCAATGGTGAAGCTCACCACGCCGCCAAACCCTTTCATCTGCCGGGCGGCCGTCGCGTGATCAGGGTGGCTCTGTAGGCCCGGATACCAGACCTGTTCGACCTTGGGGTGTTGCTCCAGGTATTCGGCAACACATTGCGCCGTCTGATTCTGTTGCGCAACGCGTAGGGCCAGCGACTTCAGACCCCGCTCCAACAGGTAAGCAGCGTGAGGATCGATGACGCCGCCCAACATGCCTTGTGACTGGCGGAGGGCGTGGACCAGGCCGGCGTCGCCCACGACCACACCGGCCATGATGTCGTTATGCCCGCTCAAATATTTGGTGCCGCTATGGATGACGAGGTCAATGCCGAAATCCAGGGGGCGTTGGTTGATGGGTGTGGCAAAAGTCGCGTCGATGATGGTCTTCACCCGGTGCCGGCGGGCGATCGTCGCCAACCGTTCCAGATCCACCACACGCAGGTAGGGGTTTGTCGGGCTTTCGCTGACGATGAGGCGCGTATTCTCCTGGATCGCGTCCTCCAGCGCTTCGTAGTCGCCCATTGGCACTTGCGTGCTCTCGACCTTAAAACGCGCCAGGAAGGTGTTACAGAAATGGCGCGTCTTGCGGTAACAGTCGTCCGTGAAGATCACGTGGCTATCGGCCGGCAAGATCGAGAGGAGGACGTTGGTCACGGCCGCCATGCCAGTCGGATAGAGCAGTGCA
>JAWVYQ010000095.1:0-14166 GCA_033722615.1 Promineifilaceae bacterium (SeqCode)
CCCGTCCTCGACGCCTTCGTGCGCGCGCTGCCCCGCACCTACCGCGATGTCGACGCCCCGGCCGGCACGCTGGTCGCCCTATCGATTACGGGCGATGCGGGCGGTCGCTGGCTCCTGCGCCGAGAAGATAGTTTATGGTCGCTATACGAAGGACACGAGCCGGCCGCCGCCGAAGTAACCCTCGATCCGGACACGGCGTGGCGCGCCTTCACCAATGGGATCTCGCCGGAGACGACCCGCCAGAATGCGCAGATCGCGGGGGATGAATGGCTGGCCCGCCAGATGCTGGCAGCCACCGCCATCATCGCCTGAGGCACACGTTCGCTAACCATGATCCACGGTGAGGGCAACGTGTCCCTTGTTGAGCCCCTTTTCGACGTAGCGGTGCGCCTCTGCAGCCTGCTCCAGCGGGAAGGTTTTATCGATGGCGGCTCTAAAATCTCCCGCCTCAACAAGCTCTCTGATGTAGGGCAGATCGCCGCACGTGGCGGGGGCCAGCGCACAGATAACTTTCTTGCCGCCACGCCTTGACGTCCACAACATTTGAAGGAGCTGCGTCATCTTGAAGCTGGCCAGGAGATAGCGGCCGTCTTCCTTAAGCACGCTCTTGCAGCGGGAAAACGAACTCTTGCCTAATATGTCAAAAACGAGATCGTAACGCTCATCCGCTTCGGTAAAACCCTCTCTCGTGTAATCAATCACCTTGTCCGCTCCCAGCGATTTGACAAACGCCATTCGCGGCGTGCTGCATACGCCGGTCACGTTTGCCCCCTCATACTTGAGAAGCTGCACGGCGGCCGACCCAATCCCTCCAGACGCGCCGTTGACGAGGACTTTCTGCCCGCTCCGCACGTCTACCTTTCTCAGCAGATTCAACGCCGTGATCGCCCCATAAGGGATGACGGCCGCCTCCTCATAGCTCACGTTGGCCGGTTTGATGGCCACATCGCCATCCTCAGACACACACACATACTCGGCGTTGGCGCCCATGGTCTGAGCAAGATAACCGAACACCTCGTCTCCTTCGCTAAATCGCGTCACGTCCTCGCCCACTGACTCCACTTCTCCGGCAAATTCACTCCCCAGAATGTTCGTTCTCGGCCTCGTGAGACCAAACGATATCCGCCCGAGGATCCAGAAGAGGAAAGGCATGTTAAACTCGCCAGGGGAGATACTCCTGAAATTACGAGCCGTAATGTCCCCGTAATTGATTGACGTCGCATAATTCCGCACCAATATTTCATCGCGCTCCGGTACGGGTTTCCCCACCTCCGCAAGGTGAAGAACGTCAGGCGGTCCATATTCTGTATAGACGACGGCTTTCATCTTGGCATTCATTTCTCTCTCCTCAAAGGCTGCAAAGAATTGTGGGGGCGCTGATGTGCCGGGGCTGCCGGCCCGCAAGGTCGCCGGTAGCAAAACGACGGCCAGCCGCAATCAGCGTCGCCCCGGTGCCCGGCGTCGAAGCCGAACAGAATACTTTACGGGAATGCCGGCAGAAAAGTTGCGGTGGGCAAAACGGTCACGTCGAGAAGCGGCCCCCCTACCAGGGTCGGTACCTCGTACGGATAGTGGCATTGGTCTCGTACGAGTAACCGCAGTTTCTGCATTCGTACGATGCAGGGTCAGCCGTCTCATAAACCAGCGCCAGCTTCTCGCCACACTCCGGGCAGGAGAGGCGAACGACCTTCAGGTAAAGGCGGCTTGCCACAAAATATGCCAGAACGACCGAGACCAGAAAAACGAGGGTGGAAAAGAGGGCAACGACGAAGAACGGGTAAGCGCTCAGGTCAGACCGCCTCATGACCAGGGCCATGAGGCCCGCGGGTACGAAGGCAAGAAAAAAGGGGATGAGTATCATCCCCCATATGTGTAGGCACGATTTGATTTTCATCAAAACGGGAGACACTCCCAATATTGTGGGCGGAAACTCAGACAGCGGGCGAGGAGGGGTATCCGCTCCTCACCGGTGGGCAGGCGACGGCCGCCTACTCCGCGCGGCTGCGCCGACGACGGCGCCGGCCGCGGCGCTCGCGACGGGAAGCGCGATCGTCGTCTCCCTCCGGCCGGTTGGCGGCAATCCACGTGGCGCAATTCTCGTCGTTGCCCATCATCACGTTGGCCGCCAGGACCGACTGCATAATCTCCGGCTCCAGCGGATTGGTGATCGCCGACGTCATGCCCGCACCGATGGCCATCGCCAGGAAGGTGGCGTTCAACGGGCCGCGGTTGGGCAAGCCAAAAGAGACGTTGCTCGCGCCGCAGCAGGTATTGACGCCCAGCTCTTCCCGGCAGCGGCGGACGATGTGAAAGACCTGCCGGCCGGCATAACGCATGGCGCCCACGGGCATTACCAGCGGATCGACAACCACGTCCTCCCGGGGAATGCCGTGATCCATCGCCCGCTCGACGATCTTTTTGGCCACCTCAAAGCGCACGTCGGGGTCTTCTGAGATCCCCGTCTCGTCGTTGGAGATGCCGATGACGGCCGCCCCATACTTCTTGACCAGGGGCAGGACGATCTCCAGCCGCTCTTCCTCGCCCGTCACCGAGTTGACCAGCGGCTTTCCCTCGTACACTTCCAGCCCTCGTTCCAGCGCCGCCACCACCGACGAATCAATGGAAATGGGAACGTCGGTGACGCCCTGCACGATCTGGATCGCCTCGGCCAAAATTTCCGCCTCGTCGGCCAGGGGAATGCCGGCGTTGACGTCCAGCATGTGGGCGCCCGCTTCGACCTGCGCCTTGGCGTCCGCCAGCACGCGGTTGAAATCTCCGGCCGCCATCTCGCGGGCCAACGACTTGCGCCCGGTGGGGTTAATCCGCTCCCCAATAATCGTAAACGGCCGGTCCGGACCGATAATTACCGTCTTCGTTTTGGAACTGAGAACTGTCTCTGGCACAATGCCCTCCGTGGTTCAGTTTCCCGGAAACTAAACGTGTATTAAACAACTCACTTGAAAACGAACAGACCCTGAAAGCGGTGCCAGTTTCCGGGAAACTAGCCATTACCGCGTCACGCCTCCGCCCGGCGCGGGCGAGAAGGAGACGATGCGCCGTCCGAACTGACGCCCGGCTGCATCGGCCGGGGCAGGAGGCCGGCTTCCTCGACAATCTCGGCCACCAACTCCTCCTGACGGTAGGCCATCAGGTGAACGCCGGCGACCCCCTTTATTTCGCGAACCTGCTCGATAATCTCCACACAAATGCGCTTCCCTTCGGCCCGCTTCCGCTCCTTTGGCGTCTTGCGTAACCGCTCCACGATCTCGTCGGGAATGACGATGCCGGGCACCTTGGTGCGCATGAACTCGGCCGCCTTCTCCGAACGGAGCGGGCCAACGCCGACGAGAATGAACACCTTTTCGTGCAGCCCCATGTCGCGGACGACCTTCATGAAGCGGCGGAAGCGCTCGACCTCAAAGCAATATTGCGTTTGGATAAAATCTGCGCCCGCTTCCACCTTCTTCGCCAGACGCAGCGGCCGCCAGTCGTAGGGCTGGACAAAGGGGTTGGACGCCGCCCCCAGAAAGAGGCGGGGCGGCACCGTCAGCTTGCGGCCGCTCAAGAACATCCCCTTGTCGCGCATGATCTTGATGGTGCGCAACAGGTGAATCGAGTCCAGGTCGAAGACGCGCTTGGCCTGCGGCTGGTCGCCCACGGTCACGTCATCCCCGGTGAGGCAGAGGACGTTGCACACGCCCATGGCGGCCGCACCGAGCACGTCGCCCTGAATGGCGATCCGGTTGCGGTCGCGGCAAGAGACCTGGAGCACGGGCGCGTATCCGGCCCGCGTGAGCAAGGCGCAGATGGCCACGCTCGACATATGACAGTTGGCACCCGAGGCGTCGGTAGCGTTAATCGCGTCGCACACCTCGGAGAGCACGAGCGCCGCGTCGTACACCTCCTGCGGGTCGGCGCTGTCCGGTGGATTCAATTCGGCCGTGACGGCAAAACGGCCGGAACGCAGCACGCGCTCCAGCCGGCCGTCTGACTTATACTCGCTCGACATCCTGTAATCTAACGTCCGGAACGCGGCTGGTGCCCTCCCAGCCTGTGGGCACCTCCTGGTCCTTGCCGTTCAACATATTGACCCAGGCGGAATCCCCTTCCAGCAGCCGGTTGACGGGTGGCTGGAGATGAATGATCTCTTCGCCGTACGCCGGCATCTTCCGCGAACGCTCGTACGCCTCTACCCACACACATTTCATCTCCGGCTTGACCTCGCAGTGCCCGTTGCTGCGCACGCCGCCGCACGGCCCGTTGCGCAGATTTTTCGGGCACGTCATGGGGCACGTCATGCCGGTGGAGTGCAGGATACATTGGCCGCACATGCGGCAATCGAAGACGATCTTCTTGCCGAGCTCCTCGGCCGGGCGCAGCCAGCGATCCGAGCGTTCGTATCCCAGGCGGGAGAAAAGGGGATCCAGCCACTGGAAGACGACGTGCGTTGCCCGGTACGCCTGCTCTAAAAAGCGAGGGTGATCCCGCAGCCAGGAGCCCAAAGACATCGGTTACTCCCTCGTCCTGCTCCGGCGGCGACGGCGGCGGCCGCGTCGCTCTGGCTCGTCTCGCTCGCCCGTGGCGGCCGAGGGGGGTGCGACCGTGGCTTCTTCCGGCGTCCAGCCGGCCAGCGCTTCGGCCATCGCCCGCACGTGCTCCGGCCCGCTGCCACAGCAGGAGCCGATGAGGCGCGCGCCGTACTGGCGCACACGGCGGGCGTAACCGGCCATCACTTCCGGCGTGCCGTCGTAAACCAACTCGTCCCCTTCCCAGTGGGGAATGCCGGCGTTGGCCTTGGCGACGATGGGCCTGTCGGGGGCGGCCTGGTACATGGCGCTGACGGCCGCTTCCGTATCGGGCAAGTTGTTGCCGCAGTTGGCGCCCATGGCCGCCACCTCCAACCGGCACAGCGCTTTGGCCGCTTCGGCCGGCGTCACGCCCATCATCGTCCGCCCGTGCGTGTCGAAACTCATCGTGGCCACCACCGGCAGATCGCTCACCGAGCGCGCGCCGGCGACGGCCGCCTGCACTTCCTGCACGTCGCTCATCGTCTCGACCCACAAAACGTCGACGCCGCCTGCGACCAGCCCTGTCGCCTGCTCGGCGAAGGCCGCTTTCGCGTCCTCAAAGCTGGCGGCTCCCATCGGCGCCATCAGCTCGCCCATCGGCCCCATCGACCCGGCGACGGCAACCGGGTGCCCGGCCGCGTCGGCCGCAGCGCGTGCCGTCTCGGCCGCCGCCCGGTTCAGCTCCACGACACGATCCTGCAGGTCGTGCAGCTTCAGTCGATACCGGGTCCCGCCGAAGGTGTTGGTCAGGATGACGCGGGAGCCGGCCTCAATATAGGCGTCATGGACGCCGCGGATCCGATCGGGATGTACGACGTTCCACTTCTCCGGCGGCGCACCCTGAACCAGACCGGCCGCCATGAGCAACGTCCCCATGGCCCCGTCCAGCATCAGATACTCCTCTGACTGCAACAAATCTAGAAAAACGTTCATCCGGTTCTTACGTTACCTTTTCTGCTTCAAAAATGTCAGCCAGAAACCAATCGTTATCGTTACGCGGCGCCGCGCCTGATCTTCATGAATTTCTTCGCCGTCTCCACAGCCACGGCCGCGTCGCGGCAGTAGGCGTCGGCTTCGATATCCTCGGCAAAGGCCGCGTTCAGCGGCGCGCCGCCTACCAGCACGACGAGGTCCTGACGAATCCCTTCTTCTTTCAAAGCGTTGATCACGACGCGCATATAAGGCATCGTCGTCGTCAGCAGGGCGCTCATACCCAGAATCTCCGGCTGATGTTCTTCAATGGCGCCCAGATAATCTTCCACCGCGTTGTTAATGCCGATGTCGATCACTTCAAAGCCGGCGCCTTCCATCATCATCCCGACCAGATTTTTCCCGATGTCGTGAATGTCGCCTTTTACCGTGCCGATGACCATCGTTCCGATTTTAGGGGCGCCGGTCTCTGCCAGCAACGGCCGCAGGAGGCCCATACCGGCTTTCATCGCCTTGGCCGCCATCAGCACTTCGGGGACGAAGAGGATGCCGTCGCGAAAATCAACGCCGACGATGTCCATCCCGGCCACCAACCCTTCAGTGAGCACCTCGTAAGGAGCCATACCGCGCGACAGCGCTTCCTCGACTTCTTCCACCACCTCTTCGGCGTAGCCGTCGTAGAGGTCTTCCATCATCAATTCCAGAAGCTCGTCCGTCGGCATTTCTTTGATGTTAATTTCGTCGCTCATGTTCACCTTTCCTCGACAATGTCTAATACGAACAACTATAAGATCTTCTCAACGCGGTCCGCCGACAAAAATGCACCCGGCCTCCTCGGCCGAAAAGCCGGCCGGCCACCGCGTCTGCTCATTATAACGAGCGTTCTCCAGCCGGGCCCCATCCAGATTGGCCTGGCGCAAGTCTGCCCAACCGAGGCTGGCATCGCGCAGGTCCGCGCCCTCCAGATCGGCCTCGGCCAGCTTCGTCCAGTTGAGATCGGCTCCGCTCAGGTCGGCGTTCGACAACTGGGCGGCCGTTAAAGTAGCGCCGTTCAACACAGCGTTTTTCAGGCAGGCCCCGCTCAAATTTGCCTCCTTCAAGTTAGTCCCCATCAAATTGCCCCGCTCCAGGTTGGCGCCGCTCAAATCGCCGCCGCCCAAATCGGCCCAACTCAGGCGCGCCCCGCGCAGGTCCGCCTCGCGCAAATCAGCGGCGCGCAAATCGCTCTCGCCCAAATTGGCCCGGAAGAGGTCGGCGCCGGACAAGGTCGCTTCGCGCAACGTGGCGCGCTGCAAATCGGCCCGTCGCAAGTCGACCCCCGCCATGTCGGTATAGCTGAGGACCACTTCGGCCAGCACAGGCGGCTCGTCGGCCTGCGCCTCGCCCGCATACAATGCCGGGCGGATCTCCTCCGCCCACGCCCGAATCGCTTCCCAATCGCGGAAATCGCCGTAGGGGCCACCGGGGACCAGCAACTGCATACTGGGATCGAGCGATCCGGCAAACAGCCCGAGGGCCACCGGCTCGACATCCGGGGCCATTTCGAGAATGGGCTCCATATAGGCCAGCACCTTTTGCCGGCTCTCGGCCGACTCCGTCGCCAGCGTCAGGCAGGTTGTGAAGTAGGCAACGGGGACTTCGCTCAGCACACTCTGATGCGTTTCCAGAAAACGAACGGCCGACGTGAGCCAGCGGCCGAGGCGGATTGAGCTGCCGAGCACAACTGCGCTATAAAAGGAAACGTCATCCACGTCGCCGGCCGGAAGCACGTCCACGGCGACGTCGCCGCTCTCCAGAACGTCGCCGATCACGTCGGCAACCTCGGCCGTCGACCCACTTCCACTGGCATAGGCCACTAAGATTCGTCTCTCCATCGTTTTCTCTCCTCAATCAACGCGGCGCCGACGGTGACGGCGCTTTCTGCCCCGTTTCGGTTTGGTCGGAGCAGCCGGCAACATCCCATCTAAGTGGGGAAACGGGTCTTTCTTGTGCGGCAGGTGAATGGCTTCGACGAATGCCTGTTGGAATTCGGCGTCGACGGCCGTCTCGATGTAGCGCACCCAACGCGCGATCTCTTGCGCCTCGCGGCGCTTCTCGCGGTTCAGCAAAGCAATGCGCGCCCCATCGCCGGCCGCGTTGCCCACGGCGGTCACGTTTTCCAGCGCACAATCGGGAATGAGACCCAAAATCATCGCATACTTGGGATCGATGTAACTACCGAAGGCGCCGGCCAGCAAAATACGGTCCACTTTTTCAATTTCCGCGCGCGTCATCAACAATTTGGCCCCGGCGTAGAGGGCGGCTTTGGCCAGTTGCACATTGCGCACGTCCTCCTGCGTGATAACCAACGGCCGGCCCGTCGTCGTCTGCTCGGCCGTCGCCAGCACGTAGGAACCCGTGCGCCCATCCCAAAGCATCCGGTCGCTCTCATAATCAGGGTCGAAGCGGCCGGTGGGCAGCAAGATGCCGGCCAAATATAGCTCGGCCACCACTTCGATGATGCCCGACCCACAGATGCCGGCGGCCAGATGCTTCGGCTGCTCGGCCAGCGGCGCGCCCGGACCGGTTTGCCATTCGTCCGACCACCGTTCCTCGGCGATCACGCGGAAACGGGGTTCGCCCGTGTCGGCGTCGATCCGCACCCGCTCGATGGCGCCGGGCGCGGCCCGCATACCGTGCGTAATCTGCGCCCCTTCCAACGCCGGCCCCGTGGGGCTGGAGGCGCTGTACATCCACTCCCGATTGCCCAGAACGATCTCTGCGTTCGTCCCCACGTCCACGGTCAGCGTAATATCGTCCCGGCGGTACGGCGCTTCCGCCAGGAGCACGCCCACGCTGTCGGCGCCGACGTGGCCCGCCTGGGAAGGCATCACGTGCGCGTTGGCGCCCCGGTGCAGGCGTAGACCCAGGTCGCGCGCCTTCACGTCCACCGCGTCACGATTGGCCAGCGCAAAGGGCGCCCCGCCTAACTCCGACGGGTTGATGCCCAACAGAATGTGGATCATCGTCGTGTTGCCCACGAAGACGGCCTCGTGAATGTTACGCGCCCGGATGCCGGCCTCCCGCGCCGCGCCGGCCGCCACTTTATTCAGCGTGTCGATGATCGCCTCGTGCATCTTGTTCAGGCCCTGGCGGTTGGTCATGGCGTAGGAGACGCGGCTCATCAAATCTTCGCCATACGTCACCTGGGGGTTCATCGTCGATTCCATGGCCAGCACTTCGCCGGTGCGCAAATCACAGAGATAGCCGGCCACCGTCGTGCTGCCGATGTCCACCGCCAGGCCGTACACGCCTTCCTGATAACCGGGTTGGACGTCGATCACTTCACGATCCTGCCAGAGCGTGACCGTTACCTCCCACTCGCCCTCGCGCAGAACGGGCTGGAGCCGGCGCAAGACGGGCAGATCGATTGCCGTTGCCTCTATCTGCCACTGCTCAGCCAGCGCTTCCTGCAGCCGCCCCCAGTCGCCGCTGTGCTCGCCAAGGCGCGCCTCTTCCACTTCGACGTAGACCTGGCGCACGGCCGGGGCCACGTCGATGGCGCGCACGCCGGCCGACTTGCGAATAATCTGCTTATGCGCCCGGCTTTCTTCGGGCACGAAGACCAGCACGTCGCCCTGCACGCGGGCCACGCAGGAGAAGCGACAGCCCGAGCCGGACATGCCGTTCAGCAGCTCGCGCTCATCCTCGCCGGGCGGTTGCACGTGGGAGCGCCGGGAAACGATGCCGTGCTTCTGGAAATCGCCCTCCTCGATGTCAACCAGACACTTGTTGCAGGTCAGGCGGCCGCCGCAGATGCTCTCAATCTCCACCCCCACCTGGCGTGCAGCCTCCAGCAGCGTCTCGCCGGCCGGCACGCGGCCGCGGCGACCCGACGGCATGAAGATCACCACATGTTCCTGCGGAGAGCGACTGTTCTCAGACATTTCGTGTCGACTTAAAACCAACCTCCGGGAGGCTCAAAGAACGGTTCCGGAAGCTGGGAGACAAGGGACTAGCCTCCCGAAAATTTATGTGTATACGTCAGGATACCAATTCTAACGGCCGTCGCAACCGCTGAGAATGTGCCGGGCGACCAACATTTATGAAGGCACGGTGTGCGCGGTGAACAACGGCCCGATTCCGACGGCGGGCCATTTTACCGCACACCGCCTAGACGGGCGAAGCAGGTCGGAATGAAGCTGCGAACGGAGTTCGCCATCGCTCCGACCTGCTTCGACCTCTATTATGCGCTATCTTTCGAATTTACGACAACCTTCCGTCAATCACTCATTGCGCATTGCCGGAAAGCGCCCGGACAAACAACCATCTTACGAAGGGGACGTTCCGCCGATTCCACTTTCCAGGAAAGTTCTTTCGCGTCAACTATCCCTCAAGTCGGTCGCCGTCTTGCGCCAATCAATCGTTTCATATTCCTCTTCCAGGCTGGCGGCAACGGTTTCGGCCACCTCCTCCGGCGATCCCGGCCGCTCCTCCGGCTCGCTCCAGCGCAACAGTTCCAGATACCCGTCAGTCCCGGTGTAGCCGGCGAGCATGGCGGCGCGATCCACCGCATCCTGGAAGCGGGGGGGAAGGGGTTTGCTTACCCGATCCTGCCTGCCTCCAGCGCGTACCTGGAGGGGAATGTCATGCCAGTACAAAATCTGGTACGTTGCCAATCGTCACCTCAACTCAATTGTTACGACTGCGCCTTCTTCACTTCATCGACTAACGCCGGCAACACCTCGTGCAGGTCGGCGACGACGGCGTAATCGGCTTTCGACATGATGGGCGCTTCGCGATCCGAATTAATGGCCAGTATCTGTTTGGCCCCTTTGCAACCGACCATGTGCTGGATCGCCCCGCTGATGCCGCAGGCGATGTACAGGTCGGGGGCGATGCGCGTGCCCGTCTGCCCAATCTGGTCGGCGTGCGGCCGCCAGCCGAGGTTGGTCACGACGCGCGAACCGCCGACGGCACCGCCCAGCAGGTCGGCCAGCTCTTCCAGCACCTCAAAGCCCTCCTCGCTGCCCACGCCGCGGCCGCCGCCGATGACGATACGGGCTTCGGCCAGCGAGATTTTGTCTTCCGCCGTCTCCACCCGTTCCGTCACCTGCACGCGGAACGCTTTGTCGTCCAGCTCTGGCGCAAAGGTCTCGACCGCGAGGTCGGGGGCCGTCGCCGCCTGCTCCGCTTCGACGACGTGCGGCGCCACCGTCAGCAATTTCGGCGCTCCGCTCAGGCGCGCCTCTTCCAGCAGGCTGCCGCCCCAACGCACGCGCGTCACTTCATAACCATTATCGCCGGGACGAACCTCCGTGCAATTCGCAGCCATCGGCTGCCAGGTCACAGCGCCGAGGTGGGCCAGCACTTCATTGCCGCGGTCGGTCCCCGGCCCCACAATCGCCTCGGGAGACAGCCTCTCCGCCAATTGCGCCACGCTCCGCGCCCACGCTTCCGGCGCATAATCTCTCAGGCGCTCGTGCTCCACCAAATGCACGGTGGAAACCCCGTACGCCGGCAGATGGTCCGCCAGCGGCCGCGCCTCCCCTCCGACGAGAACGGCCCCCAGCGACCCGCCAACCGCTTCCGCCAGACCCCGGGCCACCGTCAACATCTCCAGAGAAACTGATTCTATTTTATCGCCGTCGTGTTCGATCACTGTCAAAATCATTGCTCAACAAACCTCAATTCCCTGAGAATCTCCATGATCCTCGGGGTAGCTTCCGGGCCTTCTCCCAAAATTTCCACGTCGCTGCCTTGCTCCGGCGGCGAAACCAGCCGTATCTTCTCCAATCCGCCCCCTTTGGGCTCCGGCTCGCTGCGGTCTATAGGCTTCCGCTTGGCCTTCAACCGACCGGGCAACGACGGGTAGCGCGGCAGGTTGATGCCTTCCTTCACCGTGAAGACGGCCGGCAGGGACACTTCGAACAGTTCCCAACCGCCGGTCGCCTCGCGCCGGGCCACCGCCGTACCGTCGCGCACCTCCAACCCCTTGATGCCTGTGACGCACGGCACGTCCAGAGCGTGGGCCACGCGCACGCCTACCTGGTAACCGCCGCTGTCTGCAGACTCGTTGCCAAAGAGATAGACGTCAAAGTCGTGCCCGTCGGCGCGCTGGGTCTCAATCGCTTCGGCAATCGCCTGCGCGGTCGAAATCGGGTCCCACTCGCCGCCATCCGTCTCCAGAAGCACCGCCCGGTCCACGCCGACGGCCAGCGCGTCGCGCAACTGCTCTTCCGCCTCTTCCGGGCCGAGGGTGAGTACGGTCGATTCCCCACCCTGTTCCTCGATCTGGCGCACGGCCTCTTCCACCGCACACTCTTCGTGCGGGCTCACCGTAAAGCCCAGATTGCGCGTCTCGATCTCTTGCTGATCGTCAGTGAGCACAATGCGGGCGCCGGTCGCCGGCACACGTTTCACACAAACCAGTATCTCCATAGTTATTCCCTGCGTTGATCGTAGAAAGCGGGGCGCCGGCCGGCGCCCCGCTTCCGCGACACTCTTACTGTTTCATCCGTTCGTCGTCCGGATCGAACAGCGGCTTGCTGCCCACCCGGGCCACGGTCACCGGATATCGTTCGTTCATGTACTCGACGGCCAGGCTCGTCCCCTCTTCCGCGTACTCCGGCGGGAGGTAGGAAAGCAAGATGTGCTTGCCCACCGAGGGGCCGGCTCCGGCGCTGGTCACGTAGGAGCGGCGGCCGTGGCTGTCGACGAGGGGTTCTCCGTCGGGCGTCACGATCGGCTCGCGTCCTTGCATGTAGCGCTTCATCCCCGAAGAGGAGGTGTGATCGTCCACCGTCAGCGTACAGAGGATGGCGGCCGGATCTTCCTTGCGCGCCTCCATGTACGCCTCGCGGCCGATAAAGTCCGCGCGCTTCACTTTGGGACGCGCCAGGTCCGCTTCGACCGGATTGTACTCCGACTCCAGCTCGGCCCCCATCAGGCGATATCCCTTCTCCAGCCGGCCGGTCGTCCCGTAAACGCCGATGCCCACCGGCACGACGCCGTACTCTTGCCCGGCTTCCCAAAGCGTGTCCCACAGCTTCAGCCCGTGTTCCATCGGCGCCGAAATCTCCCAGCCCAGTTCGCCGACGTAGGAGATGCGCAGCGCCCAGGCGGGCACTCCGTTGATGTTCAGATGTTTCGCCGTGGCGAAGGGGAAGCCTTCGTGCGAGACGTCGTCCTCGGTTACCGACGAGAGGACGTCGCGGGCGTGAGGACCCCAGAGGCCAACCGTGCACAGCGCCGACGTCACGTCGTTGAATTGCACCGACCCATCGGCCGGCAGGTGGTCCAGGAACCATTTCTTGTCGCGCGCGCCGTCACCGCCGCCGGTGACAACACGGAATTTGTCTTCGTCCACGCGCATGATAGTCAGGTCCGATTTGAAGCCGCCGTTAGGAGCCAGCAGAGGCGTGTAAACGGCCCGGCCAACGCGGACGTCCATCTGGTTGGCCGCCATCTTTTGCACGTAGTCCAGCGCTCCCGGTCCAGAGATATCGAAAATGGCAAAGGCTGTCAGGTCGACCATGGCCACCCGGTCGCGCATCGCCAGGTGCTCGGCCGTGATGATCGGCGACCACCAGCGCGCGTCCCACTCGTGCGGGCGATCCTGAACGCGGTCCGCGTACTCCTCCAGTAACTTCTCATTCGATTCGTACCATTGGGGGCGCTCCCAGCCGGCCGTCTCGAAGAAGACGGCGCCCAGATCCTTCTCGCGCATGTAGAAGGGGCTGACGCGCACGCGGCGGTTCGACAGCCACTGCTCGCGCGGATGAACGATGCCGTACGTCTTGTTGAAGGCCTCTGACGTCCGGGCCCAAACGTGCGTTTTCGTGCGCCCGTAATCGTAGAACCGGGCCACGTCGGAGGCGTGAATGTCGATCTCTGAATAACCGTCGGTCATCCACTCGGCCGTTGCCCGGCCGAAGCCCGGCGCCTCCTTAATCCAGATGGCGGCTACCGACCAGAGGTTCTCCACTTCCACCGTCTCGCCGATCAGCGGCATACCGTCCGCCGTCAGCGACAGCAGGCCGTTAATCGCGTGGCGAATGCCGGCCTGTTCGTCGCCCAGCAGTTCGGGCATCAGTTCCAACGCCTGCTCCAACTGCGGCTCGAAATCTTCCTGCGTAAAGGGCAACTCCGTCGGCGAAAGGCGGGCCTCTTCAATGGAAGGAATCTCGTCCGCCTCCATCAAAATCGGCCGGTGAGCGTAGGAACCGACCTCCATGTCGTTGCCGTTCTGGCGCTCGTACATAAACGTATCCATGTCACGCACGATGGGATATTCGATCTCGCTCGTCGTCTCTTCAAAGAGCGAAATCGGCCCCACGCTAATCATCTGGTGAACGGCCGGGGCCAGCGGAATCGTCGCCCCTGCCATCTCTGCGATCCGGGGGCTCCAGACGCCACAGGCGATGACCACGTAATCCGCCTCGATTTCTCCGCGGGTCGTGCTCACGCCGCGGACGCGCCCGTTCTCCACCTTGACGTCCGTGATCTCCGTGTTGGGGAAGACGCTCAACGCGTCCATCTCCTCGGCGCGATCGCGCATAATGGTGCCCGCACGCAACGAGTCGACGACGGCCACCGACGGCGTGTACCAACCGCCCAAAATGATGTCCGTGTCCACAAAGGGAACCAGATCTTTCACTTCGGAAGGCGTGATCAGGTGGGACTCCAC
>JAWVYQ010000096.1:0-14154 GCA_033722615.1 Promineifilaceae bacterium (SeqCode)
GATCGGCCTCGTTCCCCAGGAGACCGTCCTCTTTTCCGACACCGTCCGCGCCAATATCCAATACGGCCGTCTCCAGGCCACTCAGGAGGAAATCGAAGCTGCCGCCCGCGCGGCCAACGCCCACGACTTCATCCTCGACGAACTCCCTCACGGCTACGACACGCGCGTCGGCGAGCGAGGCGTCAAGCTCAGCGGGGGCCAGCGCCAACGGGTGTCCATCGCCCGCGCCATCCTCAAAGACCCGCGCATCCTCATCCTGGACGAAGCCACCAGCTCTCTGGACAGCGCGAGCGAGGCCCTGGTACAGGAAGCGCTGGAGCGCCTCATGGCCGGCCGCACCTCCTTCGTCATCGCCCACCGCCTGAGCACCATCCTCAACGCCGACCGCATCCTCGTCCTCGACCGCGGCCGCCTCGTCCAGCAAGGGACCCACGCCGACCTGCTGAGCCAGCGCGACGGCCTCTACTACCGCCTCTACCAGATGCAATTCGCCGACGCCGCGGCCGAAATGGCCGACCTGGAGATGGCGACGTAGATGGCGACGTCGACGTCAAAATTGGCGTCACTGCGCCCTGAAAACAAAACGCGCTTGCATCCCGCACGGCCACCTGCTAACATGGTTACCATCATGTACGCATACGTTCCCTTCACCGTCGAGATGATGCCCAGCCGGCCGATGTTGATGCGCCGGCCATCTGACGCTGGGGACTGACTGCGCGACATTTTCTGAGCGAACGCTCTTTTTTGAAACGCCACTCCATGAGCCTCCCCAGCGGAGGCTCTTTTTGTTTTCTACAGGGAGAACGGTATGAACAGCGAACCTTTTTACGTAACCACCCCCATCTACTACGTCAACGACGAGCCCCACCTGGGGCACGCCTACACCACCATCGTCGCCGACGTCATGGCCCGCTACGCTCGCCTGGCCGGCCGCGACACCTTCTTCCTCACCGGCAGCGACGAGCACGGGCAAAAAGTGCAGGAGGCGGCCCAACAGCGCGGCGTCTCCCCCCAGACCCACGCCGACCAGCTGGTCGGCCGCTTCCGGGAAGCGTGGGACGGCCTCCACGTCGCCTGCGACGACTTCATCCGCACCACAGAACCCCGTCACGGCCGCGTCGTAGAGACCGTCCTCCAACGCCTCTGGGAGCAGGGCGAGATCTACAAAGACGAGTACGAGGGCTGGTACTGCGTGCCGGACGAGCGCTTCTGGACCGAAAAGGACCTGATAAACGGCGCCTGCCCCGACTGCGGCCGGCCGGTGGAGCGACTGAGCGAGGCCAACTACTTCTTCCGCATGAGCGACTACCAGGAGTGGCTCATTGAATACGTCGAAACCCACCCCGGCTTGATCCGGCCGGAAACGCGCCGCAACGAAGTCCTCGGCTTCCTGCGCAAACCCCTGGGCGACCTCTGCATCTCCCGGCCGGCCCACCGCCTGAGCTGGGGCATCCCCCTCCCCTTCGACGCCGACTACGTCACCTACGTCTGGTTCGACGCCCTGCTCAATTACGTCACGGCCGTCGACTACCTTGAAGACGACGCCCGCTTCCGCCGCCTCTGGCCCCGGGCGCTGCACCTCATCGGCAAGGACATCCTCATTACCCACGCCGTCTACTGGCCCACCATGCTGCGCGCGGCCGGCCTGCCCCAACCGCGCACCATCTTCGCCCACGGCTGGTGGGTCGTGGAAGGCACGAAGATGTCCAAATCGTTGGACAACGTCGTCAAACCGCTCGAACTGGCCGACATATACGGCGTCGACGCCTTCCGCTACTTCCTCGTGCGCGACATGACCCTCGGCCGCGACGCCAGCTTCAGTGAGAGCGTACTCCGCCAGCGCTACCGCGCCGACCTGGCCAACAACCTGGGCAACCTCCTCCACCGGCTGACCAGCATGATCGACCGCTACGGCGACGGGAGGCTGCCGGCTCCGGCAACGGAATCGGCCGCAGAAAATGAGCTGCGCGAGCACTGTCTGTCCTTGGTCGAAGAGACCTTCCCCCTGGTCGACGACTTCGCCCTCAACGAAGCGCTGGCCAATATCACGGCCGCCGTCAGCGCCATCAACGGTTACCTGGAGCGCACGGCCCCCTGGCTGGCGGCGAAGGAAGGGGACAACGAGCGCGTGGCCACCAGCCTCTATACCGCCGCGGAGGCCCTCCGCCTTTGCTCCCTCCTCCTGTGGCCCGTCATGCCCGAGCGAACGGACGCTCTCTGGCAGCAGTTGGGATGGCAGCCGCCGGCCGATCTCCGCCAGGGTCTCGCCTGGGGACAGTTAACGCCCGGCACCCCGGTACCCGGCGGCCGCCCCCTCTTCCCCCGGCTTGACTGGAAATCCGAAAGTACATAAAATACGTAAAGTGCATGGAGTGCGAACTTTTAACAGACAATACGTTTCAGGAGCAAATGTATGCCTTTATCGGAAACGGTTAGCAAGACAGACCTCTCCCGCCGCACGCGACAGATCGTAGAGCGTGCCCGCCGGGGGCATACACTCATCGTCGAAAGCTACGGCGAGGAGCAGGTAGCGATCATGGACGTTTTCGACTACCGGCTCCTGCATGCCGTTGCGGCTTATCATACCCGGCCGCACCCTCCTGACGACACGGCAACATCCCAGGGCCTATCTGAACGACAAATGCAATCAGCTATTGAACACGCCGGCGGCGACGTTCAAGCCGGTTGGGATCGCGTTATTGCCGCTTATCTGGACGGGGACATCAGCCTTGGTAGAGCGGCCGACCTGCTGGAACTCTCCCGCTTTGAACTGCGAGAACGGTTCAACCGCCTGAATCTACCGCTCCGCCTGGGGCCGGCCGACGCGGAAGAAGCCAGGGCGGAACGCGACGCTTTGCGCGACCGGTAGCGCCAGACATTATTGAAAAGACACCATCCCATGCCCGATGCCCTTCTCGACACTACGCTCCTCAGTAACTTCGCGCACGTGCGCCGGCCGGAGTTGCTGCAGGTAGCGCTGGGAGAAGGCGCGGCCACGACCCCGGCCGTGATAGATGAGCTGAGAGTTGGAGAGCAAGGAGGATTCATACCCTCTTGTGACTGGCGCTGGCTCAGAGTTCTCATGCCGACGGTCGAGGAAAAAGCCCTGGCTGCCACACTGAGGCAGCAACTCGACACCGGTGAAGCCGAATGCCTGGCCGTTGCCCGGGCACGTGGATTCGTATTTCTCTCCGACGATCTGGCCGCGCGCCGGCTTGCCCGACAGCAAGATCTCGCGGTATCCGGCTCCATTGGCGTCTTCTTGACACTCGTCGACGCCGGTTCCCTTGCGCTGGAAGATGCAGACGCTCTCTTGCAGCAGATGATTCATCATGGCTACCGGTCGCCTGTCACGTCTCTGCGCGAGTTGTCATCCTCTCAAGATAGTTGAAGACAGGTCTAACTTCTATTCCCCATCCAGCCCCGGCAAATGGTCGCCCACGCTACCGGCCCCGGCCGCGATCTCCTGTGCGTACTGGCTCACCAGCTCCCGCCGCAGCACCTTGCCGATAAAACTGCGGGGAAACTCCTTGACGAAGATCACCAGGCGCGGCGCCTGCCCCGCCGGAAGCCGCCGCTTGGCGTAGGCCATGATCGACTTGGCAGCGACGTCTGCCCCCTCCTTCAACTGCACGAAGGCCACCGGCCGGTTGGCGATTCCCACCACCACCACCTCGCGGACCTCGGGTAGCTCATAAATAACCTCCTCCACGTCCCGGGGAAAGGCCGGCGTCGCCTCGTCCGCCTGCCACATATCCTGCCGGCGGCTGATAATCTGGAAATAGCCCTCCTCATCCATGCGCGCCACGTCCCCCGTGCGCAGCCAGCCATCGGCGTCCAGCACGTCGCGCGTCCCCTCCTCGTCCTGCCAGTAGCCGACCATCACCTGCGGCCCGCGCACGATCAACTCACCAAACTGCCCGGCCGGTACCTCCAGTGGGATACCCGTGCGCAGGTCCACGATCTTCGCCTCGGTGTTCGGCAGCGGCAGGCCAATCGACCCTATCTTCTCCCGGCCGTAGATCGGATTGGCGTGGGTCACGGGGCCGGCCTCCGTCAGCCCGTACCCTTCCACCAGCCGCCCTTTCGTCAGCTTCTCAAACGCCTCCTCCACCTCAATAGGCAGGGGCGCCGCCCCGCTAAGACACGCCCGGATCGACTGCACGTCGTACTTGCGCACGCCGGGGAAATTGTTGATCGCCATGAACATCGACGGAACGCCGGGGAAGAAAGACGGCCTGTACTTCTTGACGTGCTCCAGCACCTCCTTCGTCCCGAACCGGGGCAGCAACACCATGCTCGCTCCCATGGCCACCGTCAGGTTAAGCCCCACCGTCATCCCATAGACGTGGCTGAAAGGCACCACGCACAGCACCACCTCTTCGCCGTCGCGGGCGTCCGGCAGCCACGAGCGCACCTGGACCACGTTGGCCACCAGGTTGCGGTGGCTGAGGACGACGCCCTGCGGCCGGGCTGTCGTACCTCCCGTATACTGGATGGCGGCTACGTCCTCGGGAGCCACTTCCACTTTCGGCGCTTCGTCGTCCCGCCCGCGCAGCAACGTGCGCCAGGCCAGTTCGTGATCCCCGGGCGGCCGGCGCAGCAGATCCTCCGGCCGGCGGCGGAATGAGAGCACCTTCTTGTAGAACGGTAGATAATCCCTGGTGCGCGCGTAAATGACCTGGCGCACGTCGCTCTGCGCCCGCATCGCCACGGCCACCTCCTGCATTCGCGGCAACGTCACCAGCACCTTCGCCCCCGACTCCCGCGCCTGGCGCACGACCTCCCCTGGTTCCGCCAGCGGGTTGCCCATCACTACCACCGCCCCCAGTCGCAACACGCCGTAGTAAGCAATGACCAGTTGCGGGTTATTAGGCAACAGGATCATAACGCGCGCCCCCTTCTCGATGCCCAGGCTGCGCAAGGCGTTGGCCATACGCCCCACCTCCCGGTTCAGCCGCCGGTAGGTCAGCGTCTTCCCCTTAAAGCGGACGGCCGGCCGGTGTGGGAAACGGCGCACCGCGCGGTCCAGAAAGCGCGTCAGTGGCAGGCGGGGAATATCCAGCGTGTGCGGCACCCCCGACTCATAGTGGGCCAGCCACGGCCGTTCCATCAGCAGTCGGTTTCGACCCGGCCGGGCACGTTCACTGCGCCAGCGCGAATACGTCAGCGCGGCCCCCTCCTCGTCCATGAAGCGCTCGATGGCCCGGTTCACGGCGTCGCGCCGCTCGATCATCACCATGTGCGCCGAGGCGCCGACGTTCACGTCGTCCTCCCCTGGCACTCGTTCACTCACTTCGGCGAACGCCGCCTCCGGAAAAACCCGGTCCCGCTCGCCGCGAATGACCATCGTCGGCATCTGCAGGCGGGGAAACTTCTCATCCCCCTGCCACGCCCGCAAGCTCTCCCAGAACATGCGCTTGAGCGACAGGGCGGAGACCGGAACGAAACGCCGTACCACCGGCTGCAACGTGCCAATGACGGGATCCGGCAGATGGAAAGCCAGCCGGTAGAGCGAGAAGAGGCGATACTCCCGCGCCGCCGCGATCAAAATCAGGCGACTCACCATCTCCGGATATTGCAGCGCGAAGTCGGTGACGATCGCCCCACCAAAAGAGTGACCGGCCAGCACCACCGGCCCGTCGACCTCTGCACTGTCGAGAACGGCGCGCAGGTCGGCCAGCAAGCGCGGCATGTCATAGCCATTGCGGGGCGCGCTCGACCGGCCGTGACCGCGCAGGTCCGGCGCCAGCACCCGGTTCCGCTCGGCAAACGCCTGAACCTGATACTGCCACTGCGTTGCGTTGCCGCCAAACCCGTGGACCAGAACCAGCGTCTGGGCCGGCTGCTCCGGAGCCACGTCGACGAGGCTCAGCGTCACACCCGGCTCGACCTCCACTTCCTCCCGGTATAGTTCCAGGTCAATTTGCATCGTTGCTCAACCTATACTCGCACGTTGCTCTTGATCACCCGCATTTCCGGGTGGACGTCCTCCAGCCACCGGCTCAGGACGTGGACGGCCCGGTGGAGGCCGGGCGTCGGCCGGGGAAAACCCAGCTCGTGCACGTTGAGAAGGACCTCCTCTTCCCCGCGACGCCGAATCGTCAGGCCCACCCGTTGCGAGATCGGCTCCTCCTCGACGTACGTGTCGATCAGCAACATCTCGTGCTCGACCGATTCGAAGAGGCTGATAAGGCGTACGGCCTCGCCGTCCTCGACCCAGCTTCCCGGCCGGAACCGTTCCTTCAACTCCTGCAATGACAAGGGACTGTGCATGATGATGTGAGGCATAGGCAACTCCGGAGGGAGGGGAAAGGCGTCGGCCGCCGGCGCGTCGTTGCGCCGCCACTTAAAGTAACGGCACGTCCGCCCTTCCGCCAGGGCAATCTCCTCGTACTTTGTGCGCAACCGTTCTGTACTTTCCGTGACAAACGGGACGTCCAGCCGGCTCTCGAAATAGGGGTTGTGCGCCAGCCGCTCGCCGATCCACGTCGCGTACTCGTCGTGATCCGTCGCCACGTCCAGATGTGCGCCGGCCGGCGCTCGCGTCGCCAGCAAGTGCAAAAAGCGGTCATTGATCAGACGGCGGTGGTGGTGGGCCGCCTTCGGCCACGGATCGGGAAAGTTCACGTAGACGCGGGCCACCGATTCCGGCGGGCACAGCGCCCAGAGCACGCCCGGCGCGTTGCCGTGCAGCAGGCACACGTTTTCCAGCCCCTGACGGGACGCTCTGCGCGCCGCCTTCTGCAACGAAGGATTGGAGATCTCAACGCCGGCCACGTTGACGTTCGGGTGCGAGGCCGCCAGGGAGAGCAAAAACTGGCCGTTGCCAAATCCGATTTCCATCCACAGCGGGGCGTGACGGCCGAACAATTCCTCCCACGGTGCCGGCCACGGCAGCCGCCGACTGTCCAGTATCTCGACAGACATGCCAACATTATAAGGGGCGGTCGGCGACCGGCCAACAGAACCGAATCTCCCGGAAACCCCGCGGTGAACATCGAAGCGCCCGGCGCAGCCATCACAACATGCTTAACCGGCCTCCGGAAGTTTCCAACGGTTGACCATCATTTCGACAATGTCCTCTGATAAGGTATCATTGGCACACCTTACCCCACTCGTGACAGATAAGGAGAGGAAAATGGAATACGACCTGGTTTTTGAAGGGGGCGGCGCCAAAGGCATGGTCTTTGCCGGCGCCTTGCAAGAGTTCGAGGAACGGGGCCACACCGTCGGCCGCGTCATGGGCACGTCGGCCGGCGCCATTACCGCCACCGGCATCGCCGCCGGTTATTCTGCAGCGGAGGTTCTGGACGCCCTCACTGAGGAAAAGGACGGAGAACCGATCTTCGTCAGCTTCCTCGGGACGCCGGACGCCTTCACCGACGAGGAGATCGAGGAGAGCGTCACCCGCGCCCTCCTGCGTGCCATCGACGTTCCCCTGCTTCCCGAAGCGGCCGAACGGCGCCTGGAGGACCGCTTGTTATCCGCCCTGATGCGCCACCCTCGCTCGCGCCACGTCTTCTCCTTCGTCGAGCGCGGCGGTTGGTACACGGCCGACGCTTTCGTCACATGGCTGGAGCGCCGCCTGGACACCGGCACCTTCCAGGGCGAGCCGCGCAACTTCAGCGGCATGACCATGGCCGAATTCTTCGAAGCCACCGGCCGCCACCTCTCCCTCATCGCCGCCGACACCTCTGCCAACCGGCTCCTCGTCCTCAACCGGCGCACGGCTCCCGACCTGCCCGTCGTCTGGGCCACGCGCATGTCCATGAGCTTTCCCCTCCTCTGGCCGGAGGTTGTGTGGAAGCCTTCCTGGGGCACTTACCTGGAACAGCCTATGGACGGCCACCTTATCGTCGACGGCGGCTTGCTCTCCAACTTCCCCATCGAACTGTTCATCTCGCCAGAACCCCACGTCACCGAGATGATGGGCCCCAAGGAACACGCCAACGTCGTCGGCTTTCTCATCGACGAATCGCTGCCCGTGGAGGACGCATCGCAACCCTCCCCGGCCGATTCCGGCACCTTTTCCCTCGGCCGGCTGCCTACCGTGCAACGCATCCAGCGCCTCGTCGACACGGCCACCCAGGCCCACGACAAGATGGTCATCGAAGCCTTCGAGTACGTCGTCTGCCGGCTGCCGGCCAAAGGGTACGGCACCACCGAGTTCGACATGAGCGAGGAACGGCGCGAGGCGCTGATCGCCGCCGGGCGACAGGCGGCCGCCACTTACTTCAACGCCCTCGAAGGCGAAGCCGACCTCGTCGAACGCAGCACGCGGGCCAGCGCCCTGGAGATGGCCATGGAAAAAGCCAACCGCATCGCCTCCGACATGCTACGGCCGTAAAATGGCCTTAGTGCTCTGTTAACTTGAATGCTGAGATTATTTCCCCGGAAACTTCGACTATGCTATACCGGCGATGAGCCCGCTGCAGTTTCCGGGGAAATGCAAGAACCAGCTTAATAGAGCACTAACTTCACAGACTATACCGCTGCCGGATCTCGGCAATCGCCCTGCGCATCATGTGCCGCGTGCGCGTGCGCTCGTGGCGGAGATGTCGCTGCAAAATAGGGATCGAAGCCATCGTGCCGATCTGGGCCAACGCCTCGGCCATCTTGCGCATCACTTCCGGGTTAGTCTCGGGATTATCGCTGTCCGGGTCCAGGCGCTCTTCAATCAGCGTCCGCGCGTTCGGCAGATCCAGACGGGCCATCGACTCCACCGCATAGCCGCGCACGAACATATTGTCATCCTGCAACCCCTGTTGCACCAGGCTACCCGTCTTCGCCTTGCCGGAGACCCACCCCAACAGATAGACGGCTCGGGCGCGGTGCCGCCGCCACTGAGGCTGCCGATAAGCCTCGTCCTTGAAGAGGGAAATGGCCTTCTCTTCCACCTCCTCGTGGACGCACGCCGTCAGCGCTTCCGTGGCACACCAGGCGATAAAATCGTCAGCCTCTGGATCGACAAAAAGGTCGAGGAGGGCCTGCCGGGCCTCTTCGTCACACACGTTCTCGGCGGCAAACTGGCCCACGTAAACGGCCGCCAGCCCCCGGCACAGCCGCGACTCCTCCGGATCGGTCATCAAAGCCATCAGCGATTCCTTGCCCGCCGCCATCTCCTCCCCCTCGGCCCGGCTCTCCGCGTAGGCGCGGATGGCGTCGATCACCGGCCGGCTCGTGCGCGGCGCCGTGTGCAAAACATCCTTTTCCACCTTCTCTAGCTCGTCTAGGCGGCCTTGAACCCCTTTCTCACCCTCTCCGCCGCGCCGCACGCGGCTCCAGAGCGCCCGCGCAATCGCCTTCACAACCATGCTGGCATCTTCACGGTGCAGGGCCAGGAACAGCGCCTCCGGCGCCCGCGGGTGGGCGCTCTCGCCAATCCGCTCCACGATAAATTTACGCCGCGTCGAGCTTTCCTGCCCCATCCGCTCAACCAGGGCGTCGATGACGGCGTCCACGACACGGCCATCCAGCTCCCGGCCCGCGTACTGCACCGAATTGGCAGCCACCAGCGCATCCCGGTCGACCAGCTCGAAGAACAGGACGGTTGGTTCCGGCACCAACCCCACCAGGATCTCCAGCATTTCCCGCCACCAATAGTCGGATAGCTCAGACAAGACCACGTTGAGCCGCGACGGGTCGGAGAGAATGGCCTCGGCCGCGTAATATGCCTGGGTCGTCCGGCTGGCAAACTTCCACCGCCGCTGGCCATCCCGCTCAAGCAACTCATAATCGTCGCGCAAAGCGTTCACCGCCGGCCGCCACTGCTGAGACTCATTCCACTGTTCCAGATAGCGGCTGACCAGCTCCATCAACCCTTCTTCCTCCAGGAAGAGGACGTGGTCCTGGTGCATGGCGGCCGCCAGATGCTCCAATAATCCTTGTGCCACCTCGGCGCTCAGAGCCGCTTTCACGCCGGCATCCCCCAACCGTCGCTGGTTCAGCCGGCGAAGCAGCTGCCCCTTATTCTGCAACTGGACCGCCTCATCCTCCATCGTCAGGATCAGCTCCAGCATCCCCCGATTGCGCGCCAGTTGCTGCAACGAGTTGCTCAGGTGCTCATATTTCTCCCGGCCGATGACGGCAATGGCGTCTTCTTCTCGCAGATCGTTCAGGTAAATAGTATCGAGGGCGCCCAGTTGCTCGCGGTAACTGGCCGTACGCGACGTAATGACGTACTGCGCGTCCGGGTGTTGCTCCATGAACTGGTAGACGAGGTGCAGACCCGCCTGATGCCGGGCGGAGATCACCTCGTCGAGACCGTCCATGAGAAAGAGGCACGGGTAACGGTCCAAGAACACCGGCACCTGCTCCAGGCACAACTTCTCCAGCCCGGCCGCCGGATCCATGTACGCGTTGAAGGCGTCGCGCACCAGCGCGTAGAGAGAGAGGCCGCCGTTTAGGCGCGCCAGGTCGATGAAGATGGGCAGCACCAGGGAGTCCGGCGGCAGCGCGTCCGCGCCGTCCTGACCCTCCCCCTCCTGCTCTCCAAGATGTTCCTCCAGATATGCCTCGCCATCCGCCAGGCTGCGCGTCGCCGCTTCCGTCCGCAGGTAAAAGAGGGCGGGCGTCTTGCCGGTGCCCGCCTCCGCCAGCACGACGACGCGCTGAATGCGACCCAGTTCCCGATCGTGGGCGAACAGTTCCTGTACCAGCTCGTCCAGATCGCGCCCGTTTTGCTGGTTCTCCCCCGGCCGCCGCGCCTGAAAGGGCAACCCGGCAAACCTCTCCAGCACCGGCCGTGGCGGGGGCGGAAAGACCTTGGCTCCTTCCAGATACGCCGCCACCGTCTCCAAACGCGGCGGCCGGGCGTCCGGCGACGAAAAGTAGATGTCGCCCGTATGCTGTTCAAACAAGACGCCGACGCCCTGCCCCCCTTGCCGAACGGTGCCGAATTGTTGCGCGACCTGAATCGTCGTTTGCTGCGCGTCTCCATTACTCACGGCCGTAACCTCCCGGTGCGGCGGAAGCCGTCGGCCCGACCGCACCGCTGCCTGACATCCAATATCCTTCTCGCTCGCCCGCCACGGCTAGAAACGCAACGAAGACCGAATCTGCGCCCTGGCCGATGGCTATCCGGCGGCCGCCAGCTTCTCGCCGACCACCGTCCGTACGCCCGGCACCAGATCCAGCCGCCCGCCTTCGCCAAGGCGGAACCAGTCCGCGTAATCGCCGCCGAGGAAAACGACGTAGCCCAACGTCAGCGCGTAAGCGCCGGCCAGGATGGGCGCGCCTTGCGGCCCGAGCCCCAGAATCCACGGACTTGCCCACGTCAACCCCTTCAGAACCCACGTCGTCGTCCCCGTCTGCTTGCGGAATTTGGTCGCCAGTTCGTTCACGGCCTCCGCCGCCTCGTTATACCGGTCCGCCCCCAAGTCGCCCGCCTGCTCGACGCTCTCCTCCACCGACTGGCGAATGCGATCCGGCTCGTAAAGGCGCTGCAACAGTGTCTCGAGCAACGTGCCTTCCTTCAGATCCTCGACCCATTGTGCTATCTGCTGTCGCGCCTTGTCCTCGGCTTTCTTGCCGAGCAACTGCAAGATCTTGTCGATAGCTTCCGCCACCAGCGTCGCCGCCTTGCGCACCAATAACGACGCCCCCTCACCCAACTTCTCCAGCACGTCCCCGGCGATCGTCGCCAGCCCGTCTTTGATCGCAGGCACAGGCAATTCATCTAAATTCTTGATAGCCGTCTCGCCCACGCTGGCCGCCTCGTCGCGAATGTCGAAGAGGGTGCCTTCCACTGCCTCCAGCAGCGAGGCCTTTGCCGCGGCAGGATGGGTCGGGCCGGTCGCGCGCTCCACTTCGCCGGCCACGAGGGAGCGCATTCCCACCTCCGGCGTCGCCCTCAGAATCTGGTGCAACTCCGCCATCGCAGTTGGCGCCGTCGCGCTGCGCTCCACCACGCCGGCCGGCACGCCCTCCTCTGCCCGCCGCACCATGTCGCTGGCCACGTGCAAGTCCATCGCCGCCGAAGCCAGCAACTGCAACTGCGCCAGCTCCCGCTCCTCCGCCCGCTCCGACTCTTGCCCGGCAGCCAGCGCCTCGCGCACACTCCGAGATTGCCCGATGACGGCGTCCATTCGCGCCTCCATCTCCGGCACGTCGGCAATCTCTCCCGCGCCCCGCTCCGACAATTCCCCGGCCGGTTGCGCGTACAATGTGGCAATCGCCTCTTCATAGGCGCGCATCGTCGTCTGCATATCCTGATTGGCCATCGTCAACTTGCCTCCTTAAAGCTAAGTCGAAGAGTCATTAACTTTCGTCGTCACTCACTCTCTTCATCCGCGTCCGCATCGTTGCTTTCCGGCGGGGGCGGCTGCGTCCGCGGGTCCCCACTCGGCCCCCCGATCCTGACACCCGTCGCGTGCCCGCCCGCCTCCACCACGTCAATCGTGTCGCGCACTTCCACGCGGCGGCCCGACAGCGCATCCAGGTCCGCTATATCGGCGCCGATAACCACGCCGCGCACCTTGCCCAGCTGGCGCTGGACGAGGACGGCCGGCGATTCCGCCTCGGCCGCTTCGCCCTCCGCCGCTTCCGGCAGCGGGAAAAGCAGGCCGTCAGGCGCGCGCAGATATAGAACGGGTACGCCCCAATCGCGCTCGGCCGCCCCCTTGTCGCTCTGCACGAAAATCGCCCGGCGCGCGTGCGCCACTGCTTCGTCGACAGTGTATCCGCCGAGCACGCGCGTATACAGGTGGGCAATGAAGTGAATGGCGTTCTTGTCCAACACCTTGAACTGCATGGCAACGACGGCCGGCACCTCCTCCCGCACCAGGGCCGGCGCCACCCCCGTCCAGGCGCCCCCCTCGTCCCGGGCGGCCGACTCGCAGGCGCCCAGCACCACCAGCCGCACACCCGCCCCGCGCAAGACCGTGGCCAGTTGGCCGCTATCAAAGCGGTCCGATTTCGCCTCGGCCGTCTCCAGGAGAATCCGCCCCTTCTTCAACAACTTCCCTTCCGCCGTCATTTCGGTACCTTCGAAAATGCCGTGGCCCGAAAAGTGGAAGATGTCGGCGCTATCCAGCGCATTTAGTAGCGCGTCACGCGTAGCCTGCTCCAGCACCACACTCTCTACCTGATCCTGAGCCTCGCCCAGTTGAGACTTCAGCTTGCCTACGGCCTCCTGAATCGCCTCCTTGTCCTTCTCCAAATTCAGGATGTCCTGATCCAGCGGGCTGGCCAGCGCGGCGACAATGCGCAACTTTTCTCTCCCCTCTAGCGGCTGCAACGGCGCCCCCGTCGTTTCGTAGCGCGTAATCGACACGTTTTCGCGCAAGGCCAAAAAATCATGCCCGACCTTCTCGCCCGGCGTCTTCTGCTGGTAGACGTATTCCCAGGGCAGAGCCGCCAGTTCGAGAGGCCCAACGCGCAGGCGAACGCGCAATCCCTTGCCAGCATTCTCCACCACCTTCAGGCTATCCTCAAACAATTCGCCCACCCGGCCGGGGAGCATCATCTCTGCCAGCGCCTCCCCCAGCTCAATCATCTCATTTTCCTTCAGGCGGCGCGCCTCCAGCTTGCGCAACGACGTCTCGAACGCGTCGGCGTCGTAAGTCGCCGTCTCCGCCTGATCCGCCCGCATCTCGCCCCCCGGCGCCTGCCCAATCACGCGCACGGTAAACGTGCCGTCCTCCTGTAAATCCGTCATCTCCAGATTAAAATCTTCGAACGTCAACGGGTCATCTGCCATCGCTGGTGCCTCCTTCTCATGAATGTGCGAGACGAATAAATCGATCGCGCCGCGCTACCGCCTGTACAGAGAGGTGTGTTTGACCGCCCTCACTCCGAATCGGAAATTTCAAAAATTGGAGCACTTCATATGAATGAACGGGCGTCGCGTTTGCTTTTCGGTATGCTGGCAGGAGATGCGGATGCTGTAAGACGCCAGAATTGTAACCCGAGACCGTCGAAATGTAAATCTTTTGACGGCGCGACCGCATCCTATGATATAATCTCCTGCACGTCTTGTGCCACAGCCTCACACGTTGCAGCCAGTTGACTCTCACAGAAAGCTTTGGAGGGACAAATGAATAAAAGTAGAAACCTCTTCTCCCTGGCGACCAGCATCACGCTCGGCCTCGTCCTCTTGCTGGCCGTCCTGATCGTCGCTCGCATTCCGGCCGCCCGCGCCGCCACCTACGA
>JAWVYQ010000097.1:0-13696 GCA_033722615.1 Promineifilaceae bacterium (SeqCode)
GATGTCCGTCGTAAACGGCTCCAACGAAACCTCGGCGACTGCCTCGCCCGGTACGCGGAAGTTGGGGCCGGCCATCGTCTCGACACACGCACCATCGGGGGCGGTCGTGGGATCGTCGAGGAAGGCCAGCATCACACTCAGGGGGCATCCGCCGTCCAGGCTGACGCCGTGGCCGAGTCCGGGAAAGGTGAAGAACATGCTGTTGCTGAAACCGGCCGCCACCGACTCGCCCCAGGAGGGCGGCGTGATCGGATCGTACTCGCCGGCCAAAATCAGCGTGGGGAGATCACTGCTAACCGCTTCCTCTTCAAGAGGGGGCGCCTGTCCGGCCTCCCACATGGCACACACGTCGAAGGCCGCCCGGCCGACGCTGGCACTGCTGACGAAGAAATCTTCTAATCGCGGATAAGCTTCCACGGCCGCCTCTGCCTGCGCCGGTTCGGCAAAGACAATCTCCTCATGACATTGCACCGAAAATTGCATGCCCACGCTAGAGAACTCATTATTCAACAAGAAGTTCGAAAGCAATGTGCCCAACAGGCCATAATCGCCGCCGATGGTATCGGAAATGACCTGGGGGAGAACGGGGATAATCTCGGCCGAGTACAATCCCTGGAAAAGCACGCCGATCAGGTCGTCGCCGACCAACGCGGCGTCATACTGTTCGCCGGTGAATGCATACTGGACGGGCACCGTGATCGGCTCCTCGTCTGTCGCCTCCACCAACTCCCAGAAGCGATCCTCCAGATCGGGATAGGCATTCTGGCACGCCGTATCGGCCGCGCAACCTTCAAAGAAAACGTTCAAGGCCCGCGCCAGGTTGGCGGGCGTTTCCAGCACGATATTGGCGGCGATAGGATAGGCGGAATCAAGCGTCACGCTGCGGATACCTTCCGGAAAATCGCGCACGATGGTCTGCGCCAGGCGCGTGCCGTAGGAGACGCCAAAGAGATTGATTTCCTCATATCCCAGCGCCTGCCGCAGATCGCGCACGTCGGCCGCGCTGGCGGCGCTATTGTAAGCCGTGAAATCGACTCCTTCAGCCTCCAGGCGTTCGTGGCACGCCGCCAGCGCTTCCAGGTAAACGTCCACCGCCTCTTGCGGCGTCAGAACGTCATCCAGCAACTCCAGCGACAGCTCGGTGTACTCCGGACAGGCCAGCGAGGGCTCAGAGTAACCGGTGCCCCGCTGGTCGAACATGATCAGCTCCCCGTTCTCCAGGAACGGCGCGAAGCGGCTCTCAAAAACGAAGGGGACCGTCTCCAACGCATCGCCGCCCGGCCCACCGGCCAGATAAACGATGGGAGCCGATTCCGGCGTCTCGCTCTCGCTGGCAAAAACGGCGACGTGGAGGCGCACCGTGTCGCCGTCATCCAGATTTTCCCGATCTTCAGGAACGATCAGGTAGCCACACTCAACCTCTCGACCTCCGGGCACTTCAAACTGGCAGGCTGCCGGTTCGAAGGCGGGTTCGTAAGCTGCCTCTTCGGCTGCCGGCGTCGCCGTCTCCGTTGGCGCCGGCGCCGTCGCGGTGGCCGTCGTGACTGTCGCGGTAGCTGTTGGTGCCGGTGCAGTAGCGGTGGATGTCGGTTCGGCCGTTGGCGTCGCGGCCGCCGTCGCCGTTTCAGTCACGTCCGCCCCGTCGGCGACCGGCGTCGGCGCAGGCTCCTCCTGCCGCAACACGACGGCAAGCACGACGACGGCCCCCACCAACAAGATAAGCCCGACCAGGTACGTCACACGTCTGTTCACAGATTACTCCTCATAACCATGCGGATGTTTTCGATGCCACTTCCAGGCGCTTTCGATAATATCATAGAGGTCGGGATAGTGCGGCTCCCACTCTAGCTCCTCCTTAATCAATTCACTATCGGCAATTAAAGTAGCCGGATCGCCGGGTCGGCGCGGCCCCACCTCGGCCGGAATGGGATGACCCGTCACTTGCCGCGCCGTCTCGACCACCTCTTTCACGCTGAAGCCGCGGCCGTTGCCCAGATTGTAGCGCCGGCTGCCACCATCCAGCGCGCGCAATGCACGAATGTGGGCATCGGCCAGATCCAGTACGTGGACGTAATCGCGGATACAGGTCCCATCCGGCGTATCGTAATCGTCGCCAAAAATGACGATCTTCTCTCGCTGCTCCAGGGCAACTTGCAGCACCAGGGGAATCAGATGAGTCTCCGGATCGTGATCCTCGCCCAGATCGGCCGAAGCGGCCCCACAGGCGTTGAAGTAACGGAGCGCTGCATAGCGCAGGCCGTAAATCTCGTCCATCCAATGTAAAAGGCGTTCCAACATATGTTTCGACTCCCCGTATGGGCTCCCCGGCACAATCCGCTCGTCCGCACGGATGGGAATCCGCTCAGGATCGTCGAACAGATTGGCCGTGGAAGAAAGGATAAATCGCCGGACGCCATACGCCACCGCATTCTGTAGCAGGTTGAGGCCGTTGGTCACATTATCCCCCAGATACATAAACGGCTTCTCGACCGATTCGCCCACCAGCGTATTCGACGCGAAGTGCATGATGGCTTCCGGCCGGTGTTCGGCCATCGTCTCCGCCAGCAGCGCCTTGTCGGCCAGATCACCCTCCACGAAAACGGCTTGTGAATGGACGGCCGCCCGATGTCCCTGCGACAAATTGTCGACGACGACGACCTCGTCTCCGGCCTTAACCAATTCCGATACCACCACGCTGCCAATATAACCTGCGCCCCCGGTCACCAATATTTTCATCGTAAAATACCTGCCTTCTATCGCTAATTATCAGTTCTACTCGCTTTTCGGGAAACAATCCTGGCCGAAGCCCCCTCATTTGACAAGACGTTTTCCCTCATCCTTATGAACACGCTAATAAGGAAAGCGCTCCCTGCCCACAAAAAAAAGTGGGTCCGGGCATTTGCCCGAACCCACTCCTCAACGGTTCGTGTCAACGATTCACACGTGCTTCGCGCCGCCTATCTGGCGGGGGGAAGGTCGACCGACACCGTTTCCACAATCTGCCCGGCCTTGAACTGGACCGTAAGCATATCGTTCGAATCATACGCTTCATTGGGTATCGTGTACTTAAAGAGATCCCTTTCTCCGTTGCCGATCCCATCGCTTTCCGACGCAAACTTGATGCTGTAGAAGGGATCGTCGGTGGGATTCTCGACCAGGTAAGTCCGGCCGGTTGGGCTCGTGTAGATAGTGCCATCTTCAGGGAAGGTGGCAACCACACCATCCGGCAGGGAGAAAGCAACGTAGTCCAGTTCTGGCTTACACGAATTCCAGATCTTGATAATCAGCAACGTGTCGTCGCCCTTGCGCATCTCCTTGGCATGGCCGACCTTAACGTTGAAGCAATCGCTCTTGCCCTGCGGAACGTAGCCGAAGTCATAGGTCAAGATGTTGGCGTCGACAACGGTGTTCGTGTGGCTATTGCCCGTTGTGGAAGTCAGCCCGTCCAGCGGGCCACCCGGCTCGAAGTTCTCAGGGTCCACGACAACCGTATGTGTGCCCGGCAGGACGTCGAAGTAATAGTAACCGTCGGCGTCCGTCGTCGTCGTCGCGACCACCTCGCCGTCTTCATTCAGCAGGTTGACGATCACGCCGGCGATACCCGCATCCGGACCCTCATCCTGTTCGCCGTTGCCATTCGTGTCTAACCAGACGTAGTCGCCGATCAGATAGGGATCCGGCGGAACCGGGCACGGCTCGCCTGCCTCGTCCACGCAGAGAACGTCATAATCGAAATGCCAGGCGTTGAGGTTATTCATGTCAGTGCCTTCGAGCGAAATATGGTAGCGCCCAGCAGGCAAGAGATCGTCCACGTAGTAGTCGGCCGGCACGTTTGTATCCGTCTCAATCCGGAACTGTTCCCATTCCTGGTTACCGGAAGGATTTTCGTTGGCAAATGTGACGCCGTCAGGAGTCGTCAGCTCGTACCGCACACTTGGCGAGCGGCGCGTGTATTCGTTTGCATTGTCGTCTGCCGGTTCACCCGTGCGGATCCCTGTCGTCCCCGTGCACTCGCGCGTGCCTACGGCAACACCCTCAAAGCGCGCCCCCGGCCCAACCGACCATTCGGGAAGGACGTCATTCGGCGTGTCTGGATCATCCGTATCATTGTCGACGCAGTCGTAGGAACCATAATCGAAATCACCACCCCATAGCTCCAGGTAGGTCGCCGGCTCCTGGACAGAAAAATAAATGTCCCACGTACCATCGTACGTCGTCGGCGTCACGCTAGGAAACTCAGGGTAAATGATGTCTACGTCTATACTGTTCCGCACCGGGGCCACAAACGAGAAAGACACCGGCCTGAGAAAGAGAAGCGCACTCGTTGTCCGCAGTTTGAAGTTGCTCTCGCTGGAGCCGCCTGGATTGTCGTTTGTAATGACCAGGGTGTAGTAAAAGCTGCCGTTTGGCGCCCGTGCACTTTCGCTGGTCGGCACAACAACCGTGTACCAGTCGTTGTCCAACATGTCACCACCCTGCCACTGGCCGGCCTGCACTGTGCCAGTGCCGTCCCCGTCCGGATCTTCGTACAGAGTGTATACCAGTTCGTCACTACCATGATCCCAATGGCCGCCGGTTTCGCCATCGAAAATGTCGATCTGCAATTCGCTGGCACCACTGGGTGCTACTAATTCAACATCCATACTGGCTTCACCAAGCGTGATTAACTCAGCGCCAGCAAGGGAAAAGAACCGGCCGTCTGTTTCGTCACAGGTCGGCATGCAGACGAACGAACTCTGCGCGCTCGCCCTGCTGCCCGGAAGCACCAAAACGAGCAACGCCAGAAAAGCCACCACCCCAAAGTATTTCGTCTTGCGCATTATCTTCGCTCCTCTACTTAACTGCCTTGAATCCTCTAATATAGTACTAATTAACTATATCCCACCTACCTTACGACCAAACTTACTCCGGAGGGAGGGGCAATCACGGATAGAGCAAACAAGATCTTTGTCGAGACTGGGGAGACAGATTTGGGGTGGAAGGATCTAAGGCGACAGAGAGCCAGTTTCGGCGAGGATACACGCACAGAGTTGAGGCAAGCGCTCGATCTCTTTGTGGGGAACAAGTCGTCGTATCGGGATCCGTGCGACTAGCTGGGTCACGGTGCTGAAGTCCTCGGCCGACATCTCCTTATCCAACAAGTATTTGGTGTACTTGTTAGCCAGCAAGGCAATGACGGCCTCCTGGGCTGAAACAGCCTCCACATAGGGCGCTGCCTCGTCGTCCGTGCGCGCCCCGAACAGGTATACGGCCGCCAGGGCTACCGATTGTTGCTGAAAAGAATATCCATTCTCCAGGAGATTCAGGTGCCGCTTTTCCCGGCCGGGTGCCAGCCGAGGCAAGCGATCATCGTCGTGTCCCAGCGCAACCGCCGACTCTGGCCACAAGCGCAGACGAGGATACGCAGGTTGCGCGAAGAAACGCCCGTCCTTCCGCACAAGTGGCAGCAGGTCATCGGTGATGAGCGGGTATCCCCTCTGTCCCAGAGCGGCTGCCGTCGTTGACTTCCCCGATCCGACGTTACCCACAAAGGCCACGGCTCCATCCCCCACCCGAACGGCGCTGGCGTGCAGGCAAGTCATCCCACGCCAGCGCAAGAGGAGGGCCAGAATATCATCAAACAGCAGAGAAACCGCCTCTTCAAAGCTGACGCCAGACGGCCAGAAGACGCGCACTTCTTCAGCGCGGTCGTCGATTAGAAACTCGACGCCATTCCAGTAAACGAGACGGACCCAGCCCGCGTCGAGCTTCCACGCTCTCAACAGCGGGACATCGCCGATTTCAAGCGGACTATCGAACCAATGTGCAAGGGGCGAAAAGGAAGCTTCGGGTGGCTCACCAGCCCAAACAACGGAAACATCCACGCGCGACGGTTCAGGACCAGCCACAGAACCAGGAAGCGATTTAGTTGAACGTAGCGACAGACCAAAAAAGGTGTAAAACAACTATAGGAGCCGGTACCTAAAACCTACTAGAAGCACAGCGCCAGAGCGTCAGGTTGACGTCCCAGACAGGGAAGTTGGAAAGACACCATCGCCAGTTCCGCTATCGCTGGCCTTGGTCAGGTCGGTAATGTCACCGTACACGGTAAACTTCGGAGCGTTGTACTTCTTACGAGTAACATTATTTGCTTTCTTCATTATGTATCTCCTGAAGATATCGTTTGGTCAAAACATACTCTATACGTGGCGCTCAATAATTCCACCCCCTACGCATACGAAACTCAGTAAAAAGTATATAAGACATAATGTGAAAGGGCAATAGGCTATTTAGGACGTGACCTTTGGGGGAAAAGATCCGACTGATGCAGCCAGATTGCCAGGCTTAGCGGCCGGGTAAGCTGCGGAGACTGGAAAGCACCCAGTTCGCGCCGCGCGTCGTAAGCGTCCATATACTTTTCAGCGTCCACAAAATGCTGCAAGGGGGGTGCTGTGACCGCCCTCTCTATCCACTCTCTACCCTTCTCGTCCATCAGCGACCAGAGCGGATTGCCCGGCAGGGTCGTTTTCGGCCGCAAACGTATAGCATCCGGCAACCGGTCATGCATCCCCTGGCGCACGAGCTCCTTGCGGATGAACCAAGGCAGGGGCGGCACCCGCAACAGAAAGCGGACCAGGCGCACGTCAAAATAAGGATGCCGGATCTCAATTGGATGGCCCGTGGCTCCCGCATCATAGTGATTTTCAAACAGGTGTGGCCAGAACACCTTACTCAGCAAGCGATGTGCCTCCGGCCGCCACGGATGTTCTACCGCCGCAGCGGCCGATTCCATCGCTTCCCAGCGCGCGCGCAGGCCCAGCATGCGCACGAACTTATCGTTCAACCACGCCGGATAAGCCCTCGCCGGCGGATAACGCCCCAGCCACCGCTGTACCGTCGTGCGTAGGTAGAGGGGGGGCAACCGTCGCCGCCTGGGGACAAAATGCGCCAACTGCGCTAGCGTAGACTGAAAATGGCCCGGAGGAATCAGAGCTAACGGAAACCGTTGCGACGGATAAAGAGCCGGATCGCCCCCCATGCCTGTCAGGACGACGGGGCTTTGCCCAACGGCCACAGCGAACATATCTCTGGAAACAGCCGGAAACGCGTCGTCGGTCGGCTGGGGCGGCAGCCGTGCGTCGTCATCATCCCACCCCTGATAGAGTTCATAGTTGTCGGCCGGAAAGAAGCGAGCCGCAACGCCAAGATGATCGGCCATTAGCTCACTATAGTGCTTTTCGCGGTCAGGGATCAACCCCTCGTAGCCACCAGTAAATATGTGTAGGCCAAAGGAGCCATCGCGCTGCGCCAGAAAAGCGTGAGCCGTCGCCGCCACGGACGTCGAATCCAGCCCGCCGCTCATCAACACAGTTACCTGCGACGTCCGCAGCCGGTCGGCAACTGCCTGGTCAAATAGTTCGCGAAATCGCTCGACATATGTCTCCCCACGCCGGTACCCAAGCGGCTCTTCTACCGGCAATTGCCAGTATGACTGGTCTTCCAACTCTCCATCACTGAGCAACAGCGTGTGACTCGGCCGCAGACGCTTCACGTCGGCAAACGTCGTCGTCCCCGCATCCTTGTTGTAGCCGAACAGGAGGAAATCGGCGATGGCTAATTCATTCAGCGCATCCGAGGCGGCCGGATGAGCCAACACACAGCGCAACGTGTTACTGAAGATGAATAAGCCGTCCCGGTGCGCATAATAGAGAGGCTTCACCCCAAAGTGGTCTCGCGCACAAAACAATTGCCGTGATCGCCCATCCCAGATAGCAAACGCGAAATCGCCCAACAGGTGATCCACGCAGCCGCTTCCCCACTCAAGATAGCTGCGCAGGAGCAATTCTACGTCGGTCGCTTCGTCCAACGGCCGTCCCGCGCGTGAAGAGAGTTTTCGCGCCAGCTCCTCCCGTCCGTCCACCCTGGCGTCGGCTACAATCCACACCTCGCCGTCCAGCGTGTAGGGTTGTCGCTCTCGCGGGCCGTCTGACACCGCGAGGGAGGTATGAACCAGGCAAGTGCCGCCGCCACTCCACACCCCCTGGCCGTCCGGTCCGCGAAAGGCCAGGGCGCCGACAATCCTTCGCACCAACGGTCGTCGAATCGGTTCCCCATCGAAACTCACAATGCCGGCAATTCCGCTCATACGACGACGCCACGGCCGCCCTTTGCACACGATGGCGGCCGCCGCTGGCCCTACTCCTCGTCTTCGGTCGCCGGGCCGCGCAGGCGCGTTAACAGCCCAGACAAAGCCCCTCGAGCGACGGACCGGCCGTTGGCCGGGCTTGCCTGGCCGTTCGTGTAATAGTTGTTCGAGTCGTAATAGGGTGCGTAGTAATATTGATATCCGCCGTAAAAGAACCCGCCGCCGCGCGGAATACGGTTCAACACCACGCCCACAACCTGAGCATCCGCCCTGTGGAACTGCTCTAACAAGGCCTTCGCCGTTGTCACGTTCGTCCGGCCCGGACGAATGACCAGCACCACACCATCCACCTTGGCCGCAAGCACCGAAGCATCTGATACAAGGAAGGGCGGGCTATCGATGACCACCACGTCGGCCGTCTCCTGGGCCTCCTCCAAAATCTGATCCATCTTTGCCGACCCTAACAACTCGGCAGGATTAGGAGGCAGGCTACCGCTGGAAAGCACCCGTAGTCCCTCCATACCATTCCACGCCTGAACGGCTTCGCCCACCGCCAGCCGGTCGCGGAAAACGTCGCTCAGGCCAAAATGATTGGCGACGTCCAGCATGCTATGGACCCGAGGACGGCGCAGGTCGGCGTCTACGAGCAGCGTCCTTTTCCCTCCTTGCGCCATCATCACTGCCAGGTTGGCGGCCACCGTCGTCTTACCGTCAGTAGGATTCGGGCTCGTGATCAAGATCGTCTGCAGTGGCCTATCCACGCCCGCGAACTCCAGATTCGTGCGCAGCGAACGGTAGGCCTCGGCGACGGGCGAGCGCGGCTGTTCGGCGACAATGGCCCCCACCCCATTCCCGCGCGCGCTCGGCATTTCGGCAATGTAGCCGATGACCGGCAACTCCAGCTCCCGACTGATCTCGTCCGGCGTCTTTAACGTGTCATCCATGTACTCTATCAGGTAAGCGGCGCCGGTCGAAAGCACCAGGCCAATGGCCGCCCCCAGGAGAATGGTCGTCAACCGATTGGCATTGACCGGATCCTGAGGCAGCGTTGCATGCTCAATAACGTGCAACGTGTTGATGGCGCCTTCCCGCGTGTTCGACAGCAGACGTGCATAGTTGTCCTGCAACGTCGTCAGCTTCGACTGCAACGTCGCGATCTGCGATTGCGTGTTGGCAATCTGGCGAGCGCTGATCATGTTCGCCATTTCCGCCTGTAGTTCGGCGATCTCCCCCTCCGTTTCCGTTATCTTTGTCTCCAGAGAGTCCAGTTGCCCGTCAATGAACGCCTGGCGTTGTTGCTCCTCCTCCTGTGTGCTCGTCGGGCTTTGTAACACCAGCTGTTCGGCCAGCGTATTGGCCACTGCCTGCGCCCGCACCGGCTCGGTGTCGACGACGGTGATTTCTAGAAGCTGTGTGTTCGGAACGACTGAAACCCGGTACTCCGGGAGCCACGTCAACCCCAGCTCCTCCATCGTCGCATCCCGCACAGGTTGCCGTTTCGCAATCTCCGCATAGCTTTGTGCCAGTTGCTGTGTCAAATAAATGGAGACGTTGTTAGGATTTGGATCTTCAATCGCCTGCCCAATCATCAACGTCGTCGTCGTCTGGTACAGAGGATCTTGCAGTCGAGTAGCCACGAGGCTGGCGCCCGTCGAGACGACCGTCGCCAGGAGCAACAGCCACCACCATTTGCGGATTGGAATTAGATAATCCCTCAGTTCCATACGATGCGCCTCTTTACGTCCGACCGCTGCTTGCCGGCCGGCGCCTCTTCTCATACGAATGGGCAATCCGGCGAACGACCGCGAGCTTGAACTATCTATTATGACGTTACTTTCCGGCGGCGGCAAAAAGGAACAACGGTCACAGGATCATTAAGCGCCGGTCGCCGCCCTATCATCACTCATCGGCATCGGCGACGATGGCCCGGTAAAGGCCCAATCCCCAACGGTAAGGGTAGGCGAGGGGCAGCAGCAACGGATGGCTGACGCCGTAACGGTGGCGCATATACCGGCGCGAGGGAAAGAGCTGACGCAGAGCGTAGGAAAAGCGCTCTGACCAGCTGGGCATCGTTGCCAGGTCTGCCCAAAATCGCTCCAGTACCGGCCGCTCCTCACCGCTCAACCAGGAGAAGACCTGCACCTCGCCCGGGGAAGGGGTCATACCGGCCAACCGAGCCAACACGCCGGCCGGAACCGGCGCCCCCCACCCGGCAGCCACTACAGAAATAACCCGCTGTACGGGCAAGACAAGGTCACACGCTTCCGCCATCTCCAGCACCAGCGACCATGCAATCCGCCCTTCGTAAACACACAATAACTCAGCCACGTCGTGCAGCCACAGCAATTCGTCACCCCGATGATGCAACATCAGATGCCCGCAGAGGTGGAGTAATTGTGCTTCGGGGCTCAAGACGGCCGCCAACCCGCCGGCTGCGGCACCCGGGATCGCGCTCTCCCAAAACCACGCCATCGGCAACCGCTCCTGGTAATGGGGAGAGTCGAAAAGGCTCCAATGGAGTTCCAGATGAACGTCTAGCGGGCCCTGCTTGCGCAAAAGAACTTCATTCCCATGGCGCAAAGCCAGGCCCATATGGGGCTCAACCCTGGTCTGCTCATATCCCAGAGCGCTCAGCATCTCGATGGCCCGTGACGCGCGTTCTCTGTGTACGAGCAGGTCAAAATCCGTTAGCGGGCGCACGGCGATATTATGGTAAACGGTCTCGGCCAGAGCGCCGCCCTTGAGCACGAGAGCGTCGACGCCCGCTTCGCTCAGGGTCGAGAGCGCTTCCTCCAACTCGTGAAACAGCAACAGATTGCGGCGCGCCGTCGCCAGATAGGCCTCTTGCAACCGGCGGCGCACGGCCGGAGGGACGAACGCCTCATCGCCGAGGACGGTATGCAGCAACGGGGCAACCCGCTCCTCCAGCGCCCGCTGGTAGACGCCCTGCCAATCGAACGCGTCCCCGGCCGCCAGCACGCGCGCAGCGTCCAGCGCCCCGGGCCGACGGTCCGGCGCCAGGCAGCGCGCCGCCAGGCAGCGGATGAGAAATTCGCCCGCCAGATCGTCCACACCCACGGGCGCAGGCGCGCTCGATTTGACACTTTCCTGCCGGTTAAAAGCCGTCATCAATGCCTTCATGCCTGCGCTCCCTGCAACCCCTGGTAGAGTTCTTCCACGCGGCCGTATTCCTGGCGCCAATCGTAGTGCCTTGCCACCCAGCGCCGGCCGTTCCGGCGCAGGCGCTCCGCCACCTCGTCACGCCTCAAAACGCGAACGACAGCCTCGGCGAACGCGGCCGGCGTGTCGGCCAGCAAGACGTTCTCCTCCGGCCGAACGTCGATCCCCTCCGCCCCTACCGTCGTGGAAACGACCGGCAGCCCCCACTGCCACGCATCAAGAATCTTGACGCGCATGCCACCGCCGGCCCTCACCGGCACGATGAAGACGCGACTGCGATCCAGGAGCGGCTGGGGGTCGGCCACGAAACCGGTCACCTCAACGTGCCCGGCCACGGGGGAGCCGGCATCGGCCAGCGCCTGCACGGCCGGGGGCGGATTTTTACCGGCAATTGTAAAACAGGCATCGGGCGCCTCCCGTAACACCCGGGGCAACACTTCCTGTGCGAACCACAAGACGCCCTCCACGTTTGGCGGCCAAAACATCGTCCCCAAATGGAGAATGTGCCCACTCTGTGCCACCGGTTGCAGCGCGGGCTGCTCGCCCGGATCCACACAAATCGGGATTACCCTCAGCCGCTTGTCGACGGCCGTCGCTTCACTTCGAGGCAACAGCCCCAACAACGCCTGTCGATCCTCGGCCGTCACCGTCAGGATGCGGTCAAAACGGCGGCAGAGATCGGCCTCATAGCGGCGCAGGCGCGCTGCCTCCCACCGCCATAACCAGCGCGCCGGACCTCGCTCGTAACGCGCCTGACGTTTCACCAACAGGTGCAAAGCGTTATGCTGGTCCAACACCAGCCGTGGCGGCCGCCCGTTTGCGCTCACGCTGCGGGCATATAGCGCATACTGGGCCATCGTCGTCTGGTCGGCGTGCACCACGTCAAAGTGTTCCTCGCGCACTAATCGGGCCAGCAGGCGTCGCATTACGCGCAGCCGATCGCGCACAATGACGGCCGGCCGGCCCGTCACCACACTCTCGGCCAATGCCAGGCCATCCCGCAGGCGCGAACGCTCCATCGGCGCGACGTGCACCTGCCGGCAAAATTGGCGCAAATGCGCCACGTATTCCGGCCGGTCATCCTCCCGCACGAACGAGACGAGGGTTACATTGTGCGTCTGCGCCAGCGTGCGCAGCATATAATACGCGCGGATCTTGGCACCCCCCACCAACGGGTAGGGAAGTACCTGCGTCAGAAAGAGGACGTTCATCGGCCTTGAAGGCCAAGCACTTTCGATATTGTCCGCAGGATGATGAGCACGTCGGTCACGGGCGATGCGTGCTTGACGTAGTACAGGTCGTATTCCAGCTTCTCTTTGGCGCCTTCCACCGAGTCGCCGTAATTCTGGTGAATCTGCGCCCAACCCGTTATTCCCGGCCGGACGGAGTGCCGCGCACGGTAGAAGGGAATGTCACGCGACAACCTGTCCACGAACTCCGGCCTTTCCGGACGCGGGCCGACGATGCTCATTTCGCCGCGTAACACGTTGATCACCTGCGGCAGTTCGTCCAGATGTGTGTAGCGCAACCAGCGGCCAACGGGTGTCACACGGGCGTCGGCTTCCCGGGCCCACTGTGCCCCTTGCACCCCCTCGGCGTCCGGAACCATCGACCGGAACTTGAGCAGGACAAAGGTTCGGCCCGTGTAACCGATGCGCTCCTGGCGAAAGAAGAGGGGGCCTGGGGAGGTGAAGGCGTTGGCCAGCGCTACAAAGGGGACCAGAAGGACAAGCACGGCCAGCCCCGACAGGGCCAACAGGACGTCCATCAGGCGCTTGAGTAAACCGTAAAAGCGGAAAAACGGCCCGCCTGTCTGTCCGGCCGCAATTTCCATGTTGCGGCTGGCGTGTTCGACGGCCACGCGCCCCGTCAGCCGTTCGTACACGGTGGGCATCGTCGTAATCGGCAACCCCATCTCCCGGCAATCGAGAATGGCTTCAAATAGTTCCGGCCGGATCCGGTGGGCGCGCGTTATCGAAACGATGATTTCGTCCGCCCGCAACCGCAGCGCTGCCTCGACCAGCCGCTGGCTATCGCCCAGAACGGGCACCATCTCTATCGTCTTACTCTGGTACGCAGGATCGTCGTCGATGAAACCCAATAAAATATAACCCGTCCCCTGAAACGGGTTGGCGCCACTGCGATCATCCTCTGCATGCAGCGCTCTCACCAACGCCCGGCCGCTGCGCCCCGCTCCCACAATCAACGCCCGGTGCTGAAAAGTGGGCTGGACAAACAGCCGTGCGTAAAGGGCACGCCACACGCCAACGCTAAGCATGGCGAGCAGGATGAAGCCGAAAGCCTGAGAACGGTGTTCGATAGGCGGCGTCAACCACGGAATGCCAGAATAAAAAGCAGCCGTCAGCCCGGCCGCCGGAATCGCAGCCCGCA
>JAWVYQ010000098.1:0-13660 GCA_033722615.1 Promineifilaceae bacterium (SeqCode)
GAGGTTGTGACGGCCGACCTGGTGGTGGACGGCGTCATCGGCTACAGTTTGCGTGGGGCGCCGCGAGGCACGGCCGGCGATCTCATCCGCTGGGCCAACGAGCAGGCAGCGCCCATTCTGGCGTTAGACGCGCCGTCGGGAGTCGATGCAGCAACGGGCACCGTTTTTGACCCGGCCGTGCGGGCAGCGGCGACGATGACGCTGGCATTGCCCAAGGAAGGGCTGCGCGCGCCGGGGGTGGAGGAGCAAGTGGGGGAACTGTATCTGGCAGACATCAGCGTGCCACCGGAGCTGTACGCGGGGCCGGGGTTGGAGTTGGAGGTTCCACCAATTTTCGCCGAAGCCGACGTGGTGCGCCTGCGCTGAGCCCGCTTGTTGCCAACAGCGTGTCGCCGAGACCAACGGCACGCCGTTCAGAGCAAAGGCGGAGCGTGGGGGAAGCGATTTCTAAGCCACAGGGAGCGCGCCGAGAAAGTCTAGAACGTGACGGTTGAACGTCCGCGGCCGTTCCATGCTCAGCATGTGCGCCGCGCCGTCGACGACGATGGCCGTCGCGCCATCTATCTCCCTTTCCAGCCGGCGGGCGAGGACGCGCTTTTCTTCGAGGTCCAATTGACCGACGAGGATGAGAGCCGGCGCTTGCACGGCGTCCAGCCGCTGGATCGCCGGCGGCGACAGGCGCTGCCATTCCGCGCCCTCGGGTACTTCCTTTTGAAAGGCCTCCAGCTGCATGGTGTGCACGCGCCGGCGCACGGCCCCGTCAACCATTGCCGGCGTTCGCTGCGGCCCGTCGACCCACAGCCGGAGGTTGAGTTCAACGGCCGCTTCCAGGTCGCCCTCCTCCAAAGCCGCTTCCTCTTGCTCCCAGAACCGCCGGATGCGCCGCGAAGGCGTCTCGCCGCCGACGCTGGGCGCGCCAAGGATCAGACTCCGTACACGCTGCGGGTAGGCCAGCGCCACGTCCAGCGCAATCTGCGCCCCGAAGGAACAGCCCAACAGGTGGGCGCTTTCGACCTCGAGAAAGTCGAGGAGGCCTGCCACGTCGTCGTGATAGGCAAAGGGGCCGGGCGGAACCTCAGTGCGGCCGAAGCCGCGCAGATCGCAGCGGATGACCCAGTAATGCTCGGCAAAAGCCGGCGCTTGCTGCTCCCACATACGGCTGTCGGCAACGCCAGCGTGAAGCAACAACAAAGGCTCCCCGGCGCCCTCCGCTTCATAATAGAGCCGTGCTCCGTTCACGGGGGCCATCCCTGAAGCGGCACGATTGCTGTCAGCCATTGCCACCTTCCTCCATTCTCGGTTCCAGACCTAGATCGGCGGGCACCAGCGAGTGCATGACGGCGTCGTGAACGGCATCGCGCACGAGGATGCGGTTACGCAGAACGCCTTCGCGCCGAGCGCCCACTTTTTCGGCTACGCGCAGGCTGGCGGCATTGCCCACGGAGACGACGATCTCGACGCGCACCAGGTCCAGCTCACGGAAACCAAAGGCGGCGAGAAGGCGCGTCGCCCGGCCGGCAATGCCTTCTCCGCGCCGGCCGCTGCGCACCCAGTAGCCGAGGTTGGCAAAGCGGTGGACGTTGTTCGGATGGCCGAGGCCGCACGTGCCGAGGACGGTTCCTTCATCGTCGGTGATCAGGAAGCCATAGTGGGCGCCCTCTTCCCAGTTCGACGGCTGGGATTCGATCCAGGTGCGAGTATCGGCGATGGTATAATCGTCGCTTACCCAGCCCATCCACGGCCGGAGAGCGTCCCTCGACTCATGCACGGCCGCAAACAGGCCCTTCACGTCGTCCGGGCCGGGCGGCCGGAGGATCACGACACCGTCGCTCAGTTCCACATCTCTGGATACCATTTCAGAAGCCCCTGGGAGACTCAATTCAACGAGTGCGATAATAACGCTCCTTGCCGGTATGGGCCAACACAGTAGGATCAAGCGGGAGAATCGTTTAAGTGAAAGGAGATTACCTGATGAAAGTTGCCTACGTCTTCGCCCATCCCCGCGCCGCCAGCTACAAGCTGGGACGGATGATTTTGCCGCAACTGGAAGCCGGCACGCACGGCGTGGAGGTCGTCGGCATGTTCTTTTTCGACGACAACACATTTGTCTTGCGGGAGGGAGATCCCATCGGGGAACGGCTGGCGGCCGTGGCAGACGAGCAAGGCATGTTGCTGATGATGTGCGACATGTGCGCGCTGGAGCGCAACCTGGCGAAGGGACAACCGAAGTGGTGTGATCCGGACGGCCAGGGGCGGACGGAACCGGCCGAGATACACACTGTCGGCACGGTGGACGGCGTGCAGGTGGGCTGCTTCCCAGACCTATACTCAGCGCTGGCGGGCAACCCGCCGGATCAGGTGATTACGCTCTAGCTCCTGCTAGGCATTGTCGCGGCGACGGCGAAACGCACCTCGCGGAGCGCCAGCCGCTGACGCCGGCCAGCCGGAGGCTGAGCCTGCTACTCTTCCCCTGCTCCGGTCAGCTCCTGGAGCACACGGGTGTGCGTCTCGAAAGCGTGCTTACCGTAGAGAACGAAACGAACGTGCGTGACGATTGAGAGGTCGGGCGCTTCGTCGAGAACGGTCTGAATGGCAATGCGGGCGGCCGGTTCGAGGGGATAGCCGAAGGCGCCGGTAGAGATGGCGGGAAAGGCGATGGAGCGCACGTCGTTTTCCTCGGCCAATTGCAGGGCGTTGCGGTAGCAGGCGGCGAGGAGTTCGTCGGCTGGTTCGTCGGCGCCGTAGACCGGGCCGAGGCAATGGATGACGTGATCGTTGGGCAGGTCGTGGGCGCCGGTAATGACGGCCTCACCCGGCCGGATAGGGGCCAGCGGCCGGCACTCTTCTTCAAGGCCGGGACCGGCCGCGCGGTGAATGGCCCCGGCGACGCCGCCACCCGTGCGCAGTTCGGCGTTGGCAGCGTTAACCACGGCGTCCATCTCCGGCTGGCTGGCGATGTCGCCACGGATACATTCGATGACAACACCATTAAGGGTTCGTTTGGTCATGGGACAATCTTATTCGACGGTGACACTTTTGGCCAGATTACGGGGCTGGTCAACGTCGCAACCGCGGCGGACGGCGATGTGGTAACTGAGCAGTTGTAGGGGTATGACGTTGACGACGGGCGCCAGCAAGGGCGGGACCTCGGGGACGTATAGGACGTGGTCCGCCTTGTCAGCAATCTCCTCGTCGCCTTCAGTGGCCAGGGCAATGACGACGCCGCCGCGGGCTTTGGCCTGCTGCACGTTGTTGATCATCTTCTCGTACAGGTGGTCGCGGGTAGCGAGAGCCACGACGGGCATCGTCTCGTCGATGAGGGCAATGGGGCCATGCTTCATCTCGGCCGCCGGGTAGCCTTCGGCGTGGATGTAGCTGATCTCCTTAAGCTTGAGAGCACCTTCCATGGCGATGGGATAGTTGATACCCCTACCGAGGAAAAGAAAATCTTCCGCCTTGAAGAAGCGGTTGGCCAGCTCTTCATACTCCTCGTCCCGGTCGAGAACGCGGCCGGCCAGATTGGGCAAATGGCTCAGAGCCTGGACGCAGCGCCGCTCCCGTTCCGGGTCGACGACGCCGCGCAGGCGACCGAGGACGCAGGCCAGTAAGAAGAGGTCGACCATAGAAGTCGTAAACGCTTTCGTGCTCGCAACGCCGATCTCCGGGCCGGCCTGCATGGAGATGTAACCGTCGGCCGTGCGCATGGCCTGGCTGCCGATGACGTTGACGATGGACCACAGCCTGGCGCCCTGCCGCCGGGCGAGATCGCAGGCGGCCAGGGTGTCGGCCGTCTCCCCGGACTGGGTGATAGAAAGGACGGCCGTCTCGTCGTCGAGGATGGGATCGTAGTAGCGGAACTCAGACGCATATTCAACCTCGACGGGAATGCGCGCCAGGGATTCGACCAGGTACTTGCCCACCAGCCCGGCGTAGTAGCTGGTCCCGCAGGCGACGATGACCAGCTTGCGCATGCGGCGGACGAAGTCACGATCGAGGTTCATTTCAGGGAGATCGATGCGGCCCTGCTCGAAGTCGACGCGGCCGCTGAGGGTGTCGATGAGGGCGCGGGGCTGCTCGAAGATCTCCTTCTGCATGAAGTGCTTGTACTCCCCCTTGACGGCGCTCACCGGATCCCAGGAAATGGCGTGGACTTCCGGTTCCAGGGGCCGGCCGTCGAGCGTCATCACGCGATAACCGTCGCGATCCACGACGGCCAATTGCCGGTTCTCCAGGAAAACCATATCGCGCGTGTATTCGAGGATAGCGGGAATGTCGGAGGCGACGAACATCTCGCCGTCGCCAACGCCGATAGTGATGCCCCCGGCGTTACCCAGGCGAGCGCAAATAAGCTGCTCCGGCGCGTCGATGCTCATGACGACGACGGCGTTGGAGCCTTCGAGGCACTCGAAGGTGTGGCGAGCGGCCGTCAGCAGGTCGAGGCCAGCCTCGACGTGGCGCTCCAACAACTGAACGATAACTTCAGTGTCGGTGTCGGAGTCGAAGCGCACGCCCTCGGCCTGGAGCTCGTCGCGCAGAGCCAGGTAGTTCTCGACGATGCCGTTGTGGACGACGACCACGCGGCCGTTCATACCCAGATGAGGATGAGCGTTGCGCTGGGTGGGAGCGCCGTGGGTGGCCCAGCGGGTGTGGCCAATTCCCACTTCCCCCTTGAGCGGCGAGCGGCCGAGCATCTCCTCCAGGTTGACGAGCTTGCCCACGTCGCGGCGAATAGCGATCTGCCCGTTGTGTTCGACGACGGCCAGGCCGGCCGAATCATATCCCCGGTATTCCAGCCGTTTCAGACCGTTGAGAATGACGGCGGGCGCCTGGCGAGGACCAACGTAACCAACAATACCACACATGATAGAAACCTCCCGTAAAGGTAGAAACGCAGCGCCGGCTCGGCCGTGGCATACAAAAGAACACCCTCGAGACGCCGGCAAAGCGCCAACTGACACGATAGGCGCGCCCACACCGTTGTCTGCTCTCTGGGGGAGGACGCCCCTTGCTCCTCACGAGCGATGTCGGTCGCTCGCAGCCACTGCGACGCGCTTTGTGCGGCCGGTTACCCGGCCGTTTTGTAGCGCCACTTGTACGGGGCAAAAAACATAGGGCCGTGGCCGGCCCTGGAGGCATCCGCTGATTAATCGATTTCCGCCGCCCGCCGGCTGAAACCGGCAGCTAGACGGCGGACCCTCGCCGGGGGCGAGGAACCTCCACCTCGTCAACCTCCCGCTCACGGGAGGTCCATGCGCTGTTGTCTGCCCATTATTCAATTGTCGGCGTCCGGCGCGCGGCCGGACGCGAAAATAGTAACGCAGGCACTCGAAGAAGTCAAAATGCGTTACCGCCCTACTATCCTATTCTAGGCAGAAACCTAACAGCCAGCCTTTCAGTTCTACGGCCTCGCGAGGACGGGAAGCAAGGATAAGCCAAACCACCAGCTTCCGCAGAGAGCATCGAGCCCGCCCTGATAGACGGCGATGCCCAGGGCGATGAAAGGGATGAGGCCGGCGACGAGAAGGACAATGCCGCGGCCAACGGCCCGGCGGCGAATGGCTCGATATTCGTCCAGGGGCACCCATTGGCGAGAGCGGCCGCTTCCATCACAGGAATCACAGGCAACAGTTTCGACCAGATCAGCGGTCGGGTGGCCACAGGGCAGGTAAGCGTCGTCGCTTTGCCACCAGGGATCGTCGACTGGCACCTCCTGGCCACAGAGGGCGCAGTGCGGCCAGGACAAGCGGCCGTCGCCGTCGCAGGCGCGACAGTTGCGCCATATGAGAACGCGATCTCCTTCCTGGGCGAGTTTACGCAGCATCCCTTCTTTCTCCGGCGGCCGTTTTCTCTCAGTTTAACATAGCCACCGTCAATACAGGCAGAAACACGACCACCTGGGCGACAGAGCGCGAAACTGGGGATCCGTCCTCCTCCTCCCGATGACGGCCGTTCCCAATCTTACGGATAGCGGCGCCACCAGAGGGAGAGGCCGATGGCCGCCGCAGCCAGAAGGCCACCCACAGCGGCGAAGACAACGCTAATTTCGATCCGTTCTTCCTGCAGCACGATTTGCCGGGGCAGATCGAGGAAGATTTCATGTAATTGCTCGGCACTTTCTGCGCGAAAGTAGTCGCCGCCCGTCATATCGGCGACGCCTTGTAGCGTCTCTTCGTCAATGACGAGGAAGCGCCGGAGGGCGCCCCCACCACCAAAGTTTCCCCCGCCAAAACCGCGCCCAAAGCGGCCTCCGAACACGTCGCCACCCAACTGTTGCCCTGTACAAATCATTTGTCCTGGATCGGCGGTACCGAAACCCACGGTGTAAACACGGATGCCCCGCTCGGCTGCCTGCTGTGCAGCGTCAAGGGGGAGCGGCCCGCGGCTGTTCGCCCCATCGGTCAACAAGACGATGATGTCTGGCTGGTAAATGTCCCCTGGCTCGCTGCCCGCCCCCTCTCCCTGGAGGTTGGCGCCGCTGGGAGGGACGGCTGAGTTGACGGCGGCGATGGCGTCAATCGATTTCAAGGTGGCGCTACCGATGGCCGTGCCCAGCGCCGTGGTCAACGTTTCGACGGCGGCGGTCAGCGCCTCTTTGTCCGTCGTCGGCGGCATCACCACTTCGGCAAAGTCGCCAAAAGCCACAACGCCGATCTGGGTGCCGTCAGCCTGATCCTCGATGAAAGCCAGCGCCGCATCCTGGGCCACCGCCAGCCGGTTGGGTTCGACGTCGGTGGCACACATGCTGCGCGACACGTCGAGGGCGAGAATGATGGTCGTGCGGCTCAGGGGAACTTCGACCAGGGCCACAGGACGGGCGACCGCCGCCAGCAAGCCCGTCAGCCCCAGCAGGAGGAGGACGAAAGGCAGATGCTGGCGCCAGCGCGAGCGCTCCGGCAGGGCCACGCGGATGAGGGAGAGGCTGGAATAGCGCACGGCGTGTTTGCGCCGGCGGCGCAGCATCCAGACGTAGGCGGCCGCCAGCAGCGGGATCAGCAAAAGCACCATCAGAAGCCAGGGTGAAAGCACGCTCATAAGGCAACCGTCCTCGCTGTGGAAGTGGTCATGGCACGCGCCCGAACCAGAGCATGGCGAGGGCGCCGCCGATGAGGAAAAAGAAGGCGCCGGCGCCGGCAAAGAGGGAGGTTGCTTCCCTCCGTTCTCCCTTGATCGTCATCTGCAAATCGACCTCGCGGTAAATCTCCTGCAGCGACTCGGCGTCGGTCGCCCGATAGTAAAAACCGTTGGTGACGGCGGCGATCGCTTCCAGGGCGCGCTTATCCAGGCGCGTGTGAACGTTAAAACCCTCTACCTCCAGCACGGCCCCTTCCCCGCTGCCGATGCCTACCGGGTAGATGCGCACGCCGGCCTCGGCGGCAAGCTGCGCGACGTCCAGCGGCTCCGGCCCGCCCGTATTCTCACCGTCAGTCAGCAGCAAGATGACGGCCGACGAGTGATCGCCGATCTCCAACGCCGGCAGTTCCTCCGGCGCCTCCTCGGCCGCCGGCCCGGCCTCGTCCAGGGCGATTGGTTCTTCGGCGATGGCGTTGAGCGCGGTGAAAATGCCCTGCCCCAGAGAGGTGCCTCCCTGCGGGCTGACGCGGTCGATGGCAGCCAGAAGCTCGGCCTGCTCGCTGGTCGGCGGCTGAATGACGAGGCCGCCGTTGCCGAAGGCCACGATCCCGATCTGGACCGTGCTCGGCTGGTTTTCGACGAAGGCGCGGGCCGCCTCGCGGGCGGCTTCAATGCGCGTCGGCTCGATATCGTCGGCCAACATGCTGTTGGAGACGTCGAAGGCGAGAACGACCGTACCCTCGACGCGGGGAAGCGTGACGGGCATTTCCGGCCGGGCCATCGCCAACAGGACGCAGGCCAGGCCGAGAAGGTAAAAGGCGGGCGGCGCGTGTCGGCGGCGGGCGGCCCTGCTCTGCTCGAGCCCCAACGGGCCGAGGTCGGCGGTCGCCCGCCGGCGACGGCGCAGCAGCCACAGGTAAAGGCCCACAAGGAGGGGGACGAGCAGCAGTGACAGGAGCATCCAGGGCCAGAGCAGGGTCATTATCGTCGCCGTCGCTTGCGCAGAGAGGCCATGCGCACGATAGCCCGCACCAGCTCTTCTTCCGTGGAAATTGCGAAGAGGTCGACGGCGGCCTGCCGTGCCTGTTCTTGCAGAAGCGATTCGCGACGTTGGGCTGCCTCCTGAAAACGGCGGCGGAAAGCGGGGTCGCCGGTGTCGACGAGGAGCTGCTCGCCGGTTTCGGCGTCTTCGACGACGATCATGCCGGCGTCGGGCAGCTCCGTTTCGCGGGGATCGTAGAGGCGAATGGCCAACAGTTCATGACGGCGGCCGAGCAGCGACAGCGGGCGGTCCCATCCCGGCTCGCTAATGAAGTCGGAGACGACGAAGACGAGGGAGCGGCGCTTAAAGGTGTTGAGGCCGGCGTTGAGCAGCACGCTGAGATCGGTGCTCGCTCCAGCCGGCGCTTCACGCTCCCGCAACATATCCCGGATGAGGCGCAACACCTGATTGCGGCCGCTGCGCGGGGGGATGGTGCTCTGGAGCCGGTTGTTGTACAGGATGGCCCCGATACGGTTGCCGCCCCGGGTGAGCAACCGGGCCAGCGTCGCCACGAAGTCGATCAGCATCCGTCCTTTGGGACGCGCGGCCGGGCCAAAGGCCATCGAAGGACTGAGGTCGAGCAGAAACCAGGCGGTAATGTCTCTATCCTCAACGTACTGGCGCACGTAGGGGCTGTTCATGCGCGCGGTGACGTTCCAGTCGATGTGGCGCACGTCGTCGCGCGGCTCGTATTCGCGCAAGTCGGTAAAGTCAATGCCGGCTCCGTAAAGGAGCGTCCGATAATCGCCTTGCAGCAGCCCATCCAGCCGCCGGATGATGCGCCATTCGAGCCGGCGCAGCAACCGTTCGGGGGCGGCCTGCTCAGGTCGAGGTGCGGTCGTAAGCTCGTTCATGCAGGGGGGCCTCCGGTACGGGCACGGCGTTCAGAATGCGGTCGAGTACGTCGTCGGCGGTGACGCCGTCGGCCAGCGCTTCGTAGGAAAGGACGAGGCGGTGGCGAATGACGTCTGGGGCCAGGTCGCGCACGTCCTGGGGCAGAGTGTAGTCCCGCCCGCGCATGTAGGCCAGGGCCCGGCCGGCCAGGATGAGGTTGATGGATGCTCGCGGGCTGGCGCCAAAATTGACGTAGGGCACCACCTCGGTCAGCCCCACAGACGCTGGGCGGCGGGTGGCGGTCACCATCTTCACCGCGTACTCGATGAGAGAGGGATCGGTGTAAACGGCGTCGGCCTCTTTTTGCCGGGCCAACAACTGTTCCGTATCGATCACTTTCTGCACGGCCTGCAAAGCGGCCGTCATGCGCTCGACGATCACGAACTCCTCCGTCGGGGAAGGATAATCGACGAGAACTTTGAGCATGAAGCGGTCGACCTGCGCTTCGGGCAGGGGGTAGGTGCCTTCCGACTCAATAGGGTTCTGCGTGGCCATCACCAGAAACGGCTCGGGGACTTTGTACGTTTCGCGGCCGATGGTCACCTGACGCTCCTGCATCACCTCCAGCAGCGCGCTCTGCACTTTGGCCGGGGCGCGGTTTATTTCGTCGGCCAGCAGCAGATTGGCAAAGACGGGGCCGAGAGCGGTGTTGAACTCGCCCGTCTTCTGGTTGTAAATGCGCGTACCGATCAGGTCGGCGGGAACGAGATCGGGGGTGAACTGAATGCGCTGGAACTGGCCGCCGATCGATTGCGCCAGGCTCTTGATGGCCATCGTCTTAGCCAGGCCCGGCACCCCCTCGACCAGAATATGGCCTCGCGCGAGCAGGGCGACCAGCAGCCGTTCCAGAAGGACGTCCTGCCCGACGATAATCTTCTTAACCTCGTAGAGCACGCGCTCCAGCGGTTTGTCGTAGTTGCCAGATGGGTCCATGTCGGTTTCCCTCAAAGTTAGGACGCCCATTCACACTGATAAAAGGCGACGGTCTTCATCGGTTCGTGACGGGTGCCAGCCCGTGGCGTCTCTTTCGTCAATAGCTCGGCACGCCGGCGGCCGCCGCGGCCGTGCCAATCGGTACGGCAAAGCCGATGCCGGTAAAAGAATCTGTCTCGTTGGGGTTGGCCAGGGCGGTGACGATACCCACGACCTGCCCCGCCCGGTTGAGCAGCGGCCCGCCGGAGTTGCCGGGATTGACAGCCGCGTCAAATTGAATTAATCCTTGCAGCCGCTGGCCGGTCTTGTCGACAGTGAAGGAGCGGTCGAGGCCAGAGATGACGCCGGCGCTAATCGAGCCGGCCAGCCCCAGCGGGTTGCCCACGGCGTACGCTTCGTCGCCGACGCTCATGGCGCCGGCATTGCCCAGGACGGCGGGGACGACGAGGTCGGGCGGCTGGTCGGGGTGGAGAACGGCGATGTCATTGTCCGGATCGCTGTCCACGACCTCGGCCGTGGCCCGCGTGCCGTCGGCGTAGGCAATCTCGATCTCGGTCGCATCAAGGACCACGTGGAGGGCCGTCAGAATGTCGCCATCGGCGTTGACGACGACGCCGCTGCCAACGCCAAAGCCTTCCTCACCTTCGGCATTCGTGCCCCGGGTCTGAATGAAGACGAGGGAGGGCAGAATCGTCTGGTAAACGAGGCGCGAATTGGCCGGGGGCGGCGTGGCGGAGGCCATCGCTTCTGCCACACGGGCGTCGACGTCGCGCTCGGTCAGGGGAGTGGGAGGCGGAAAAAGGATGCTATGGAAAAGGATGCCAAGCAACGCGGCGACGACGACGGCGGCAAACAATCCGCCAAACAACCCGGCCCGGCGCGCAAGAAAGGACCAGCGTCGCCGCCGGGCTGCCTCTGTCTGAGAGTTTAAAGTCGGGGTCCGATCGCTCTCTTTGTGCATGTTGACCTGGAATGTGGCGTGTGCTGCGCCGCCGGAGGGTGCCTTTTCCTTCACCGGCCGGCAAATGCCATCAGCAGCCAGCCGTGTTGACCATTTACGATACACACTTTTACCAGCGGGACAAAGTGCTGCTCAGAATTTCTAAGGCTATGCTGAAAAACGGGCGAGAATTCTATTGTAAGTCGCCGCCAATCCTGATATAATCTGCCTGCTGCGCCACCCTAGCTCAACGGTAGAGCAATCGCTTCGTAAGCGATAGGTTATGAGTTCGAATCTCATGGGTGGCTCTTACTTTTCCCGGCGCTACACCACAACGGCGCCCGGCGCCGGGAGGCTTATCTTCATTCTGGGGGGCAAAGGGGTCACAGGCACACGGCCACAGCCCAAAGCATCGTAGGCGAAAGGTCAAAAGCGTGAGAAAGATGATCAACTTGCCGATCATCTGTCCATTCCCGTCGCCGGTAGCGTTCTCAGCAGAGGGTGATAAGATAACGTCTAAAGAAGGTGTGTAGCTTTCTTAAGGTGACGTCTATAAGGCGACGTCTGACAATTCGTATCCTAAATTTTGAGTCGGGTAAAGGGACCCCTTCCCCGGCCCTCCCCATTGGGAGAGGGAGCACGAGGGCTCTATGAAGGCTCTATGAGCGAACGGAAACCGGTAGTCTTCGGCGTGGCGGGCGGTACGGCATCGGGCAAGACGACGGTGGCGGAGAGGATTCTTCAGGGTGTGGGCGCGTCCCAGGTAGCCTACCTGGCGCACGACGCGTACTATAAAGATATGAGCCATCTCCCGTTCGAGGAGCGCGCCCGGCTAAACTACGATCACCCCAGCTCGCTGGAAACCGACTTGCTCGTACACCACGTCGAAGAGCTTCTGGCCGGCCGGAGCGTGCGCGTCCCCATCTACGACTTCACCCGCCACCGCCGCACCGACGAGACGACGCCCGTGTCCCCCTGCCCCATCATCCTGGTAGAAGGCATCCTCATCTTCACCCACCGCCGCCTGCGCCAGTTGATGGATATCAAGGTCTACGTGGACACCGACCCCGACGTGCGCTTTATCCGGCGCATGTTGCGCGACATGGAGGAGCGGGGCCGCTCGCTGGACTCGATTATCAAACAGTACCTGGAGACGGTGCGGCCGATGCACCAGGAATTCGTGGAACCCAGCAAACGATACGCCGACATCATCATTCCCGAGGGCGGACTGAATAAGGTAGCTCTGGATATGGTCGTCTCGCGGCTCGTGGAACTCTTACGCGAGCGACGGCCATGAGTGAGGCGATCCGCGTTTACGAGGTGGGCCCCCGCGACGGGCTGCAAAATGAAGCCGTCCACCTGAGCACGGAGCAGAAGCTGGAACTCATCGACGGCCTCGTGGCGGCCGGGCTCCCTCGTATCGAAGCGACCAGCTTCGTCCACCCCAAAGCGGTTCCGCAGATGGCGGACGCGGACGAAGTGATGGAGCAGACGTTGGCCCGGCATGGAGACGGCGCGGCAGAGATTGTGGGGCTCGTACTCAACGAGAAAGGGTACGACCGGGCCTATGCGGCCGGGTGCCGGCGCATGGCGTTCGGCGTGGCGGTCAGCGAGACGTTCAGCCAGCGCAATACGCGCATGTCCACCGAGGAGGCCTTTCAGGTGCTGGAACGGCTCACTACCCGCGCCCGCAAAGACGGGGTTTGGATCCGCGTCTACCTGATGACGGCCTGGGTTTGCCCGTTCGAGGGGCCGACAGTGCCTCAGAAAGCGATTGCCTACGCGCACCGTGCCTGGGAGATGGACGTGGACGAACTGGCCATCGCCGACACGATTGGCTACGCGAATCCGCTGGAGGTCGGCCGGTTGCTGGAGCAGATCGGCCGGCACACGGAGATGGCGCGCCTGGCCGTGCACCTGCACGATACACAGGCGCTGGGCCTGGCCAACACGACGGCGGCAATTCAGGCGGGCGTGCGCACGGTGGACAGCAGTGTGGGCGGCCTGGGCGGGTGCCCCTTCGCTCCAGGCGCGGCCGGCAACCTGGCGACCGAAGATCTGGTCTTTCTGGCCTACAAACTGGGCATGGGCACGGGGGTGGATTTCGACCGCTTGTGGGGGGTCGTGGAAATGTTAGATGGGCTAGTGGGCCGCCAGGTGGGCGGCCGCATCCGGCCGTGGTGGGAGAGCCAGACGGACCACGAGCCGACGATCAGTATCGTTTAGGAACCAACCTCCGGGAGGCCCGGTGAACGAGCCCATCACGAGAAACCTCATGCAGGCCTCCCGGAGGTTATAAATTACTCGGCCTGGAGGCCGGCGTAGGCGTCGCACCAGAGCTGCTCGAAGCGGACCAGTTCTGCGCTCGTGTTGTAGGCGTGGAGCGAAAGGCGGACGTGGGGAACGCTGGCCGCGTCCGAACGGCGGGAGACGGTCACCCGCTGCTGGCGCAAGGCCTCTACCAGCGCGTCGGCCTCCCCTTCGCTCAGGCTGAAGAGGGTATCGGGCAGCGGCAACAGTTCTTTGAAATTATTGATGAGCACCTGTTCGAAACTGAAGGTGAAGCCGGTTCGCCAGACTCCTTCCTGGCTCCGAAACCGGGTGCCGACTACCTCAAAGGGGCTGGCATCTATGATTGCCCGTAGCCTTGGCTTCTCAGCCGCCGGCCCTTCTCTTTTAAGCGAAGAGGGAATATAGAGTTGAATCTGTTCAATGGCAAAAGTTCTGTTAGTCTGTCGGTCATCGACTATGATCTCTCCGCCTTGCAAGCGCACTTGATC
>JAWVYQ010000099.1:0-13587 GCA_033722615.1 Promineifilaceae bacterium (SeqCode)
GCTCGTCCCTCCTCTTTGCAGTTGTCGATCATCATCGTCAGTTGGAACGTGCGCGATTTGTTGGGCGACTGTTTGCGCTCCATCGCCGCCGGCCGGGGCGACCTGGACCTGGAAGTAATCGTCGTGGACAGTGGGAGCAGCGACGGCACACCGCAGATGGTGGACGAGCAGTTTGGGCAGGAAGCGTTTCCCGTGCGGCTGATAGCCCGGCCGGACAACGTGGGATTCCCAAAGGGAAACAACATCGGCATGCAGCAGGCGCGGGGTCAATATATCCTCCTCCTCAATCCGGACACAGAGGTCATCGGCGACGCTTTGCAGGTGATGGTCTCCTATCTGGAGGAAAACGGCGACGTGGGCGTCGTGGGGCCACAGTTGCGCTATCCGGACGGCTCGGTGCAATCTTCGCGGCGGCGCTTCCCCACGCTGGCAACCGCTTTCTGGGAGAGCACGTGGCTGGAGCCTTGGGCGCCGCGACAGTTGTTAGAGCGCTACTACGTGCTGGACCGGGCGGATGACGCGCCGGGCGACGTCGATTGGGTTGTGGGCGCCTGTTTGATGACGCGGCGGGCGGTCGTGGAGCAGGTGGGCCTACTGGATGAAGATTACTTCATGTATTCGGAAGAGCTGGATTGGTGCCGGCGCATCAAGGCGGCCGGCTGGCGCGTCGTCTATCTGCCGGCAGCGAAGGTCATTCACCACGAGGGCAAGAGCAGCGAGCAGGCGGTGACGGCCCGGCACATCAACTTCCAGCGGGCGAAACTGCGCTATTTTCGCAAATATCACGGGCGGCTGGTCTGTTTTCTCTTGCGCGCGTTTCTCCTACTCAACTACCTGTGGCAGTTGGTGCTGGAAGGGATTAAAGGGCTTTTGGGCCATAAGCGGGCGTTGCGCCGGCAACGGGTGGCCGCGTACTGGCAGGTGCTGAAATCTGGGTTGCGGCCGGCGGGGTATTGACGATGCGGATCGGATTGGTAACGGGCGAATACCCACCGATGCAGGGCGGCGTCGGCGCCTTTACGCGGGAGTTGGCCCATGCGCTGGACGACCTGGGGCACGAGGTGCACGTGGTGACTCACCGTGAGGCGCGGCCGTCGCCGCCGGCCGGGGAACGCTATTCGTTGCAACAGTTACGGGAGCCGATCGACGTCGCGTACGCACACCTTCACGCGCAAGCGCGGCGCTGGCGCTGGGGGGACGTCAACATGGTGGCCGACGTCGTCCGCCGCTACGATCTGGACGTAATCAACGTGCAATATCAGGCGGCGGCTTACAATATGCTGAGTGCGGCCATCAACCTGGCCCCCTGGCGGTTGAAGGGCCTGATCCCGGTCGCCGTCACGTTTCACGATTTGCGCGTCCCGTACCTGTTTCCGAAAGTGGAGCCGTTGCGCCATTTCATGGTCCGTTTCATGGCGCGGCAGGCGCACGGCGTGATCGCCACCAACTACGAGGATTACGCGACTCTGCAAACGTGGGGCATCGAAGAGGCGTGCATCCGGCAAATACCCATCGGCAGCAATATTACCGTACACACACCGGAAGAGGTGGACGTGTTGGTGACGCGGCGCAAATTAGGGTTGCGGCCGGCAGACGTCCTGCTGGGTTACTTCGGTTTTCTCAACGAGAGCAAGGGGGCGGACACGTTGGTGCGCGCCCTGGCGCGCCTGGACGAGCGCTTCCACGTGGTTTTCATCGGCGGCCGGACGGGGGCCAGCGACACGGCCAACAATCAGGCGTTCCTGGGCCGGTTGGAGCGCCTCATCGACGAAATGGGGGTGGGAGAGCGCGTTCATTGGACAGAGTTCTTGCCAGACGAGGCGGTGTCCGCCCACATGGCGGCCGCCGACGTGATGGTGTTGCCTTACCGCGACGGCGTGTCGCTGCGGCGAGGGACGCTGATGGCCGCTCTGGCCCACGGGCGACCCGTCGTCTCGACGCGCCCGGCCACGCCCATTCCCGCCTTGCGCCACGGGAAGGAGCTCTGGCTGGCGCCGCCGGCCGATGCGGACGGGCTGGCCGACGCGATCCGGACGGTAGCCGAAGACGACGATCTGCGGCAGCAACTGGCGGTTGGGGCAAAGCAGGCGGCGCAACAATTTACGTGGGACAAAATCGGGCGGCGGACGGCCGCTTTCCTTGAGGAGCTGGCCGGGCTAAACGTATCGTAAGCGGACGCCGGCCGTAGGTGGCGAGCGCGACGCGCGCCGGTAAAATTACTCCCCGATGAGTGAGAAACGATTCCTGGCTCTTATTCTGGCGCTGTTCCTGCTTCTGGGCGCAGCGTACGCTCTGGTCACGCCCGTCTTCGAGGCGTCCGACGAGCTGTGGCACTATCCCATGGTCCGTCACCTCGCCGATGGGAACGGGCTGCCGGTGCAGGTGTTCGACCCGGCGCAGGCCGGGCCGTGGAAGCAGGAGGCGAGCCAGCCCCCCCTCTATTACTACGTCGGCGCGGCTCTGACGTTCTGGATTGATACGTCGGACATGGAGCACGTGCGCTGGCTCAACCCGCACGTGGACAACGGCGTCATTACGGAAGATGGAAATATTAACCTGGTAGTGCACGATCCGGCCGCCTCGCCCTGGCAAGGGACGTTGTTGGCGGTGCGCATCATCCGCCTGGCGTCGGTGCTGATGGGTGCGGCGACGGTCTATCTGACGTACCGGATCGCGCGGGAAGTGGTCCCCCGACGGCCGACGATCGCGCTGGGCGCGGCGGCCGTGAATGCGTTCATACCGATGTTCTTATTCATCAGCGGCGCCGTGAACAACGATAATCTGGCCATCCCGCTGGCGTCACTGGCCCTGCTGTTGATGCTTCGCCATATCCGCGCCGGCCGAACGGCCATCCTGCGCTGGCGGGACGAGGTGCGCCAGTGGGCGATGATCGGCGTGGTCATCGGCCTCGCCGTGCTGACCAAAGAAGGGACGCTTGGCCTTTTGCCACTGGCCTGGGGGACGGCGTTTATCTCCGTCTGGCAACAATTACAGGTGGCGCCCCGCCTCACGTCGCTCGTGGCCTCAGGCGCGACAAGCGGCCGGGAGCGCATGGGTCCGGCTTCTGTCGACCTGACTTTCGCGGCGTTCATGCGCTTGCTGGCGCGCTCCTTCGTGCGCTTTGGTATCGTGCTGGTGCCGGTGCTGTTGATTGCCGGCTGGTGGTATTATCGCAATCTCGTCCTCTACGGGGATTTATTGGGCTGGAACGCCTTTATCGCCGTCCTGGGACAACGGCCGCAGCCGGCGACGCTGGCCCAATTATGGGATGAGCGGGCCGGCTTTCTCATGTCTTATTGGGGGCTATTCGGCGGCGTGAATGTCCCAATGCCGGGCTGGATCTATACCGTCTTGAATACCGTCCTCGTCGTGGCCGTGCCGGGATTCGTCGTTTATTTTGCACGGGAACTCTGGGATTGGATCCGGGAAACCGGGTCGTGGCGGTTCGATTTAGGGGCCACCATCACGAACGTCCTCTATTTTGTCGAGAGTCGCTTCGCGCTGGTTGTGTGCCTGCTCTTTTCGGCGGCCGTCGTCTATGGTCTCATCAACTGGACGACGACGACGTGGTCTTCACAGGGGCGGCTGGCTTTCACGGCGATCTCGACGCTGACGACGCTCCTGGTGTTGGGGCTGGCGGGTTGGTTGCCGCGGCGGCCGGCAATCGTGATTGTGTCCGGGCTGGCCCTCTTCCTCTTTGTCGTCGCGGCCGCCGCTCCCTTTTTGTGGATCGCGCCGTCCTATGAGGCGCGGGTGGGGGCACCCTCGCCGCTGCCGGCCGAGATGGCGCGGGTTGAGGCCGAGTTCGGGGCGGATTGCACGTGTCGCGATGCGGAGCGTATGCGCCTGGTCGCTTACGAGATAGAGGCTCCGGCGCGCGGAGGCGGCGACGCGCTGCGGCCGGGGGACACGGTGGAGGTCACGCTGGTGTGGGAGGCGCTGGCCGAGATGGAACAGGATTGGAGCGTCTTCGTTCATTTGAATGACCCGATGCTGGCCACGCCGTTGGCGCAGCGGGATATGTACCCGGGGCAAGGGCTGCTGGCGACGCGGTTGTTGGAGCCGGGCCAGCAGATCGTGAACCGTTATCACCTGCGGGTGCCGGAGACGGCCATCGCACCGTCGGAGCTGGAACTGGCGGTGGGCCTGTACGATTTCGAGACGGGTGAGCGGCTGCTGACGGCGGCCGGGACGGAACGGGACATCCTGACGTTGGAGACGCTGCTCCTGGAGCCGTCGCCCGGCGAGTACCCGAATGCCACCAGCGTAAATTTCGGCGACAGGATGGAGCTGGTGGGTTTTTCGGTAACGCCGCGCCGGGCGCGACCGGGCGAGACGGTGCAATTGACGGTATACTGGCGGGCGCTGCGCTCGTTAGAGACGGATTACACGATCTTTGCCCAGGTGCTGCATACGGAGGACACGACGCGTTGGGCGGCCAGCGATGTGCCGGGAAACACGACGGCGTGGCCGGAAGGAGAGGTGCAGACGATAGAGATGCCGTTGACGCTGCGCGAGGAGGCGCCGGCCGGCGTCTTTCCGCTCGTCGTTGGGGCTTATACGCGCACGGAGGACGGCGGCTTCACCCGCTTGCAAATCGTGCGCGACGGCAGGATCACGATGGACGACGTCCTGACGTTGACCCGCATTCGTATTGAATGACTGACAGAATTAGTAGGGGGAACAAATGGCCGATGAAATAATCGCATATCTTGAAATGTGCCAACGAGAAGGAGTAAGCTTGCAGAAGGGAATGAATTACCGTCTAGCGGCTTCTCATTCTGTATTGCTCATGTCGCGTCGTCCGAACGCTCCCTACCGTGATGAGATTGTTGATGATGGGACGACTCTGATTTATGAAGGCCATGATGTCCCGCGGAGTGAGACGCATCCTAATCCGAAGGTTGTCGATCAGCCTGAGTTCACGGCTTCCGGTTCCTTAACTGAGAACGGTAAGTTTCATGGAGCTGCTCAAGAGTACAAGAAAGGTAGCCGGCCGCCAGAAAGAGTTCGAGTGTACGAGAAGATCCGGCAGGGGATTTGGTCTTATAATGGACTATTTCATTTGATTGACTCCTGGCGCGAACAGGATGAGAATCGCTCAGTGTTCAAGTTCAAATTAAAAGCTGTTGACGAATCTGTTGAGGGCGATCCAGATCAAACGATCGAAGATCCGCCTTCGCGTCGACGTGTTGTTCCAACTGAGGTCAAATTGGAAGTTTGGAAGAGAGATAAAGGACAGTGTGTCCAGTGCGGCGCTACGGACGAATTACACTTCGACCATATTATTCCTTTTTCAAAGGGTGGAACCTCTATAAAAGCAGAGAATGTACAACTTCTATGTGCACGCCATAATCTTGAAAAGAGCGACTACATTCTGTGAATTCTGGACCACGTTAGGTAGTTATGGATCACTCATTTGACGAATCGTCGCTCGGCCCTCCCCCGAGCGGTTCGCCTCTCATCGTTGGCTTACTGGTTGGCTTCTTCGCCGTGGTTGGCGGCGTGGTACTGGCTTTTGGTGGGCCGCTGGCGGCCTTAGCCGTGGCGCTGGGCGGGGGAGCGACGCTGGTCGTTCTGCGCAACATTGAAGTCGGTTTCTGGGGCGTTATCGCCGTCATTTGCCTCCTGCCCTTTGGCACGATCCCGGTGGACATTGGGCTGACGCCGACCTTTCTGGACGTGGCCCTGGGCGCCGTCGTCGGCGTGTGGGCGTTAGGATTGGCTACCGGCCGGCAGCGGACGATCATCACCACACCTATCACGCTGCCGCTGGTGATTTTCATGCTCGTGGCCGTATTTTCTTTTATCTTTGGCCTGGGCAACGGGCCGTTGACGCCGACGCTTCTGCGCCACTTTGCCGAACTGTTGCTCAGCCTCGGCTTTGTGCTGGTCGTCATTGATTACTGCCGGACGTGGGAGCGGCTGGAACGGCTGGTGCGCGTGCTCTTGCTGGCCGGGGCCGGGGCGGCGGCCGGGGGCATCTTCTTGTGGTTGCTGCCTGACGATACGGCAAACATGCTGTTGAACGCCTTGCAGCGTGTCGGCTATCCCGGCGGCTGGGTCATTCGTTACATTGAGGAGAATCCAGAACTGGCGGAGCGAGCCATTGGCACGTCGGTGGACCCCAATTCATTCGGCGGCTTGTTGTTGTTGGTGGGAGCGGTGGCCGGGCCACAACTGGTAGCGCGACGGCCACTCCTTCCCCGCTGGCTGGTAGCAACCGTCGTGGGCCTGATCTTCCTGGCGCTGGTTCTCACCTTTTCTCGGGGGGCGATGTTGGGGCTGGTGGCCGGATTAGGCTTTGTGGCTGTGGTTCGTTACCGCCGTTTGTTGCCCTACATGGCGGCGGCCGGGTTGTTGATTTTGTTGTTACCGGTGACTCAGGGATACGTGCAACGCTTCATCGCCGGCATTCGCGGGCAAGATCTGGCGACCCAGATGCGTTTCGGAGAATATGCCGACGCGTTGACCCTCATGCGCCGCTATCCGCTCTTTGGCGTGGGCTTTGCCGGATCGCCGGATCTGGACGTCTACCTCGGCGTGGCCAACGTCTATTTGACCATCGGCGGCCAGATGGGCATTCTGGGGCTGCTGAGTTTCCTGGCCGTAATGGGCACGGTGTTCGGTTACGCCTTCGTTCACCGGGACACTTTTAAGGGGAACGAGCGCATGGATTCGGTGTGGCTGGGACTTCACGCGGCGCTGGTCGGCGGACTCGTGACGGGCATCTTCGACCATTATCTGTTCAACATCGACTTTCATCACGCGGTGACGTTATTCTGGATGCTGGTGGGGCTGGCGGTGGCTGCGACGCGGCTGGGGAAGCAGGAAGCGGCGGCCGACGAATAACCGTTTGGGGGCATTCGGCCGTTTCTGGGGCCAAAAATGGGCCTTTCTCCTTATCCACGATCTATCACGACTCTGTTACAATAAGAGATGATCGTAAGCGCACGCATGTGGGCATGCGTGCAGCCACGTTAAGGAGAAATGTGATGCGGCGGATTTACTTGTTACTGTTGTTTCTGGCTCTGTTAGCGATAGCGGCAACGGCGTGTGGAGGGGGCGGCGACGCGGTACCGACGGCGGCGCCCACTGTGCCGGCCGAATCGCTGGGAGAGGAGGGGGAAGCGTCGCCCCGGGTTGATGCTTCGACTTCAATCCCGCCGACGTGGACGCCGCAAGCGCCGGCCGCACAGGCGACCCCGGCGCCCGCACCCGTGGACGATGACGACCCGGTTTCGGGCGGAGAAGGAGACGTCTACGTGGTGCAGGCGGGGGACACGCTGGCCGAGATTGCCGCTCGCTTTGGCGTGGACCTGAACGTGCTGGCCGACGCGAACGACATTGAGAATGTCGATCACATCGAGGTTGGCCAGGAGCTGCTCATTCCCCAGCAGTAGAAAGAAAAAACGCCCGCACGCGGCGGGCGTTTTCACATTTCGTTCTGGGGAAGCCGAGCCGTTACATGGTCGGCACGGCCTCTTCCGGATCCTCCGCTTCTTCGCCGTCGTTCTCAGCGTGTTGTAAGACGACTTCATCGTCTTCTACATCCACAAGCACGGCATCGCCTTCGGTGAAGCGGCCGGCAAGCACGGCGTCGGAGAGGGTGTCCTCAATTTCGGTCTGGATGACACGGCGCAGCGGGCGGGCGCCAAATTCAGGGTCGTACCCCTTCTTGGCCAGCCACTCTTTTGCTACTTGTGTCGCTTCGACGCGCAATTCGTACTCTTCCAGTCGCTCGTTGACCCGGCGCAGGATAATGTCCACGATCTGCAGGATATTCTCCTGAGAGAGCTCGCGGAAGACAATGACGCTGTCAACGCGGTTGATAAACTCCGGCCGGAATTTGCGCTTCAGCTCCTCCAGCAACTTGTCGCGCATCTCTCTGTATTCCTGGTCCGCCTCGACGACGGGATCCCGTTGGAAGGCAAAGCCCAGGGATTCGTCTCGCTGAATCACCTCTGCGCCAACGTTTGAGGTCATGATGATGATGGCGTTGCGGAAGTCGACCTGGTGCCCTTTGGCGTCCGACAGGTGACCCTCCTCCATGATCTGGAGCAGGATGTTGAACGCTTCGGGATGGGCCTTCTCGATTTCATCGAAGACGACGATGGAGTAAGGCTGGCGGCGGATAGCCTCGGTTAACTGCCCGGCGTCCTCGTAGCCGACGTAGCCGGGCGGGGAACCGATGAGGCGAGCCACGTTGTGCCGCTCCATGAATTCAGACATGTCCAGCTGGATCAGGGAGTCCTCGCTTCCGAAGAGGAAGCGGGCCAGCGCCTTGGTTAGCTCCGTCTTGCCGACCCCTGTCGGGCCGAGGAAGATGAAGGAGCCGATGGGCCGGCGCGGGTCTTTAAGACCGGCGCGCGCCCGGCGCACCGCTTTGGAGATAGCCGTGATGGCCTCGTCCTGACCGACGATATGTTTGTGTAGCGCCTCTTCCATCTTGAGCAGACGCTTGGACTCTTCTTCGGTGAACTGGTACACGGGAATGCCCGTCCACATAGAGAGCACTTCGGCGATATCTTCGGCCGTGACTTCGGCGCTAGGTGTGTCTTTGCTGGCGCGCATCTGGTCCAGTCGGCGCTGCAATTCCTCTTCCTGCTCGCGGCTGAGGTCGGCTTCCTGATAGCGTCCGGCGTCGACGGCGCGCTCGCGCTCTTCGCGAATTTCACGCAGGCGGTCGTATGCTTCGCGGATGTCGGCCGGCTGCGGAACGCGGTACATGCGGACGCGCGAGGCGCTTTCATCGATGAGGTCAATGGCCTTGTCCGGCAGGAAGCGCTCGGTGACGTAACGTGTCGAAAGCTGCACGGCGGCGTCGATGGCCTCTTCGGTGATCGTCAGCTTGTGGTGATCTTCGTATGCGGCCTTGATTCCCCTGAGGATGTCGATGGCTTCTTCTGGTGTGGGTTCCTCGACGCGTATAGGTTGGAACCGGCGCTCCAGAGCGGCGTCGCTCTCGATGTGTCGCCGGTACTCTTCCAGGGTGGTGGCGCCGATGCACTGCAACTCACCGCGGGCCAGGGCTGGTTTCAGGATGTTGGCTGCGTCTACCGAGCTGCCGGCCGAGCCGGCCCCGACGAGCATGTGTACCTCGTCGATGAAGAGGATGGCTTCGCTCTTCTTCAGCTCTTCAATGACGCGCTTCAGGCGTTCTTCAAATTGGCCCCGGTACATGGTACCGGCGACCAGACTACCGACGTCAAGTTGCAAGACGCGTTTGTCCAGGAGAATGTCAGGAGCCTGACCTTCAACAATGCGCTGGGCCAGCCCTTCTACGATCGCCGTCTTGCCGACGCCCGGTTCGCCAATCAGGGCGGGGTTGTTCTTTGTGCGCCGGGCAAGAATCTGGATGACGCGCTCAATTTCGGTCTGCCGGCCGATGACGGGATCGAGTTTGCTTTCGGATGCCAGCTCGGTCAGGTCGCTGGCCAACTGGTCGACCAACGGCGTCTTGCTCTTCTCCTTCTTGGAGGAGCGGCTACGGGAGCGCCGTTCGCGGCTGGGCACTGGATTTTCTTTCAGCATCCGACGTGTCTGTTGCCGGATCTGTTCCGGGCTGACGCCGAAGCGGCGCAGAACGTCCATGGCGAGCCCCTCGTTTTGGCGCACGAGGCCCAGCAGGAGATGCTCGGTGCTGATATAATGTTGGCCCATGCGACGGGCTTCGTCGATGCCTAATTCAAGAATGCGCTTCGTGCTGGGGGAGAGTTCAACTTTGCTGAACGGTGTGCGCGAACCGACGCCAGCCAGGCGCTCGACCATGGCCTGGACGCGAACTGCTTCCAGTCCAAGTTCACGCAGTACACGGCCGGCAACGCCGCCTTCCTCCAGGAGCAGACCGATAAGGATATGCTCACTCCCAATGTAATTATGATTCAGACGCTCTGCTTCTTCCTGGGCGAGGCTTAGGACCTTGCGTGCACGTTGTGTAAACCGTTCCCAATTTTTCGAGTTCACAGGATCACCTCGGTATTCTGACCAGGTTGCCCTCCCGAGCACCCAACCTGTTGTTAAAGAGTCTCTTTCTCTTCTTCTTCACTGCGTAATTCATCGCCGGTCGTCTCTTCGGCGTCGGCCATAGCCATTTGCATATCTGCTTCCATGTATTCGGCAGAGGCAACCTGTTTCAGACTCAGGCCAATTTGCCGTTGCTCCGGGTCCACGCGGATGATTCGCAGCGTGACGACGTCACCAGGACGCACGACCTCCTTTGGATGGCCGACCCTGCCTTCGGCGAGTTCAGAAACGTGGATCAGGCCCTCCAGTTCATAGTCGTCCATAATGCGCGCAAAGGCGCCGAATTGTGCCAGTTTGGTGACTGTCGCTTCCACAAGCTGGCCTTCCTGGTAGAGTTCGTCGACGATGGTCCAGGGATCTGTTTGTAGGCGCTTCAGGCTGAGAGCGACACGTTGTCGCTCCTCGTCCACGTCGAGTACGTAAACCTGGATCTCATCTCCGATCTGGACGACGTCGCCGGGTTTACCGACGCGCTTCCAGCTAAGTTCGGAGATGTGAACCAGCCCTTCCAGACCGCCAAGGTCGACGAAAGCGCCAAAATCTGTCAGGTTGACGACCCGGCCGTCTCGCACTTCACCCGGCTCCAACTCTTGCAGGAGCGCTTCTCGTTGGGCCGCGCGTTTTTCTCTGGTGGCGGCCCGCTCCGAAAGAATGAGGCGATTACGGCTGCGATCGACTTCCAGCACCTTGGCTACGATTTTTTCGCCAATAATGGTCTGTAATTGAGCGGCCGTAGATCGGTTGCGATCAAAGTTGCGATCAACGCTGAGTTGTGAAATCGGCATGAAGCCGCGCAAGCGGCCTACCTGGACGAGCAAACCGCCCTTGTTGTGCCCGACGACTTTACCCTGGTACGTTTCGCCGTCGTCGGCCAGCTCCTGAACCTTTTGCCAGTCTCGCTCTTCAACCGCTTTGGAGTAAGACAATATGACATTGCCTTCCTCATCTTCGGGATCGACGACGTACACGAGAACTTCGTTGCCAACGGCCAGGTCATCCCGTTCGTGGTCGCGAATGTCATCCAACTCGCTGCCGGCGATGATCCCTTCGGATTTAGCGCCGATGTCTACGAGTATGGCATTCTTATGATGTTCGATGACTTCGCCTTTGCGAATCTCACCGACTGTTGGAACTTCCAGTCCCAGATCTTCGTCGAGGAGAAACTCCATTGGATGGCCTGTCTGTGCGGCCGGTTCAGTTGAATTGTTGGTATTGTCTTCCATATCTCTCTTCTTCGCCCCAAATTTGTTCATCGAGCTTCTGGGGCCGGATTTAAGAAGATTATACTGAGTTTACCTGGATTGGCAATATGACGGTCGTCCTGAAAAGGTGCCTTTTCTATCTTCATTTATACCGCAAGGGCCGGCCGCAGGCCGCCCATTTTACGGAAATCGTACACATTTCTAATTATTTCTTACTGCTTTTTCACATGTGCCTGGGGATTGGTTAGGAGTACGTTTCGGAGATGGCGTATTGGTGACGGCCTCAAACCATTTTGTGAGGTGCAGTTAAGGATGGGTTGTGTCCACCATGAACTCTGTTATAATGCCGGGCCTTGAGGGGCAGGACAATGAATGCCTGACTCCCATTTGCTTATGAGCGATTTACCCGACGACAGATCACGAACGCCTGAAGAAGACGCCGTCGAGCCTGAAGACGCCGTCGAGCCTCAAGACGCCGTCGAGCCTCAAGACGCCGGTAGGCCTGACGAGGGTGGCGGCATGACCGAAGATACCGGCCGTTGTCCCCATTGTGATAGCCGAATACCGGCCGGGAGTGACCGCTGCCTGATGTGTGGACGGGAAATCACGCCGTCGCCACAGACGGAGCAACCCTCTGCAGAGCCGGAGGAAGACGCGCCGCCGGTGGCCGAGAGCGAACAGGCGGAGGAGCCCGTCGTCATTGCCGATTTAGCGTCATCGGCAGGGGAGAAGGCCGAGGGGTACCGGTCCTCCATCGTCTTTTGGATGACGGCGGCTACGTTCATTGTGACCGCCATTGCCGGGAGCCTGGTTATTCGTTATGGCGGGCCGGTGCAACTGGCACTCTTTCCGACGGTGACGCCCATCCAGCCCACGCCGAGCTTCACGCCGACGGTTACCTTGCCACCAACAGACACGCCGCCCCCCACTGGAACGCCCACGATGACGCCCCCTCCCTCGCCGACGCACACGCCCCGGCCGCCGCGCACCCACCAGGTGACGTCCGGGGAGACGCTCTTCGGTCTCTCCCTTTTCTACGACGTATCGATGGAAAGCATTGCCTCGCTCAATGGCTTCGACGTCGAGACGCCGATTCAATCTGGACAGACGTTGCAAGTGCCCTGGCCGACGCCGACGCCTCCGCTGGAGCCGATGGCCATCGAGATCAACGGCGAGACGGTGATTGCCGATCCGACCAATTGCGAGCAATACGTCATCGAGGAGGGGGACGCTATTTCTGTGATTGCTGCGCGCCACAACATTAATTTTGAGCTTTTGCAGCAGGTGAACCGGTTGACGGAGCGGTCGGTGATCCAACCCGGGGATACCATTTGCATACCGGAGATCAGTTACGGCGGTATTCTGCCCCCGACGCCGGGACCATCGCCAACGCCGTCTCCGACTTCTTTCCCGGCCGGGCCGACCTTGCTCTATCCGCCTGAGGGGATGGTTTTCGACATGAGTAATGAGCCCATCGTCCTCCAGTGGGTGGCGGTGAAGGATCTGGCGGCGGACGAATGGTATATGGTCGAACTGATTGACGAATCGGTGCAGGGGGCCCATCCGCTGCGGGGATTCACACGGGAGAACGCATTCCGTGTGCCCGAACGGTGGCGGCCGCACGACGAGGAACTGCACCCGTTTCAGTGGCAGGTCAGCATCGTGCGGGTGACCGGCCAGCGCGAGGATGGGGGATTCATCTACACGTTTGGCGGGCGCAGCAGCGATGCGCGGCGCTTTACCTGGCGCGGAGCAGTTCCAACGCCGACGCCCACGCCGACGATGACGCCATCGCCCGAGCCTTAGGGCGGGGCGTTCCTTCCACTTATCTAAGGTTCTGTAAGAACGGATTGCGGCGGCGCTCGGCGCCGATAGTCGTCGGGTTGCCGTGGCCGGGGTAGACACGCGTCTCCTCAGGAAGGGGTAGCAGCGCTTCGCGGATGGATCGCATGAGGGTTGCATGATCGCTCTGGGGGAAGTCGGTGCGGCCGATTCCCTGCTGGAAGAGCACGTCGCCGTCGAAGAGTGTATCGTGCTCGGGCAGATAGAACGAAACGTGGCCCGGTGCGTGACCCGGCGTGAAGAGCACGTGGAAGGAGAGCTTGCCGACGACAATCGTCTGCTCCGCTTCCAGCATTTCGTCCGGCGCCGGCGGTTCGGCGACGTGCATGCCCCACATAGAAGCAGCCTGAGGAGCGTTCTTTAGCATGTCGACGGCGTCCGGATGGATGGAAATGGGGGCGCCGGTGGCTTCCTTCAACGCTGTCAGCCCGCCGACGTGGTCGAAGTGGGCGTGCGTGAGCAGGATGTGTGTGACTTTCCAGCCCTCGTCGTCGGCCGCGGCGGCAATCGTCTCGCC
>JAWVYQ010000100.1:0-13314 GCA_033722615.1 Promineifilaceae bacterium (SeqCode)
AGAAGCTGGGTGGTGGAGAAATCGCGCAGGTTGCCTTTCAAGGCCATAGTGGTCAGTCCTGCTCAGTACGTTGTGAGAACTCATCAGGGATGAAAACGTGTTGCGCGCTCTCACCCGTATTCTTTAAGGTTGAAACTTTGCGCTTTCGCGCCCCCGGGCTGCTCTCATGCAGACGTCGACGTTCTGGCAGCCTCTGGCGCGCATTATACCCCCTGGGAAAATGGTAGTCAACCGGGAGTTATGTCATATGCTGCGTTGCCGGGTGGCCTTTGCCGGTCGCTAAATGGACTTTCTTTAGTTGTTGTTACCAGCTTGCTTGTGATAGAATACGGGGCAGACTTCTCAGACGGGGCGGTGGCGAAATGGTAGACGCAGCGGACTTAAAATCCGCCGGACGACGAGTCCGTGTGGGTTCGAATCCCACCCGCCCTATCTTACAGGCCCGTGAGCGGGCCTTTTTGCCGTCACGGTACCACACAATGAGTAGCCAATTGGTGCAAAAGGTTGAATCCTTCGTGCGCGAAGGGGTTCCCGGGGCAACCCGACCTCTCGTGCGGCCGGAAGGCGTCCTCGTCGTCGGCGTTTCCGGCGGCCCGGATTCCCTGGCCCTCCTGCATGCGCTGGCTACCGGCGGCCGTCGTGGCGACCCCCTTCACCACCCCGAGAAGCTCGTCGTCGGTCACCTCAATCACAGTCTCCGCCCAGACGCCGCTGGCGACGCTCAGTACGTGGCCCGGGTCTGTTCCAATTGGGGCGTTGCCTGTTTTGTGGAGGAGGCGGACGTCGGCGCTCAAGCCCAAGCCCAAGGGCTATCGTTGGAGGAGGCCGGCCGGCTGGCACGATACCGTTTTCTGGCCGAGCTGGCCCGTCGCGTCGATGCCGCTGCCGTGGCGGTGGGCCACAACGCGGACGATCAGGCAGAGACGGTGTTGATGCACTTCGTCCGCGGCGCCGGGCTGGCCGGTTTGCGGGGCATGTTGCCCGTCGGGCCGATGCCCGAAGCGCCGGATCTCACGCTTCTGCGGCCTCTGTTGACGGTGAGTCGGGCTGAGATCGAAAGGTATTGTCGCCAACACGAACTGGAGCCGCGACTTGACGCCTCCAATGTCGACGAGACCTTTTTCCGCAATCGTCTGCGCCACGAATTATTGCCGATGCTGGAGGAGTATAACCCGCAAATTCGGGAGCGGTTGCAGAACACGGCGGCCGTCGTCGCGGCCGACTACGAACTGCTGCAGCAGTTGCGCCGCGAGGCGTGGATGGACATCCTGCGAGAAGGGGGAGACGGCTGGCTGCGCGTCGACCTCGAGGCCTGGCGGGACTTACCCCTCAGCCTCCGGCGCAGCACACTCCGGCATGCTGTCTGGGAGCTGCACTCCTCGCTGCGTGACGTTACCTTTGAGCCGGTGGAACAGGCCCGCGAGGTGGCCGAGACGGGAGATGTTGGGGCGCAGGCGACTTTGCCCGGCGGCCTCGTCTTAACGGTGGAATATGACGCCTGGCGGCTGGCGACCGAAGAGGCGTCCCCACCCGTTCGTCGGCCACAGCTGTCCGGCGACGAAGCGTTGGTGCTCTCGCTACCTGGGCGCGCTTCTCTTGCCGGCGGTTGGTTTGTGGAGGCGACGGCGTGTCACGACGTCTCCCAGGAAGCGGTTGAGAACAACCCCGATCCGTGGCTGGCCTACGTCGACGCTGAGGAGGCTCGGCAGTTGTTGGTTCGGCCGCGCCGTCCCGGCGAGCGCTTCCAACCCCTGGGGATGGCGGGGCACTCGGCCAAAGTATCTGACGTGATGATCAATGAGAAGATCCCGGCCGGCCTGCGCGCTCGCTGGCCGCTAGTGGCCAACCGCGACCATCTCCTCTGGCTCGTGGGCCATCGTCTGGACCGGCGCGCTCGCGTGACGGCCGGCAGCCGGCACGTGTGGCGCCTGCGATGTGCCCGCGAAGGCAAGGTGGACGTGTAGCGTTGTACGGGCGGCAAGTCTTTACATAACAATCGGTTTTTTGGAATATGGCGGAATCGCGATAAAATACATGCGCTTCCCGACTGTTTCCAGCACAGATCCTTTCTACTACCAGAATCGTGAGCCAAGCTTATGCCAATTTCAATACCCCTCATCTTTCACCTCAACCAGCATCTTACCGAAGAGGCGCACCTGGCCAGCCGGACCTGTTACAAAGGTCTGTTGCGCGTTTTGCGATCTCATCCCTCGTTACCCGTCAACATCCAGATTTCGGGGACGTTGATTCACGCGCTGCAATGGCTGGATCCTGAACCGTTACAGTTGATTTGGGAAGGGTTGCGCGCCGGGCAGTTTGAGTTGCTCGGTTCCACCTACGCACAAAACGTCGCCTACGCCTCCGACGATTGGGACAACCAGCGCCAGATTGACATGCACCTGGAGGTTATTCACGATACGTTCGGCGTGACGCCGGTCACTTTCTGGAACCCCGAGGGCTCGTGGCGCCAGTCGTTGCTCCCCCTCATCGCCGGCGCCGGTTATCGCTTCACTCTCCTGGAAGATTTTACGCTCGCCCAGGCGCGCCTTGCGGAGCCCGTGGTGGTAACCAGCCAGGTGGGCGCCCACATCCTGACCCTGGTTTACGACGATCAGCAACTGAAGCACCTTTTCAACTTCGCCGTCTGGTTCAGCCGCCCCGGCCAGTTACAATCTTACCTTATGTCTCGCGCCGATCACCCTAACGCCAGCCAGCACTGCCTGGCCTACGCGGGGAACGCCGAGGCAATGGGCTACCTGGGTTGGCAAGAGGGGATCGTGCCGAATCAGGTGTGGCATCGCCTCGATCAGGTACTCTCGCTCCTGGAAGCGCTGCCGGAGATACAGCTAATCCACCTGACTAATGCGCCGCCCTCGGCCGGCAACCTGTCGCCGATTCCTGACGGCTCCGCAACCTGGATGGACGTGGCTCTGGCAGAGCCGGAGCATCCTAATCACGAGGCAGATTACGAAGATTGGTTCGACTTCAACGAGAATTCGCCTAAACTGGACCATTATCGTGACTTCTTCGGCGAAATACGGGCCGGGTTGCAGCGCCTGGACGAGACGCTGGACGAGAAGAATGAAGAGAAGTCGGCGCCGGTGAAGCCTGCTCGCGCTCTTTATAAGGCTGCCCTCCACAATTATCTGAGCCACCAATATGAGTTTGCCTGTGTCGGCGTGGGCGGAGAGGGCTATCGCGGTTGGGAAGGAGCACAGGCGTCGTGGGCGCTGATGCGCGCGGCCGAGTGGGCGTTGGACCCCCATCCTTTTGCCAAGGTCGAGGACGTCAACGGCGACGGACAGGAGGAGATTGTCATCTGTGACGGCGAAAGGGCAATCGTTACGACGCCGGCCGGGGGTCGCCTGCTTTACTGGTTCGATCTGACGACGGGCAAGCAGTATGTGGGTAACCAACGGGCCGTCCCCGAAGCGCCCTACGAGTCGGATGCCGCATTGCCCGAGCTGGAGCCGCTGCCCTATGAGTATTGGCTTCCCGAGGATTACCGGCCGCAGGCGATTATACCGGGTGCCAAATTGACGGCCGAGAGTGCGCCCACCCGTATGGGCAAGTATCTTCCGGACTGGATCTGGGAAGGGGAACGGGAGCCGTTTGAGCTATTGACGCGCGAGGTGCGCGAGCCCGGCACCCACATCCCGTTGCCGGCCCAGCGCCGGGGCTTCGTCGATTACATTGTCGTCGACGGCGAGGAAGAGGCCGAGCCCGGTGCCTGGATTGAGGGCGAGATTGGGGATAGCGGGGCGGTGTATACCCAGACCCCGGTCGACGGCCTGACCTTAAGTAAGCGGTACGCCCTTGAAGATGACGCCGTCGTCGTCACCTACAAGTGGGAAAACGAGGGTGACGCGCCGCGGTCTGTTTCCTGGAGGGTGCTTAACGAGTTGTGTCCCGATTATGCCTCATTCCTGGAGATGGAAAGGGAGGCTGTGGTGGAGTTTGTGGAGGATGAGGAGCGGCCAGGCGTGGCCAACATGGCTGCCCGCGAGGGCGTCTTCGTTCACACTGACCGGCCGGCGACGGACGTTTCCTATGACGACGCCCTGCTGGCGCTGGAGATCGGGCTGACGTTCCAGCTCGACCTGGCACCCGGCGAAAGCGAGGCTGTGACTGTGCGCCTGTTACGGGAAGCAATTGAGAAGAGTAAAAAGCGGCGCCGTTAACGGGCGCGATCTGCGCTCGGCGCGACCGCTGCTCCTAACCCCCTCACAATCATAATTAGACGACGTGTAGCCCCGGCCGTGGACCCACCGCGCCGGGGCCTTTACGTCTCACCGCCCCACGTGTCCGATACCTGATTTGCCTACACCCCATTTACTGAGACGAACATGACTTTCATAAGCGAGGAGGGAGCTGATCCTCAGATGCGACCGGAGCGGCATCTGAGGATACCGCCTCCTCCATCTTTAGCAATTGACTTTCGTCTCAGTATATGATAAATGACTGCAACCTTCTTTGACGAGGTACCGGGCATGTGCGAAAGGTCCCCGCTACGCGTGCCTAGTGCCGGTCGTTCTTGACAGTCCTCCCCACTATTGTTATAATTTAGAATAGATATAAAGTAATAATAGTTTTAAGTTAACCTTTTAAAAAAGTATTAGGGATACCTGTCATGTCTGGAAAGAAACGATCGACCCCAGAGCGAGTTGCCGAACGGCTAAAGGCGGCGGGTCTGCGCCTGACGCCGCAGCGGGTGGCCATCTATCGCGCGTTGGTGCAGACGGACTCGCACCCCACGGCACAGCGTCTGTACGAGCAGTTGCAGCCGGAGTTGCCTTCCTTGAGCCAGGCGACTGTCTATAACACGTTGCAGGCCCTGGTGGAGAAGGGGCTGGTTCACGAGATCGGCGACGCCGGTGACGGGGCCGTTCATTATGACGCCGATCTGGCGCCCCACGTGAATCTGGTCTGTACGCGCTGCCATCGGATCGATGATTTTCACGCCGATTTGCTGGCCAAGGCCGACGATCTGGTGGCGGCCGAATCGGGGTACCGACTTCAGGGAGCCCGTCTCGTTTACTACGGGCTGTGCCCGGCCTGTCAGGCGGAAGTCGCGCACAGCTGAAAGGAGAGGGTTGAGACTGTGAAACGGAGCGAGCCGGAAAAAGAACGAATGCAAGCGACCGAAGCGTTGGTCGCAGAAGAGGACGCTGCGTGCGCCGACGTCGTTCATGACGCTGTCGCCGGTGAGCCGGGGATCGTCCGCGTCGATTTTGAGCCGGAAGACGAACAGCTGACGTTGGCCTACGATCCGCGCCAGATGGATGGCCAGGACGTCCTCCGCGTGGCCCAGGAAATGGGTCCGACGCTCCAGCAACGGTGGGCAACGTGCACGATGCGGGTCGGCCGGCAGGGCGGCCGGGCCTGTGAGGCGTGTGCGCTGGCTCTGGAGGACCGCCTCCGGCAAATTCCGGGCGTGCGGCGGGCGGCCGTGAGCTATTTAGGCGGGGCGCTCAGCGTGACCTATGACGATACGTTGCTCTCTCCGGAGGCGTTGCAAACGGAGATGCGCCACCTGGGGGTAAGAGGCCGGCCGACGGAAGCGGCCGTTCGCCGACCGCCGGCGGTCGGCGAGGCGCCCGGTATTCTGGCCCGCCTACGTGCCACAATTACTGAGGAGCGTTTGGAGCTGGCCTTCACCGTCATCACCTTGCTGGCTATGATTGCCGGGTTCGCGGGCGAGAAGGTGGGGGCGCCGGCCGCATTTTCCGCCGGCGCGTACGTCGTGGCCTACGTTGCGGGTGGCACCTTTGGGCTGCGGGCCGGGATCGAATCCCTGCGCCAGTATGCCATCGACGTGGACCTGCTGATGATCCTGGCGGCGGTGGGCGCGGCCGTCGTCGGCGCGCCGTTTGAGGGGGCCATGCTCCTTTTCCTGTTCAGCCTCTCTAACGTGCTCCAGACCTATGCTCTGGACCGGACACGTACGGCGATCCGCTCTCTGATGGCCTTGCGGCCGGAGGAGGCTCTGGTCCGTCGCGGTGACGAACTGGTCACGTTGCCGGCCGGGGAGATCGACGTTGGCGACCGCGTCATCGTCCGGCCGGGCGAGCGTATCCCTCTCGACGGCGTCGTGGTTGAAGGGGAGAGCAGCGTGGACCAGGCATCTATCACCGGCGAATCGATTCCCGTGGCGAAAGGCCCGGGCAACGACGTGCTTGCGGGGACGATTAACCAGAAGGGGGGGCTGGAGATTTCGGTTACCCGTCTGGCGAAGGATTCGACCATCGCCCGGCTCATCCAGCTTGTCGAAGAGGCGCACAGCGAAAAGGCGCGGACACAGCGCTTCATCGACACGGCGGAGCAGTATTACGCGATGGGCGTCATCGTCATGACCGCGCTGGCCATCGTCGTTCCGATTACGCTGCTCGGCGAGCCTTTCGCAGACGCTTTCTACCGGGCGATGACGCTGATGGTGGCGGCCTCACCCTGTGCGCTGGTGATCAGCACGCCGGCAACCGTGCTCTCGGCAATTGCCAACGGCGCGCGCAGGGGCGTGCTATTTAAGGGGGGCGTTTACGTGGAGCAGGCGGCGGCTATCAAGGTGGTGGCCTTTGATAAGACGGGTACGCTCACGGCCGGCCGGCCCGAGGTGACCGACGTCATTCCTCTGAACGGTGCGTCTGAAGAAGAGGTGCTGATTCAGGCGGCGGCCGTCGAGGCCAAGTCGGAGCATCCGCTGGCCGAAGCGATTGTCGAAGCCGCCCGCGCCCGCGATCTCGCCTGGCCCGATGCGACTGCCTTCCAATCGAAAACGGGGAGTGGCGTCAGCGCTCAGGTCAACGGCTCGACCATTGCGGTGGGCAATCGCCGTTTCTACCGGGAGGCCGGCGCCGATGGCCTGGACGGAGCCAGTGCGGCCGTCGACGCTCTCTACGGCGAGGGGAAGACGACGGTGGTCGTCGCCCGTGCCAACGGAGCCGACGAGTCTGGATACCGGGTGATGGGCGTCATCGGCATCGCCGACGTGCTCCGGGCGAACACGCGGGACGTGGTCCAGGCATTGAAGGAACGGGGCGTCGAGCGGGTGGTCATGCTCACGGGTGACAACAGGCGGGTTGCGGCGACGATTGCGGAAGAGGCCGGCGTCGACGCGTTTCACGCCGAGCTATTGCCGGAAGACAAGGTACGGATTCTGAAGGAAGAAGCTGACCGCTATGGCCCTGTCGCCATGGTTGGTGACGGCGTGAACGACGCCCCAGCCCTGGCCACAGCGACGATCGGTATCGCCATGGGCGCGGCCGGCACCGACGTGGCTTTGGAAACGGCCGACATTGTGCTGATGGCAGACGATCTGGGCCAGATTCCTTACGTTATCGGCTTGAGCCGGAAGACGCGGCGCACCCTGTGGCAGAATCTGGTCTTTGCGGTGGGCGTGATCGGCGTGTTGATCGCGGCCGTGCTGGGGGTGGGGCTCGCCCTGCCGCTCAGCGTGATCGGTCACGAGGGGAGCACGGTGCTGGTCAGTTTGAACGGGTTGCGGTTGCTGGCGTACGGGGAGTAGGGCGTGAGGCTGGCTGGACGGGTGTGAGCTCTCCGGTTGGAGGGGGGAGATTAAGGGTAAGGGAGAAGTGTGCAAGATTTTCGCCAAGATGTTTGAGATCTCGTTGTGCTACCCTTTGTGCGAAAGGAATCTTTTTGACCGCTGGCGACGATGATGGTCGCGGTCCATCGGCGGAAGTTGCTGCAAAGTTGCTTTGGACGAGTGGAGCCCGGACATCTTGAACGTTGGCGACCAGGATGGTCGCGGTCCATCGGCGGAAATGGTACATTTGCCTGGACGGCGGCCATCAGGAGAGCAAATAATGATTACTCAAATTCTGATCGCCGTTAAGCGTACGGGGGTGGTATTTTCCCTGGGCATTGTGGCGCTGGGCCTGCTGCTCCTGCTTTTGCCGGGCTGCACGATCCTGGGCGGTGCGGAGAGTGAAGGGGAGAGTTACGTGGGGACGGTTGACGATGCGTTGTTTATCGGGATTGCTGTTAATGAGGAAGCGAGCGGCGAAGGCGAACGGGCGTTGGTCGCCTATTTATGTGACGGAGAGGCGGTGTCACAATGGTTCGTGGCCGAGCGTGTGGAGCAGGAGATGACGCTGACCGCCGGCGATACGCGCGTCGATCTGGCTTTTAGTGGCGGCGGCGTATCGGGCACAGTGGCGTTGGCCGGCCAGGAGCCACGAGCGTTTGAGGCGGCGCCGACCACGGGCGACGCGGGTCTGTACCGGGCGGAGGAGAGCTTCGATGACGTGGATCACGTGGGCGGCTGGATCGTGCTGCCGGACGGCCGGCAGCAGGGCGCGGTCAGCGCCGGTGGGTCTATCGTCGACAGTCCCAGGTTGGACCTGGAAACGGGGGAAGCCACGACCACCGGCGGTACGATGGAGGCCAGCCCGCTTTGGGGCGGTGGCGGTGGATCGGGTAAGCCTAGTTTCTGAAAAGACAACTATCGCGATCTGACAACCATAATGGACATGAAGGGGGTCGCTTTTATGCGTCTATGGAAGTTGCCCGGTCATGAATGACTAGGAGCGGCGCCGACTGAAGCCGGCCGTAACAATGTGCGCGGGCGCATCAAACGCTACCGAACCGTCGGCGAGAACGAAACGCGATAGCCTCTTTGGCGCCCGGAGCGATCTGGCCGCTTTGGGACCAAATAAACCGCTCAGGATCTGTGCCATGACGGCGTAGTCGGGCGTTGCCACCAGCGTGTCAGACGGTGACGGTGATGGTGCCGCCAGGGCGGAGGCCCCGATCCATCGCGGCAATGGCTCTGGTGGGGTCTTCAAAAAACATCGGGCCATACTGGCTTACGACGCGATCGAAGGTGGCTTCTGGGAAAGGCGGTGACTCGGCGGGGCCAAGCCGCCAATCGACGTCCTGAGCTTTCTGGCGGGCAACGGCGAGCACGGCATCACCTGCCTCGACCCCGGCCGCCTCCAGAACGTGCGGTGGCCTGTCGCCGAACAGGGCGGGGACGAAGAGTGTTTCGTAGATCTCGGGCGCGCCGGATGGTAGTGCGTTTTGATTCTCAGTGGGCGAAAAACGAGCGTTTCTGGCTGTTGTTAACGAGGGAAGACGTATCGGTCTGCCTGACCAATCCGGGATTTGACCTTGACGTGTTGGTCACGGCCGATCTGGCGGAATATTTCCAGGTATGGTTCGGCAGGCTTTCATTTGACGACGCTTTGGGCGATGGTCTCGTGAAAGTGGACGCCATCCCCGCTCTGGCTGACGCTTTTCCGACGTGGTTTGCGTATAGTCTGGCTGCGCCGGCGGTGCGGGCTGCTGCACAAATCTCGAATGGATGAGCGCCAGGCACGGGGGAATGAGGGGGCTGATTGCGGCCGGCCCGGTCTCTAGCGCTCTGGGCTCCTGGGCGCCGGTTGACCCGTTTTCCCCGTTTGCTTCTCGGCCGGTTCGCGCATGCGATCCTGGGCGACCGGTACCGTAAAGGTAAAGGTTGCCCCTTCACCCAGCTGGCTTTGCACCCACAAATCGCCCCCGTGAGCTTCGACGGCCAGCTTACAGAAGGCCAGTCCCAGGCCGCTTCCGGCGTCCTGCTCGTCTCCGGCTACGAATTTCTGAAACAGCCTCCGTTGCAGCGATGGCGGGATACCGGGCCCGGTGTCGGCTACGCTAATCTGAATGAAGCCTGACTGCTCCCCATCGCCCTCTGGGGTGCGGCGCCGTGCTGTCACTGTGATGTGGCCCCCTTCCGGCGTGAACTTAATCGCGTTGTCGAGCAAGTTCTGCAGGATGCGTTCCAGCAACTCGCCGTCTGCCCATGCGGGGGGCAGCGTCGCCTCCACGTCGTAGGCCAGCGTCAGCTGCTTCTCTGTCGCCAGCAACAGCTGGGAGTCGACCACTTTTTCCACGAGATCGTCGACGGCGATGGCTGCCGGGGCTAACGGCATCTGGCCGCTTTCCAGGCGGCTCACGTCCAGAATGTTGTCGACCAGGTGCACCATGCGTTCGGCGCTCTCGCTCGTTCGCTCTACTGAGCGTCGTTGGATGGCGGTCAGCGGCGCCTGACCCTGTTTGTCTAACCATTCGATGGTGCGCAGGGCCGTGAGCATTCCGCTGAGCGGGTTGCGCAGGTCGTGAACCATCGCCCGTATCAGGTCGTTGCGCATCTGCTCCGCTCGCTGCTGTTCCGTTATATCGCGCAAGACGACTAGATGGGCCATCTTGCCGCCCTGGACCTTCACCGGCACGCCGTACCAGTAAATGGAGAAGGGGGGGACAGTGAAATCGCCGTCGGCTCCGGACCGCGCTCCTTCGGCGAAACGTTGTAACTCTTCCTGCGCCGCCTCCGCTGCTCTGGGAGCCGTATCTTCCAACTCTGTCACGATGTCTAGCGCCGGCCGGTTCTCCCAATCGGCGACGGTGCCCGACAATTGCAATAATTCGATGGCGCGCGTATTGATCACGGACAGTCGTAAATCGTGGCTTAAAAACAAGATGCCGTCCTGGCTCGACTGGATCAAGGTTTGCAGGTCGCGGTTAGCCTGCGCGAGTTCGGCGGTGCGCTGGGCTACCCGCTCCTCCAGTTTGTCTCGCGCCTTCTCGAGTTCCCGGTTGGCGCGCGCCAGTGCCTCTTCTGCCAGTTTGCGCTCCGCCACTTCGCGACGGGCGCGCTGCAATGCGTCGTTGAGGTCGTTGATGGTCATACGAAGCACGATGCCCATTAGCAGCAAGAGGATGCCGATCTCGACGACCTTGAGCACGGGGTCCTGTACCGGCGGTCGCAGCACTTCCACGCCGTAGGCGTCGATGAAGTAGATGCCGGTCAGAGCCAGTATACTGAGCGCTGCCGTGCCCAGGGCCGCGTTGCCTCCGAGCAGTAGCCCGGTGACGGCGATGAGCAAGAAATAGACGACGAGGGAGGTGTCGTAGATGCCGTCAAAGTTTAAGGCAATCCACGTGGTAATTGTAAAGAGGTGTAAGATCAAAATCCCGCCGGCCACACGGAGATAGCCACGGTTCAGGACCCAGATGGCAATGAGGTATAGTAGGGCCGAAGCGCCCGTGATGGCGACGCTGAGGACGAGCTGATCGACCTGAACGACCAGATAGAAGATGGTGAGCGCCGTGGCGACCAGAAGGAAGGCCAGGAGGAGCGTGTAGAGGCGCGATGCGATGCGCGCATTATCCTCGTCCTCAAAAGTTGGAGGCCCGAAAAGGTTGATCATGGGTGGTTGTCCCGTATCGTCCCGACGTCCGACAATGGCTTCCTCGTGTTACAGATAGTGTAGATTACACTTCGTCGTGTTGCTTGATGATAAACGTTAAGTGAGACATTGCGCAAGGGGTAATTATAACAACGTGTGAGCCTGCGCCGAGTTTTCCTCGACGATGTTCTGAAACGGAGCCTGGCGCGACTGGAACGCAAGGTAATCTATTGTAGACAACAATCAGAATCGTTCAAACGACTGCCGTGTTTAGCGCTCCTACGCTAAAATAGGGGTCATGATCAGCAGACGTCCTAACCTCCTGTTCCTAGTTCCCTCACTGCTCATTACTCTGGCGTGTGCCTCTTTACAGGGAGCGCCGTTGATTAATGATGGTGGTGCGGACGCTACCGTGACCGTGGATGGAGAGAGCGTCGCGGCGTCCACACCTCCGGCGTCCACCGGAGAGCAGTCCGTGGCAGCGGCCGGTGCTACTCCCACGAGCCTGCCCGATTCGGTTTTGGCGCCACTAGACGCCGAAGAGCAGCTGATCGCCAACGTATATGAACGGATCGCGCCGGCCGTCGTGCACATCACGAGTCGGGTTACACGGCCCACTTTCTTCTTCGGGCCTGTGCCCAGCGAAGGGACCGGTTCGGGTTTCGTCCTGGACAAAGAAGGGCACATTGTGACCAATTACCACGTCATCGAAAACGCGGAAAGTATTGAAGTGTTGCTGTCCGACGAAACCCAGACGCCGGCGACCGTTGTGGGCGTCGATCCCCCCAATGACCTGGCACTGCTGAAAATCGACGTGCCGCCGGAACAGCTTTTTCCGGTCGAACTGGGCAATTCGCAGGATTTGCGCGTCGGCCAGCGGGCCATCGCCATCGGCAACCCTTTTGGTCTGGATCGCACGCTGACGGCCGGTGTGATCAGTGCCCTGGGCCGCCCTCTACAGACGGGAGACGACAACGTCATCTTCGACGTCGTACAGACGGACGCTGCAATTAACCCAGGTAACTCCGGCGGCCCTCTACTCGACTCGCGCGGCCGGGTCATCGGCGTCAATACTGCTATTCGCCAGAATGCCGAGGGAATCGGTTTCGCCGTCCCGGTGGATACCCTTAAGCGTGTCCTGCCGCCGTTAGAGGAGCGGGGATACTATCCTCATCCGTGGTTGGGCTTCGTGGGTTACGACATTACCCCGCGTCTGGCAGACGCGCTGGACCTCCCGGTTGAGAGCGGCATTCTCGTGGCCCAGCTTTTTCGCGACGGACCGGCAGCGGTGGCCGGCCTCCGCGGGGCTCAGGAAGAAGTGATCATCGGCAACCGGCGCATTCTTGCCGGCGGCGACGTCGTGGTGGGGATTGACGACCAATCAATTGACGAATGGGACGCTTTACACGAGTATCTGGAGCTACAGACTCAGGTCGGTGATCGAGTGACGCTGCACGTCCTGCGCGACGGCCAGCCGATGGAGATCGAGCTCGAGGTGGCGGAGCGACCGCAATAAGCGATGGCGTCCCGGCCGATTAATTGAAGAAAGGGGTGAGCGCCCCCAGGCCGACGATGCCCAGCAGCAGGAGGAGGGCCAACAGTACGAGAGCGAGCGTGCCCAGCACGAGGCCGGCGCCTCCGGCGATCAGGCCCCAGGTCGCCATGTCGTCGCCCTCTTCGTCGCCGGTCGCAATCTGCCCGCGGGCGATGAATCCCGTGAACAGGGCGACGGTCCAGGCGACAAATGCCAGGGGGAGGATACAGAGGCCGCCCACATACTGTGATATGGGGCAGATGGCGGCAATGGCCACGACCCAGCCCCCGGCGCCGGCCAAAAAGCTGACCAACGCCATGTCGTTGGTAGGAGCCACGGTCGTGGCGGGAATCTCTTCCAGAGTGGTGACGTTTTCTTCGTACTCTCTCCGGTCGCCGGCCTCCTCATCTTTCATGGCGACTCTCCCAGAACGTCGTGCACGGCTTGCGTCAATAAGTCGACCACGACGTCGATCTGATCCTCATCGATAATCAGCGGCGGGCCCAGCATGACGAGATCGCCGTTGCGCCCGTCGGCGCACCCTTGCGAGTAGTAGATGATAAGGCCCCGGTCAAAGGCTCTTTGCCAGAT
>JAWVYQ010000101.1:0-13277 GCA_033722615.1 Promineifilaceae bacterium (SeqCode)
GCTGGTCGCGCTCTGCATCCTGACTGGATCCCGCTCACGAAGGTGATGCCGCCGCAAGTGGGTGAGGACATCCTGCTCCGGCCGCACTTGTCGGAGCAGTTGGTGCGCGCTGTCAAGCAGAAGCGACTGATCCTCATCTCCGCCCCTGCCGGCTCGGGCAAGACAATCACCGCCGCCAGCCTCCAAAGGGCCGCCGAGCTACCTCTCGTCTGGCTCGCGCTGGATGAAGAGGACGATGATCTCATCAGCTTCATGTGGCTCCTGGCCACCGCGCTACGCCGCCGCTTCTCCCCTTCTGGTGCCAAGGCGATGAGCTTGCTCTCCGACCTGCCGAACCCGGCCGGACAGTTCAAGCGCGTTCTTGGGGTGCTGATCAATGAACTGTTAGCGGCTGATCCGGAGCCATTCGCCTTCGTTGTCGACGATTACCATCTGGTAAAGAACCCGGCGGTGCATCAGGCTCTTGCCCACCTGTTGGACCACCTGCCGCCGCCCTGGCATTTTGTCATCGCCACCCGTCGGGAGCCGCCACTGCCCCTGGCGCGCCTGCGAGCGCGCGGCCAGCTGGCCGTTTTCGATCTCGACGCCTTGCGTTTCAAGAAGGAAGACGTGCAAACGCTGTTCCGCGAGCGGCTGGCGCTCTCGCTCCCGCCCGACCATGTCCAGACACTGCAGATGAGGACCGAGGGCTGGATCGCTGGCATTCGCCTGGTGGCGAATACGCTGCAGACGATTGAGGACGGCGAGAAGCGCCGCGCATTCGTCGAGCAGGTCGCCGCTGCCGACCGCCACGTCTTCGACCTGCTGGCAGAGGAGGTGTTGCAGCGCCAGCCCGAATCGCTGCAGGCATTCCTGCGGGAAACCTCCATCCTGCGCGAGCTGACGCCCGCGCTATGCGAGGCGGTGACCGGGCGCGCCGACGCGGGCGGACTGCTCGATGAGGCCGTGCGGCGCAACCTCTTTCTCTCCGCCGTCGGCCCCTTCGAGAGCGCCGTCAGCCCCGTTTACCGCTACCATGACCTCTTCGCGCGCTTCCTGCGCCACCGTCTGGCGCAACGTGAGGATGAGGCCCACGTGAGGGAATTACACCGGCGGGCGGCGGTGGCGGAAACAACGCCCGGCCGGGTCGTGCGCCATTATCTGGCGGCCGAGGCGTGGGACGCGGCCGGCGAAGCCGTTGCTGACTACGGACGGCAGATGTTGGCCGAGGGCCAAAGCGCCCGCGTGGCAGGCTGGCTCTCCGCCTTCCCTGAAGATTTTCTCCGGCAGCGCCCTTGGCTCAATTACCTCAAGGGAATGTGCTACGCCGATGGTGGCGATTTCGTCCGCGCCGCGCCATTACTGGAACAGGCACGGCGACAATTTGGCGAAAAGGGGGTCGAAGAGGGTGAGACCGCCACGATGGTCTCCCTGGTCTACGCGTCCATTGCCCGGCACGACTTTGCGCGCGCTGCTGAGTTGATCGACAAGGTCCTGGCCCGGCCCTTGTCTCCGTACGAGCGTGTACGCGCACATATCAACCGTGCCTGGCTCATGCTTTACCAGAACCGTTGGGACGTGGTTGATTCCGACATCGCGGAGGCGACGGAGATTACCCTGACGTCGGAAGATGTGGGTGCGATCAATGTCATGGCCCAGCAGTTGACGGCGCCCCTCGTCCTTGGACGGCGTGGCATTGGCCCCGTTCGCCGCTACCATGAGACAATCCTCGCCGGGCTCGGCGACGAGCCCTCGGTCGTGCGCGCGGGCACCGTCGCCGCCCTGAGCAATATCAAGCTGCTCCAGGGGGAGATCGAAGAGGCCGTGAAGATGGCACGCGAGGCGCGAGCGATGAGCGTGCAGTTTGGCGGCCTCGTGTGGATGGACATGGCCTGGGACCAGGTCCTGTTGGCGGACGCCCTGATCGGTGCCGATTACGCCACCTTCGAGGGACGGTGGCAGGCGCGGCTGGCGGCCTACGAAGAAACGGCCGCGCGCCAGTGGCTGATCGTTTACCTTTACCTGCTGGCGCGGGCGCAGTGGATGAAGGGTGACGAAGAACAGGTGCGGGCGCTGGCCCGGCGCGCAGAGGCGACAGAGATCGCTCTTGAACCGCCCGAAAGCCTGATCGCCCGTCAGATGTTCGCCGCCCTCCTCGCACTGCAGACGGGCGAGTACCGGAAGGCGGAAACGCTTCTGCTGGATGCCGTGCGTGGCCAAGAGCGGGCGCGCCATGTCCGCATCTTTTTCGACGCTCGCTTCATGCTGGCCCACCTCTACCTGGCGTGGGAGCGGCCCGACGACGCCCTGGCCATCCTGCAGCCGCTGCTGGCGACCCTGTCCCAGGAAGGCGCGCCGGGACTGGCCCTACAGGAAGGGCCGTACGTCCTCCCCCTGTTGGAGCTGGCGGCCGAGCGGGGTATCGAGCCAGCCTTTGTCCAGAACCTGCTACGCCTGTTTGACCGGAAGCGGGAAATCCGGCCAATCCCTATCCCCGGCACGGATGAGAGCCTGACCCCCCGCGAAGTGGAAGTGATGTCGCTGCTCATGACGGGCGCGACCAACAAGGAGATCGCCGAAGAGTTGGTCATCACCCCCCGCACGGCCCGGGCGCACGTGAGCAACATCCTCGGCAAGTTGGACGTCTCCTCGCGCACAGAAGCGGTCGCCCGCGCCCACGAACTCTCCCTGCTCGGTCGTTAACTGCGCCAACTCAGCGCCCTTGCCCCCGGTATTGTCCCCCCATCCTCCCGATATTGGCTATTACGCCAATGTATGTTGCCTCGCACTTCGATACGCTATTCCTGGATGTTGTTTAGCGGCCGGGGCAACCGGCCAGAAATGAGAGGGAATACGCGATGGATGGAAACGAAGGTCAGAGCTTTCGTGATGCGGAGAGACAGCTGTGGCACCACGTCGGCGCCCGCCCACGCGAAATCTTCCTCCGCCTGCGGGGGCCGCAGGTGCGCGTGCGCGTGCAGGAAGTGGGCGAGGGGCGACCGGTGCTGTTTGTCCACGGCGGGCCCAACGCGGGCACAACCTGGGCGCCGCTGGTGGCTCAGATGCAGGATTTTCGCTGCCTCGTGCTCGACCGGCCGGGTTGCGGCCTGAGCGAACCGGTAGACTATCGTGGGTCGGGACTGCGGCGGCTGGCGACGGACGTACTCCATTCCCTGCTCGACGCGCTGGAAATCGAGCGATTGCCCATCGTCGCCAGCTCGATGGGCGGGCTGTGGTCGCTGTGGCTGGCGCAGGCCCACCCGCAGCGCGTGAGCCGCATGGTCCAGCTAGGGTGCCCGGCGCTGGTCGAGGGCATGAAGATCCCGCCCTTTATGCGCATGCTTTCCGTGCCCTTTCTCAATCGTTTTCTGACCAGAGCGATGCCGGCGACCGTCGACTCGGCGCGTGACCTCTATCGCCAGATAGGGCACGCCGCCAGCATCGAAACCGGCCGGATCCCCGGCGTCTACTTCAACTGGGCCCACCACCTGACGGTTGGCACGGACACGATGTCCCACGAACTGAACATGATCGAGAAGGCGCTGACCTGGCGCGGCACGCGCCCCGAGCTCCTCTTTGACCGGGCCGAGCTGCGTCGTGTCCACCAGCCGACCCTTTTCATCTGGGGCGAAGATGACCCCTTTGGTGGCGCCGAACTGGCCCGGCAGACGGTGACCTGGACGCCCGACGCTCGGCTCCATCTCATCCCCGCGAGCGGGCACCTGCCCTGGTTGGACGCCCCGGAGGAGGTGTCGACCCTCGCCCGCGAATTCCTGCGGGCGGCAGACCGGGCAGAGGCAAAGAAGGCACGCGCCACAACGACGCAGTAAGGTAAATGTGACCGGCACCTCCGCGGTGCCGGTCACCTGGATTGTTATAACATCACGTTTGGAGGCATACGATGGCTAAATCGGGACAGATGATCGAGAACCCCAAGATCGGCGACCGCGTTCTCTTCCGCAAGACAGCGCAAGAGACGGACGGGGAGCTACTGGAATTAGAGATCTTTGCCCAGCCGGCGGCGGCCGGGCCGCCCGTTCACATCCACCCCAATTCGGGCGAGACCTTCACAGTGCTCAAGGGCCGTCTCGATGCTGAGGTGGACGGACGCGCAATGCAATTCGGCGAAGGTGAGACCTTCCACGTGGCGCCCGGCGTAGCCCACACCTGGTGGAACAGCGGCGACGTCGAGGCGCACGTGCTCGTCGAGTTTTCGCCCGCCTCGCGTATGGAAACGTTCCTGGAGACAATGTACGGGCTGGCCAAGGATGGCCATACGAACGAAGAGGGGGTACCTGGCTTTTTACAGTTGGCCGTCATCGCGCCCAACTATTTCGACGTCAATCACCTGGCAAATCCACCTCTGCCGCTGCAGAAGGCGCTCTTTGGCGTGTTGCGGCCGATTGGCCGCCTGCTGGGCTACCAGGCGGACTATCCCTATCCCTACGAATCCTGACCGGTTCATTGTCCACACGTTGCACCTGCCGGCGCAGTCGCGTCAAACGTCTTCCTCGGCCCCGTCGGCAATCGCCTCCCGCATTGCCCCCATAACCTCCTCAAGCTCGAACTGGTAAATGCTCGCCACGTCCCGCAGCGTATCAAACGGCGCCATCGTGCAGCCGACACACGCCGTCTTCAGCCGCTGAAAGGCAGAGACGGTCTCTGGCCATCGCTCTAACACCTCGGTGACCGTCAGTTCCGGGTTCAGGCCATCTATGCTTTTCACTTCGTCCATCTCTGCCTCCGCGGCGCAGCGCCGGCTCCCACACTTGCACTCGCTTACGTTATCGTGCCGTTCAACCTCTTCCCGCACGCACAGTTAGGCGCCTACTCTTCTAACGTGCGCAGATAGGCAATGATGTCAAGGATCTGTTGATCTGTGAGAGCAGGATTACCCCCCTTGGGCGGCATGTCAATGCCCGTCGTGTTATCCGGGTCGCTGACCGGCCGTCCCTGTTTCACGAACGCCAGCATCTCCTGGTTGCTGCTGTCATGAAAGAACTCGCTCGTCGTCAGGTCCTTACCCAGGTTGGGCAGCCCCTTGGCGTCCGGCCCGTGGCAGGCAGAACAGTTTTGCTGGTACAGGCTCTCGCCCGCCTCGGCATCGCCGGCCGCCACACTCTCGCTCTCGCCTTCCGTTTGCTCTCCGGCGGCCTCGCCGCCTCCGTTCCCGCCGTTATTACCAGTCGTTTGCTCGCCGCCGCCACACCCGGCCAGAACCAGCGCCAGGGCCATCATTGCCGTGAACAGTACGATAATCTTACGCGTCATTTTGTTTCTCCTATGAACTCAATACGATTCAGAAAGCGATTGTCAATGGTCGTGATCTTTACCGGCTCCGTCGTGCCCTTGTCCGTGGGCGTGGGCCGGCGTCAGGCGACCGCGAGCCGCTTCGTCCATGAGCTGGGAAAAAGTGAACACTTCACCATCCCGCTCGGCCGCCATTTCCTCCGCTTCCTCGCGGCTGTTTACAGCGGCAATGCCGAAGCCCATCGGCGTTTCCAGCGCCTCGCTCACAACGTAATTCGCTTCGTCCGCCTTTACCCACACCTCCGACTCAAAGTCGTGCACCCAAAAGAGGTGGACGTCCTCCTCGTTCTCCAGGTGGTGCAGGAGCATGCCTCCGATGTCGTCAAAGCGCCGGGTTTGCCCATCTTCCGTCATGTAGGCCGCCGCATAGCGCGCGTCGCTGATAATCATCCGGCACCGCTCACACTCATCTTCACCGTAGAGGATTTCCGGCGGCTCGTCAATCGACGCGCCGGCCGCGCAGCCGGTCACCAGTAACGTCAGCAGAACGATAGGGAGCAGAAACCGCCTCATCTCTACAACACTCCTCGGCGGCGGAACGCCAGATAGGTGAACGCCAGAGGCAGAATCGTCCACGCCGCCAATAACGTCAGCAACAGGGGCATCAGCCGGTCGCCGTAGGTGCGCACGGCGTAAGTGCCCGCAGGTCCCAGAATCTCCAGGTTGCCCCGGAAATCCAGAATGGCCGCAATCTTGAAGACCTGGAGCGGGTTGAGCAGAGCGGCCGCAAATAATTGTGCGATCTCCAGTTCCATCACCAGCGCCGTCCCCAGCAGGCCCAGATCCCCGAAGAAGATGAGGACGAGCCAGACGAAAAGCGCCAGACCCACAGCCGTTGATCCCTTACCCACGGCCGCCGAGATCAGGAATCCCAGGCTCAGGCTGACCAGGGCCAGCAGGAACGCCAACAGCACCAGCGTCAGGTAAGTCGCCGCCTCGGCCGTCCCTCCCCGCCACGCAATTACCAAGCCGCTGAGGCCAAAACCCAGAATCAGCGCCGTCAGCAAAGCCAGGGATAGGCCCACGAACTTACCCAGCAGCACCTCCGTCTGGGTCAGCGGCTGGGCCAACAGGTAGAGCAGCGTTCCCTGCTCCCGTTCGCCCGCCAGGCTCAGGGCGCCTAGCGTCAGGCCCATCAGGGGCACCACCAGCAGAACCAGGTTAATCAGCGCCGCCGTCGTGCGCCCGAAACCGGCCATGCCGCTCGTCCCCAGGCCGGACATCGCCATCCAGGCCAGCGCCAGCGAAAGGCCGGCGAAGGTCGCCGTGTAAAGGACAAACCAGCGGTTACGGTGCGCGTCGCGCAGCTCTTTTCGCGCCAGAATCAGAACGTTTGCCAGGTCAATCATCGTCGTCACTCCAACTCAAAGTCTCGAATAGGAACGCCCGCCTTGACCAGAAGGGAGAGGGGGTCTACCTTCTCCTGGGGCGGCACCCGCACCCAGATCCCGTGGCCGTTGCGGCTCGTCGCGTATCCCTTCTCGTCCAGCACGTCGAGGGCCGGCTCGATCCACTCGTCCGGCAGCAATAGGCGCAACGTGGCCCGCCACCCCGTCCGCTCGCTCAGTTCGTCCGGCCGGCAATCGGCCGCCAGTTGACCGCTTTCCAGGATCAACACCCGGTCTGCCAACCCCACGACCTCCGACAGGCGGTGAGACGAGAAAATAAGCGTCTTGCCCGCCTTCTTCAGCCCCGACAGCAAATCGAGAAAATCATCCCGGGCCTGGGCGTCCAGATTAGAAGTCGGCTCGTCCAGCACCAGCACCGGCGGGTCGGCCAGCAGCGCAATGGCCAGCGCCAGCCGCTGCTTCAACCCCCCCGATAATTCCTGGACCCGCTTACCCGCGTGTTCTGCCAGCGCCAGCTGCTCCATTAAATCGTGCAACGGCTCGCTCGTCGCTTTCTTCAACGCGGCATAGAAACGCAACGTCTCCACTACCGTCATGTCGTCGTGAAACGTCAGTTCCTGAGGGACAAAGCCCACGGCCGCGCGCGCTGCCCGCCCGTTGTAGCGCACGTCATGTCCGGCCAGGCGAATCTCGCCCTCGTAAGGAATGACGCCTAGCACGCAGCGCAGGGCCGTCGTCTTGCCGGCCCCGTTCGCCCCCCACAGAGCCACCGCCTCGCCCTCTTCCACAGAGAAAGAGACGTCGTCCACGGCCGTCACCCGCCCAAAACGCTTCGTCAGATTCTGCACGTCTATCATCGGTGAACCTCTCTCGTTTGTCAGCACGGGCGCTCGTTCGCTTGCCTCGCCGGCGCCTTGACCATCCCGTTCATCCTCTTCCCGCGACCGCCGCCAGGCGGGGGCCACCCGGGGCAGAAATAACAGCGTCAACCCGCCGGCCAACAGCGCGGCCGCCGCCATCCATGCCGGGCGCGACGTTGCCTGGGGCAGGGGAGGCGCCCCGGTCGGCCACGAGGGCGTCATTTTCGGATAGTCGTCGGTGAGCTTCGGCTGTGGCTTCACGAAGGGAATGGCGCGGGCCGCAAAATTCACCGCCTGCACGGCCGGGCTAAAGAGAAACAGGCGGAGCTGTGAGTTACGGTCCATCAGGTTCTCAAACAGCCGCTCGCTGCGGTAGGGTAGGTCGCCGAGCCCGTCGCCGTTGGCGTCGTAACCCGCGTAATCACTCCAATAATTCCCCTCTCCATCCACCGACCACGCGTTCCCCTCCAGCCGGCCGCCCCCGAGCACGCTTACCTGCTCCTGGTTCTCCACAAAGCTGTTGCCGCTGAACTCGTTGTTTCGCACCGAGGGCAAGAGGCTGATCCCCATGTCGTTGTAGGCCAGCACGTTCTCCTTGATATGCCCTGTGCTATCGACCTCCCGCGGCGAATTGTCGAGGAAGATGCCAATGCGGTTATCCACGAAAACGTTTTCCTCAATCACCGCGTCGTCCATATCCTTCAGGCCCACGCCGTAGCCGCTGGGACCGCGGTTATAGGCGATCGTATTGTTGTGCAATCGCAACCGCCGGCTGTACATCAGGAAAGCGCCCACCGAGTTGTTACTCAGCACGTTGCCTTCGATAGAGGCGTCGTCACAATACATGAAGTGCAGGCCGTAACGGCCGTCGGTGACGCGGTTGTTGAATACGCCCAGATCTTCTGAGTACCAGAGGACGACGTCCCGCCCCTTGTCGATGACGTTGTTTTCAATGCGCACGCCGTTGCTGTACCAGACGCGAATGGCGTCGCCGCGCCGGGGAACGGCCAGATCTTTGCTGTGGATCACGTTATCGCGCACCGTGCTGTTCGGCGCCTCGCGCAGGTAAATGCCAAACAACGTTTCCTCCAGCCGGTTGTTAGCGATCTCCGCGTCGGCCGCTTCCACCGCAATGCCCGAATTCTCCTCGTCCAACGAGTCGCCGCTGTTGCGAATGACAAGACCGCGCAACGCCACGCCCTGCGCCGTGATGCGCACGACCGTTCCCTCTCCGGCACCGTCGATGACGGGCCATCCCCGGCCGACCAGCGTCACCGCCTTATCCACGACCAGCGGGCCGGAGAAAGGGCCGCCGGACACTTCCAGCGTGTCCCCTGCCTCGGCCCTTGCCAGCGCGTCGGCCAACGCGCCCGGGTCCTCCCCCGTCACCGTGATCACGTCCCCTTGTGCTGCAGCCGGGGTCCGTGCGCCGGCCGCAGCCGGCAGCAACAGGAAGGGTAGGGCGAGGACGGCCGTCAGCATCCACAGGTAGTTGCGGCGCAGGATCTCTTTCATTCGCCGTTTTCCTCTTGCTCCTCCACCAACGGTTTATACGCGCGCCGGTGGAAATAGAGGCCCACCAGGATGAGGAAAGACGAGAGCAGCGCTAGGTAAAAGCCGCTGTCGACGTTGGCCACCGTCCTGAACTGGCCGACAATCCCCTCGCCTAGGATTGGCGGCACGAATGGATCGATCGCCCCGCTGAGCGCTGCGGTGGGGTCCAGATTGAGCCCAAAGTTGCGCATCCAGAAGTACATGTCCGCCAGGAAAATCGCCGGATAGAGAAGGGCCGGGAGCGCCAGCAGCGCCGCATACTTCGTGTGCACCCAGATGGCAGCCACGATGAGCAGGGACAGAACGCTGATGGCGTAAATGCTCAACGAGCGCTCCAGTTGGGCCGCTTCGCCCAGAGGGCGCATGCCGATGTAATGGTTCAACCCATCAATCTCTTGCACGTCCCCCGTCATCTGGTTGACGTATACCTGCACCTCCAGACCGCCGGGATATTGGGGTGCCAACAGTTTCATGCGCCAGTATGGTTGGAAAATGGAAACGATAAGGCAGAAAGCGGCCAGTGCCAGAAAGACGCTGGGCAGCAGATAGCGTAGCGCGTCCCTCGACATTTCGTCCGGTGGCGTACGGGGGCCGATAATCTCTTGCCATGTCTTGGCCATCATCATTACCTCGTTTCACCTACGTCGGAACTCATACGCAGGTTGCCAGCCCTCTTCCAAGAGCGCTGGCAACCTGCCGTCCTATTACACGTTATGGTTGCACCAGGAGGTAGCCCGTCATCTCCAGATGTAGCGCGGAGCAGAACTCCGTGCAGTAGTAGGAGAAGACGCCGTCCTCCGTTGCGTCGAATTCAAAGGTCGCCGTTTCGCCCGGCTCGATGCTCAGGTTGATGTTGTAGCCCGGCATGGCGAAACCGTGCGTTGCGTCGCGGGCGCGTTCCACGTTCGTGATGTGCCAGATAACGTGGTCGCCCTGCTGAATCTCCACCCGTTCCGGCGTGAAGTGGCTGCGCACGGCCGTCATCCAGATTTCTACGGTGTCCCCGTCGCGTTCAATCCGTTCATCGCCCACCAGAGGCGCGTCAGGATCGACCGCCTGGGCGTGGGGATCCCAGCCAAGCTCGGGGTACACTTCCCACGGGTTCAGCTTGTCCGCCTTGATGATTTGCGCGTAGTGCGGCTCGCCGATGCCGATGGGCATGTCGTAAAGCAACTGCATCGAGTCACCCGGTTCGGCGATGTCCACCAGCTGGAAGTTCTGGGGGAGCAGGGGGCCGACGTTCAGGAAGCGATCCACCGACCACTTGTTGAGGGCGACGAGATACCTTCCGTCGGGCTCCACCGTGTCCCCCTCGGCCGTCACCAGATGGCCGATGTTGTAGTGTACGGGCAGCTTGGAAATCATAGACCAGTCGGCGTCATCGTGCAGCTCCGAATACTGACCGCCCATGCTCCAGCGGGCCACGGCGCTGTCCAGGAACAGACTGGTGTAAGCGTATCCTTGATTATCGAACTGGGTGTGTAGCGGGCCGAGCCCAACTTCCACCTGCGCCTCCATCACGTCATCTAGACCCAGGATCGGGACGCCGTAATCGTCTGTCTCGTGACCGCCCGCTGCGATGGCTTGCTGGATCTTGTCAAAGCTGTAAACGGTGACGTGGGGATCCAGCTTGCCGGAGACGATCAGGTAGTCACCGCCCGGAGCGACGTCGACGCCGTGGGGGCTCTTCGGTTCCGGCGTGAAGTAAAGCAACTCTTCTTCAATCGCCGTGTCCAGCGTGATAACGTTGAAGCCGTTGATCTCTTCCACGTTGCCCGCCGCCGCGACTTCGGCTGCCTTATCCAGATTGATGATGTGCATGTAGTCCATGTCGCGTTGCGAAGCGCCAGCCTCAAAGGGCGGATTCCCTAACTCCACGCCACCCGTGCTCATCTCGGTATTGAAGGAGTTGCAGAACACCCAGCCATCGCTCTCCAACTTGCCGGCGTCACACAGGTCCTGCCAGTACGGGGGCATCTCCATCGCAAAGGATTCTTCGGCGACGATGCGGCCGGAGTCACGGTCAAACTTCCAGAAGGTGACCATTCCCCGGTAATCCTCCGCGTAATTCTCCAACGAAGAGTAATCCCAACCCAGGGGCGCCGCATACTGACCGCCTTCGATGATCCACTCCGTATTCGGCGTCACCATCGTGCCGCCGTGATCATTAAGGGCGATGGGATTCTTTAGAATCTGCTTTGTTTCAAAGTCGCGCAGGTCGATGACGGCGACGCGGGCGTTCGCCTTGTCGTTGATGAAGAGGAATTCGCCGTCGTAATCGCCTTCCGTCTCGCTCAGGGCGGGGTGGTGCGTGTCAGCCCAGCGGACGTCCCGGCCGTTCACCTTTCCTTCCTCAAGGACGTCCATCGTTGATTGCGCTCCGTAACCCCATCCCTGCCACGGTTCCGGCGTAAAGACGCCGATCACCTTCAACAGGCGCATCGAGGGCACGCCGATCACCAGCACCTGGCCGGAGTGGCCGCCGGACCCAAACATGACGTATTCGTCCGTCTGGCCCGTCGGTACGTACGTTTTCAGCGCGGCCGATACGTCGTCAGGCGTCAACCCGCGCGCCTCGGCAATCGCCGCTGCGTCGCCGGACACGCCGACCGCTTCCGCTTCCGCCGGCGTCGATTCCGGAGCGGCCGCTTCCTCTCCGTTTCCGCCCGGATTCATGATAATGATGGCAACCGCGGCCAGGACGACGACGACGATGACGCCCACAACGACCATTGGCAAATACCTTCGTGTCTGCTCGTTTTGCATCTCTCTTACCTCCTAACCTTCCTGCCAGAACAACAGGTCGACCTAATCGGATATTCCCAGGATGAGCTTGATCCTGGTTGGCTCATTTGGTTAGGAGTTTAAGATAGGGTGGGGGGGTGCGTCTTTGCGCTGGCGCAAATAGAGCAAATTACTCTGGCTCCGGCAAATCCTCGGCGATCGTGACCAGCCCGTGCGGGTTACAGATAACCACCCGCTCCCGGCCGCTCGCAATCAACCCCTGCTGCTCCCAGCGTCGCAGAATGCGGCTGACCGTGTACAGCGTCGTCCCCGTCATCTCCCCCAGATCCTGGCGCGAAAGGGGTAGGTCGAGCAGCACGCCCTCGTCTGTCCTTCTCCCCGTTTGCCGCGCCAAGCGCAGCAGCGCCCGCGCCACCCGCCGCTCCACGCGCTCCGTGGCCAGCTCCCGGTAACGATTTTGCAGGTTCCGGAAGCGGCCGGCCACCAGTCGCATCCCGTTCAGCGCCAGCCGGGGATACCTTTCCATCAAATCGATGACGGTGTCCGCGTCCCAGGCCAGCGCCAGACAATCGGTGACCGCCTCCGCCGACAACGGGTACACTGTGTCGCTCAGCGCCACGATGATGCCCATGCCGTTGCCCGGCCCCAGATAGCGGATAATCACCTGGTGCCCCTCAGGCGTCAGTTGCGACAGGCGCGCCCGTCCTTCCTGGACGATGTAAAACGTCGTCGCCGGATCGCCCTGGAAAAAGAAAAACTCCCCCTGGCGCACATGGCGCCGGTACGCAACCTGGTATGCCGCTTCCAACGCCTCCCGTTCCATCCCGCCGAACAGGGGAGCGCCCTCCAGGAGAGCAATTTCGTTACCGGTCGCTTCCATTTCCATACTCGTATCTTATCACGCTTTTAGGTGAAACGTAAACGTGGAATGAATTATGGGGTCCTGCTACACTAAGATCGATATGACGACGGAACATGTCGACGTCCTGATCGTTGGCGCCGGTCTCTCCGGGGTCGGCGCCGCCTATTACGTCCAGACCCGCTGCCCTGGGAAGAGCTACGCCGTCCTGGAGGCGCGTGACAGCATGGGCGGCACCTGGGATCTCTTCCGCTACCCCGGCGTACGCTCCGACTCCGACATGTACACGCTGGGCTACTCCTTCCGGCCGTGGCGCGGGTCCCAATCCATCGTCGACGGCCCCACCATCCTCTCCTACATTCGCGAGACCGCCCAGGCCTACGGGATCGACGAGAAAATCCGCTTCAACCATCGGGTGCGACGGGCCGAGTGGTGCTCTGAGGAAAGCCACTGGACCGTCGAGGCCGAGCGCGGGCCGGGGCAGGGGGCCGTGCGGCTGACCTGTAACTTCCTTTACATGTGCAGCGGCTACTACGATTACGACCACGGTTACATGCCCGAGTGGCCCGGCGGCGAGACCTTCACCGGCCGCCTGGTGCATCCCCAGCACTGGCCGGAAAC
>JAWVYQ010000102.1:0-12597 GCA_033722615.1 Promineifilaceae bacterium (SeqCode)
CCGGCTGCCAGTCCAGCGTTCCCCTGGAGCAAGCGCAAGCGGGCACGGGCGACCAGTTCCCAAGCGCGAAAGAGGGTGAGGGCGCGCCGCATCTGCGCCAGTTCGCCGGCATCTTCCCGGACCTGAGTGAAGCTCTCAGAGAGCGCACCAACGTCGGCGGCAAGATCGTCCACGTCGCCACCCAACCCATCGACGGCCTCGGCGTTAGCGTTGACGTCCTCCTGTACTCCGGCGACGCCGCGCCTCAATGTGGCCAGCTCAGCCTCGCGCGTCGCCGCCTGGCTGCTTAATCCATCCACCTGTTCCTGCAATGCGGCCAGGGCCTCCGCTTGCCGTATGAGTTCGCCCTCAACCTCCGAATCGAGCTCGTCCACCCGCGATTGGAGCGCCTCTATTTCCTGTTCCAGGGCAGCGATGGCCTCTTCTTCACTCGTATCGGCCATCACGTTGTCCAGGTCGCTGCGCAACAAGGCAATCTCTTGCGCATTGCGTTCGGCCAGATCGTCGGCCGCTTGCAAAGCTCGCTGCAACTCCCGATAGCCAATCCAGGCGCCGGCAGCGATGGCCGCCACGAGGGCAGCGAAGAAAAGGAACTTCAAAAAGCCGACGAACGCGCGGCCCAGCCGTCTCCAGAAACCGGGGCGGGAATTATCGCCTGTACTCATCGACGTCTCTCCTCCGCCGGCGGGGCGCAGTGACGCCCTTCACCGGCGCTAAGTCAATCGGTGGGGGTGGCCGTCGGCCGGACGATGGGGGTAGCCGTGGGACGCGGTGTGCGTGTGGCCCGCGGCGTCCAAGTCGGCGTCGGGGTTGGGCCGCCCGGGGTGGCCGTTTGCGCTTCGTCAGCGGCCGGGAACGTAGCGCTGGGCGTCGCCGTACCGGCCGTCGCCGATGGCGAAGGTGACGGTGTCCCGGTAGGCGTAGGGGGGAGGCCCTGTAAGTCGATCAAGAGATCGCGCATGCGGGTGAGAAAGGCGTCGAAGCTGGCCGCGGCGGCGGCGATGCCGCTGAGGCGCGTTGCCTGTGCGGCTGTTTGCGCCTCCAGTGTGGCCACGGCCGGTACGACGTCGGTCTCCAGGTCGTCGAGGTCGCTCGCCAGCTCTTCCACCTGATCGGCGGTGGAACGCTGGGAGGCGGCAGCGGTCTCCTGAGCAGAAACGACTGTGGCCAGTTCTGCGGAGGCGTCCGCCACCTCTGCGTCTAGCCCCTGCTGATCGCGGCCCTGCATCAGCACCTCTTGTTCCAGGTCGGCCACCTGCTGGCGACCGCCGAAGAGAAGGGTGCCGTTGAGCAAAAAGAGAAAGAAGAGGGTCAGCGATGCACCTGCAATAGCGCCGGCCAGAATCCCCAGCAGCGTACAGCCCCAGCCGCGCCCGGATTCCGCCGCCGTCTGCGGAGCGGCAGTCGCTCTCTCGGCCGCTTCTATGGCTTCGGCCGTGGCCACTGCCCTGGGTGCCTCCGCTTCAGTGTCGGCAACGGGCGTTTTCTCTTCCGGCGCCGGCTCTTCTTTGGGCGGCCCGGGCCCGCCTGGTTCTTCAACTGCCTCAGCCGCAGCTTCAGCGGGGATCGAGACAGCTTCCGGTTCCTCCTGCCGGGATTCGTCCGCGACAGGTTCTGGCCCGGCGGCCGCTTCTTCCGGCTCTTCCTCCGCGACAGGCTCTTCTTCTACCCCGGATGGTAGCGCCTCCTCCGGCGGCGCAGCAGCATCCCCTGCCGGCGCAACGCTCACAGTCACCCGGTCTTCGACGTTGCGCACCATTCGTTCTGAAATGCCGGAGACGGCAGCCAGCTCGATGACCTCCTCGAAAGGGTGTACTTCCTCACGGAAAGCAACGATGCGCTCGGCCAGAGCCTCGCCAATGCCCGGCAGGGTGGCCAACGTTTCCCGATCAGCCGTGTTCAGGTCGATTGTGTCTGCCATTTACTCCTCCTCTTCCCACACCGTCTGCTCGCCCGGTCGGGTGACGTCGATTGTTCCCGAGGAGCGATCCACGACGACGCGCTCTTCCCGGCCGCCGCCGTAATAGACGACGGCTTCCACGTCGTAGCGCTCTGTCGGGCGCGCGTCGCGCAGGTGTACGTTCAGGTGGAAATTGGGCTGCAAAGCCTCAATAACCGTCAAGGACCCGGCCACTTCCCCTCGTTCATTGGTGACCGTCACTTCGATAGACGGCCGCTCCTGGAAAGGGGTAAGGTCGAAACCGACGGCGATGCGACGGCCGTCCTCGTGGACGTAAAGGCCAAGGTTTTTCAAGCGCACGTCTTCGCGCGGCCGCGACGATTCGGGGGGTTCATCGTAGAAATTGATCGGTTGCATAGAGACCTCCACTACTCCTCTTCCTGTGACGCGGCAGAGGACGCTCGTTCATGGCGGTACGTTTCCAACCGCTCCAGAACGCGTACCAGGCCGACTTTCCATTCGTTGGTGCTTAATTCCCGGCCGAACCAGACAGCTTTCTTGCTGACGCGTACGCCGTTGCCCAGATAGCGCTGTAACCGATAGCGCGGCATATGCTCCAGTCCAGGCACGCGGATACGGATCTGTCCGCTTTCTACCGTCACGGACGCCACGCCGGCCCGAGTGGCCAGCGCCTTCACCCGCAACTGGTAGAGAAGGTTGTCGACCGGGTCGGGGATAGGCCCGAAGCGGTCGGCGAGTTCCTCGGCCATCTCGTCGACTTCCTCCAGGGTAACCAGTCCGGCCATACGCCGGTAGAGGCGCAGGCGGAGGGATGAATCGGGGACGTAATCGGGCGGAATGTAGGCGGCGAGCGGCAGGTCGATAGTCGTCGGCTCCATGAGCTCCATAGGGATTTCTTTCCCCTCGCGGGCAGCCTTGCGCTGGCGGATGGCCTGGGACAACATGCGCGTGTAGAGGTCGAAGCCGATGGAGGCAATATGGCCGCTTTGCTGCGGGCCGAGCAGGTCGCCGGCGCCGCGGATCTCCAGGTCGCGCATGGCGATGTTGTAGCCGGCGCCCAGCTCCGTCTCTTCGGCAATCGTTTCCAGCCGTTGTTGGGCTTCGGCCGTCAGCGAGCGCCAGGGTCCATGGAAGAAATAGGCGTACGCTCGGCGGGTGCCCCGGCCGACCCGGCCGCGGAGCTGGTACAATTGAGCCAGCCCGAACATTTCGGCGCGGTCGACAATGAGCGTGTTGGCGTTGGGGATATCCAGCCCGCTCTCAATGATGGAGGTGCTGAGCAATACGTCGATCTCCCCATCGACAAAATCGGTCATCACCCGCTCTAATTGCCGCTCCCCCATCTGGCCGTGGGCCACGGCGATATTGGCCTCCGGCACCAGCTTCTGCAAAAGGTTGCGTACAATGCCGATCGATTGCACCCGGTTGTGAACGAAGAAGACCTGCCCGCCGCGGTCCAGTTCGCGCAGAATGGCCCGGCGCAAGAGCGTGTCGTCGGACTCGCCCACGTAAACCTGAACCGGTAACCGCTCCGAGGGAGCGGTGTCGATGATGCTGATATCGCGCGCCCCCGTAAGGCCCATATATAGCGTACGCGGAATGGGCGTCGCCGTCATCGTGAGGACGTCCACTTCGGTGCGCAACTGCTTCAACTTCTCTTTATCTTTCACGCCGAAGCGTTGCTCCTCGTCGATGATGACCAACCCCAAATCCTTAAAGGCCACGTCATCTGAGAGCAGCCGATGGGTACCAATGACGATGTCCAGCTGGCCCTCGCGCAGGTCCTGCAATATCTTGTCCTGCTCCTTGCGCGTGCGAAATCGGGACAACATTTCCACGAAAATGGGGAAAGCCTGAAGGCGCTGGGAGAAGGTATTGTAATGTTGCTGGGCCAGCACCGTCGTCGGCACGAGGACGGCAACCTGCTTCCCGTCGGTGACGGCCTTAAAGGCCGCGCGGAGGGCAACCTCCGTCTTGCCATATCCCACGTCGCCGCAGATGAGGCGGTCCATGGGCCGGGCCTGCTCCATGTCCCGCTTGACCTCGGCAATGGCCCGAAGCTGATCGTCGGTCTCCTGGTACGGGAAGCCGGCCTCCAGCTCGGCCATCCACTCGCCGTCCTCGCCGAAGGCGTGGCCGTCGATCATCTCCCGCTTGGCATATAGATCCAGCAGTTCTTCGGCCAGCTCGGCGATATCCTGCTGGGCCTTCTTCTTGGCGGCTGTCCAGGAGCGGCCGCCGAGGCGATTAAGTTCGGGCGGCCGCTCGTCGCTACCCACCCACTTGCTCAGGCGGTCGGCGTGGTGGACGGGGACGTACACGGTGTCACCACCATCGTACTTTACCTGGAGGTATTCACGTTCGACGCCACCGAGCGCCCGAACCACCAGCCCCTCGAAGCGGCCGATGCCGTAATCGAGGTGGACGATGTAATCTCCAGGCTGCAAGTCGGCAAATGGCGCTTCCGGCGCGGCCGGCCGGGACTTGCGGTAGCGGCGTGGCGCCGGGCGCTTCCAGCCGAAAACCTCGACGTCGGTCAGCAAATTCAGCAATACGGCATCATCTTCCAGCCGCTCGAGCTGGAACCCTTCTAACAGGCTGCCGCGCACGAAGGTGATGGTCCCCGGCTCGGGCAGGTCGGACAGCGATTCGACAACCTGCCACGGCGTGGCCTCCTCAAAGACGGCCGACGTATCCTGGCGACGCCGGTCACGCCAGAGGTCGGCCAGGCGCTGAGCCTGGCTACTGACGACGACCATACGCTCGTCGTCGCGCCGCGCCTGCTGGAGTTGTGTGAGGAAGGGGCGTACCTGGCCACCAAAACGCGGCCCCGGGCGGAAGGCGTCGGCGACTTCGGAGAGCAATTGCCGGGGATCTTCCCGGCCGCCGGTCCCTTCACCCAACACCAGCACCTGGCGCACACCCATATCCTCTTCCAGTTCCTCCCAGGTGAAGATGGGCGAGGGATAATCGGGCGGCAGAGAGGGCTGATCCTCGGCAATCTGTTGGGCGTGGGCGTGCAGCTCGACGACGGCCTTCTTCAAGGTCGGGCAATCGTCCACGACGACGAGGCCGTCCTCGGGCAAATAATCGAGGAGGCCGGCCGGGCGCGAATAAATCATGGGTAGATAGAACTCAATGTTCGGCGATAATTCGCCGGCGACCATCGACGGAATGTCGTCTTGCCAGGCCGGTAAATCGTCGGCCTTGGGTTCAGCCACCGCTTCGAGATAGCTACCGAGACCCATGATGCGGCCGGGCAGCGCCTCGCGGGCGGGTGGGATGAGGATGCGGTCCAACAAGTCGTGGTCCACGTCGCTCGAACGCTGCGTGGCGGGATCGAAGTACCGGATGGTGTCCACCTCGTCGCCAAAGAGCTCAACGCGGACCGGATAGGGGGAAGCGGCCGGGTAGAGGTCGACAATGCCCCCGCGCCGGCTGAATTGGCCCGGGGCCTCGACCACGGTCACGGCCTCGTAGCCGATCTCGCACCACTCGTCCAGTGCCTCGTCGAGATCGAGCAGGCTGCCCACGCGCAGGACCTTCATGGAGCTGAGGAACCGACGGCGGGGTACCGTTTTCTGGAGGAGCGCACGCGCCGAGGTGAGGATCAGCATGGGGCGACTCATGTCGGGCAGCAACGGGTGTTGGCCGGCCATCAGGCGCGTCAACACGGCCAACCGGCCGAGGCGGCTAGATTCACTCCACGGCCCCCGATCATAGGGCAACGGCGTCGGCTCAGGGAAGCGAAACAGATCGCAGTCAGAAGGCAGCCATGCTTCCAGCGCCTGCTGCCAGACGGGTACGGCGTCCACACGGCCGGTGACCAATACCACCGGCCTGGCGCGGGCAGCCGTTAATTTAGCCAGCAAGGCGCGGCGGCCGCCCTGAGAGAGGCCCAGGGGCGAGACGTCCGCGCCGTGCTCTACTTTTTCAAGCAAACGCTCGTACGCAGGCAGCCGTTCGAGGGCCTTTAACAGTCCGGAAAGGTTCATATGGTCTTATCGTCCGTTTTCTACAACCGATCCGTTGAAACGACTCATGGCCAACTCGACGCCGTCACGCAAGAAGACGCCTATGGCCTTTACGGCGCGGTCCAACATCTGCTCAACGATGGGCCACTCCTCGTCGCCGAAATCTTGCAGGACGTAGGCGGCCGGAGGCATACGGCCGGGCGGACGGTCGATGCCCAGCCGCAGCCGGGGGAAGCCATTTCCTAGATGGTGAATGATGGACTTCATGCCGTTGTGCCCGCCGGCCCCGCCCTGCTCCCGCAGGCGCAAGGTGCCCAGCGGCAGATCGAGATCGTCGTAGATGACGAGGACGTCGGCCGGATCGATCTTGTAATAGTTAACGAGCGGTCCGATGGCGTCGCCACTCTTGTTCATATAGGTCTGTGGTTTGGCAAGAATGACAGAACGCCCGGCAATATGCCCGGTGCCGACGACGGCCCGCTGTTCGACCCGGCTTAGCGAAATGCCGTGGGCGCCGGCCAGCTGCTCTACGGCCATGAAGCCGACGTTGTGCCGGTTCTTCTGATACTTGCGGCCGGGGTTACCCAGACCGGCGATGAGAACTTTGCCGTTCGAAATGTGTCGCTCCTCTTCGTCGCGTCTCTGTTGCGAAAAAATCTCTCTGACTTTGCGAACCCAACCGGCGGCCATGAACGTCTCCTCCCGCCCGTCAGCGGTCTGACGGCCGGCCGCCACGACGGCTCCAAAATAGACGCCACAGCCGGCGAAGGAGACCGCGCAACAGCAAATAGAGTGCCAGGGCGGCAAACGGATATAGCGCATAGGTCACCCCTTGCCAGAAGGCGTCCTGGAAACGGCCGAAGTCGATAGCCGCCAGCCGGTCCAGGAGACCGACCCGTTCCTCTCCCCCGCCAGCGCCCCCTGACCGGTCGGCGCCACTGGCGACGTTGGCCTGCGTCGCCTGGGGCAAAGGTGTGGGAAACGGCGTCAGCGAGGGTAATAGCGTCGGCCGCTCCACGCCGATGCCGGAACCAGGTTGTGGCGTTGCCGTGCCCGCCATGCCGGGATCGCCGGCAACCGTCGCCGTGATGGTCGTCGTCACGGTTGGTGTGGGCGTCCCGCCTTCGTTCGCCAGGATCAGGTCACGCAGGAAATATTCATCGTAATTGTAATCCTGGCGAACGACCCGCAGCCGGAGCTGATAGACGCCGTCGGGAAAGACCGGGGACTGAGGGTAGCCGACCGTCGTGTCCCAAATGGCCAGCGTGCCTTCGATGACCGGCCGGTCGCCCTCGGCGAAGACAATCCACTCACCGCCATCCCGGCGGAAGGCAAGTTCGTAACGTAAAAACGCGTCGTGGGCAGCCGTACCTTCGATGATCACCACGCCGGAAACGACGTCGCCTGGGGCGGGTGCGGTGATTCCACTCTGAACCTGTTGGACGGCCGCCATATGCGACCATCCCATCAAAAATAGAGGCAATAGCGCCGACCACAACAGGCTTTTACCGTCAGCATATGTCTTTGATAGATAGCCGTTCATTGCGCGCATCTACTCAAGGCATTTCTGGGAAGGGACCAGTTGCCTGTTACGCTTGATTCAAACCGTGATCAAACCAGTCTAACACAAACGGCAGCCCGAGACGAATAGACCGCGCGAATCCGGAGGCTAAAGGCACAATGAGAGAGAAAAAGGCGAGCTTGCGCCCGGCCGGTCCCCTGTGCCATAATGCGGTATCATTTCTGGACTGGCCGACGGTGTATTCTATCCTCATTAGTCGGCGCCATTACATTAAGCCTAGGAGATGGCTAAACCGATGACAACCTCCCCTACATCCCGCCCACACATCCGCCTGCTGCCCGTTCTGGTCGCCCTGTTGCTCCTGGCGTTGGCTGCCTGCGGCCCCAGCGGACGGGTGAATGATCCTGCGCCGGCCGAAGGTACGGATTCGGCAACGCAACCGGCAACCACGAGCGAGAGTGAAAGTGACGCTCTCGATACCACCGAGACGACGGAAGAGACGACGGCCGGTGAGACTGGCGTCGATGCCCAAAATTCGATTGATGTCGATTCCGAATCGATAGAAGAGGACGCCAATGGGGTAACGGTGGGCTTCACGGAGGAAGGCTACGCATTCCGCGGCGATCCGGCGGCCCCGGTGGTGATGGAAGAGTTCTCCGATTTCCAATGCCCGTACTGCAGCCGTTTCTTCGAGCAGACGCTGCCCTCTATTGAGGAAAACCAGATCGCCAACGGGGAAGTTGTCCTCGTCTTCTACGATTTCCCGCTGACCCGCATCCATCCGCAGGCGCCGCTGGCGGCAGAAGCCGCGCACTGCGCAGGGGAAGCGGGCGCCGCCACTTATTGGCAAATGCACGACACCCTCTTTGAGAATATCGGCGAATGGTCAGGGAAGGGCAACGCCGACGCCATCTTTGTCGGCTACGCCGAAGCCCTCGACCTGGACGCCAACGCTTTCGCCGATTGTCTCGAGGAGGACCGGTACGTGGCGCGGGTGCAGACCGGCCTGGAAAAAGGAGGGGCGCGAGGCGTTAATAGCACGCCCAGCTTCTTCATCAACGACCAGCCGCTCATTGGCGCGCGGCCGCTGGCCGATTTCAACGAAGCGATCGCCACCGTAAAGGAAGGCGGAGAGCTGGCGGCAGAGGAACCAGCCTCGGCGCCTCAGGGTCAACCGTCAGCAGCGCCGACGCCGGCTTCATTCTCCGAAAACATCGCGGGTGCGCGGGGCAACGCGGACGCTCCGGTCACCATCGTTGAGTTCACGGATTACCAGTGCCCCTACTGCTCCAGCCACGCCGAGCAGGTGCTGCCCCAGATCGTCGAGCAGCTAATCGAAACAGGCGACGTCTACTATATACTGAAGGATCTGCCGCTGGATAACATTCACCCGCGGGCGCGGGCAGCAGCAACGGCCGCTCGCTGCGCCGGCGAACAAGACGCCTACTGGAGCATGCACGACGCCCTGTTCGAGAATCAGGCCCGCTGGAGCCAGCCGGAGAATGCGCCGGCAGAAATCTTTAACGAACTGGCCGACGAATTAGAGCTAGACGGAGAGGCGTTCAGTGCGTGCCTGGATAGCGGCCGTTACGACGAGGAAATTGAGGCCAATTTCAACGAAGCGCGCACGCTGGGAATCGGCGGTACGCCCTACTTCTTCGTCGACGGCTATCCGATCCCCGGCACACAACCGTTCGAATTGTTCGAATATGCGGTGTCGCTGGCCCAGGAGGGCCGGCTGGCCGAAGCGTATGCGCCCCAGCCGACACCGGAACCCGCGCCAAGCGAGCCGGTGGACGTACCGGTTGGCGACGCGCCAAGCATCGGCGAGCCAGACGCGCCGGTGACCATCGTGGAATACACAGATTACCAGTGCCCCTATTGTAGCCGCCATTTCCAGCAGACATATCCCCAAATTGTGGAGAATTACGTCGAAACAGGGGTCGTGCGTTACGTCTTCAAGGATTTTCCGCTGACGAGCATCCACCCGCAGGCGGTGGAAGCGGCGGAGGCGGCCCGTTGCGCGCGCGACCAGGGCGCGTTTATCGAGATGCATGACATGCTCTTCGAGCGGCAGGAGGCGTGGGCGGGCAACGGCAACGCCACAGAGATCTTCACCGGCTTTGCCGAGGAGCTAGGGCTAGACGGTGACGCCTTCACTCGGTGTCTGGAGAGCGGAGAATATGAAGAGGCAGTGATGGCCGACCTGGAAGAGGGAACGGGCCTCGGCGTGCGGGGAACGCCCACCTTCTTCATCAACGGCCGCTACATGGACGGCGCCCGCCCGTTCAGCAGTTTTGAAGAGATGATCAACGACCTCACTTCTGAGTAGGGGCTGCACACGTGAGAAAAGCTTACCGGCTGGGAAGCGTTGCCGGGCTGCGGATCGTGGCCGAGCGGTCAGTTATCTACGCTTCGGCGGGGCTCTGGATCCTCGCCGGCGGCGCGGGAATCTTCCTGCTGGACCTGTCGCCGGGGAGCGCGATCGTTGGGGGAGCGGCGGCCGTCGCCCTTCACTGGTTTGCCGGGCTCGTACACCACCTGGGCCACGCGTGGGCGGCGCGGCGCACGGGCTTCCCGATGAGCGGCATCCTCTGCCGGCTGTTACTCTGCACCTCTCGCTACCCGCGGCACGAGCCATTGCTGCCGGCCAACGTGCACATTCGCCGGGCGTTGGGCGGCCCCCTGTTTAGCTTCCTGCTGGCCCTGGCGAGCGCCGTTCTGGCCATTTTGCTGCGGGCGCAGGGCGGCCGGCTCTGGTACGCGCCCGCTTTCCTCGCACTGGACAGCTTTGTCGTTTTTACGGTCGGCGCTCTCCTCCCCCTGGGCTTTACCGACGGCAGCACCTTGCTCGAGTGGTGGCCCCAACGGGATCGGTAGCGGTCACGTCCTCCGCAACCAAAACCAGGCCGATTTCCAGGAATTCCCGTCATCCATCTCCGTGATGCCCGGCTCATAACGGTAGAGGTGAAACCCCTGGGCAAAGTACCGGCGGAAAAGCGGTTGGTCGAGGCCGCGGGGGCCGTCGTCCTCTTCGCCGGGATCGGCACCGCCGTCGCGAATGCGGGCGAAGAAGAGAAACACAGCGCCTGTCCGCAACAGACGGCGCAACTCGTCGCGATAAGCGCGCAACGCCTCCTCGTCTAGCGCGTGTCCGCACCCCACGTCCACGGCCAGATCGTACAGACCGTCGAGGAAATCCAGGTCGGTAACGGATCCGTGGTGGAAAGCTACCTCGGCGCCGGCTTCTGCTGCCCGCCGCTCGGCCTCTTCCAGAGCCAGCTCGACAAAGTCTACGGCGTCTACCTGCCAGCCATGCTGAGCCAAATAAATGGCCGTCCGCCCATAACCGCATCCTAGATCCAGGGCCCGGCCGGGCGGCAAGCGTTCAACCATCTCCATGACTTCCGGCGGCGGGAGCTCGGCATCCCAGGGGACGTCCCCCGTCTCATAACGTTCTCGCAATTGTCGGTAGCCGTCGTCCATACTGCTATTTTACGCCGTCTGCGCAGAGGGTAAAATGGAAGCGTGGAATCAACCGGTCGCTTTCAGGGAACCTTGCGCCATATCTACGAACATTGGCCGACCTATCTCTTCCGCTACGGCGGCGGCTTCGCCCTGGTTCTGGTCACCGTCGTCGTGGCCGGCGACCGGGGTTGGTGGACCGTCGTCGCCCTGGCACTGGCCGCCCTGCTCATCCTGGGTTATTTCTTCGGCGCATCCCTGTGGGCTGCTCACGAGCAATTTGATCGGAGAGAATGGGAGCCGGCGCACGTGCTCTTCCGCATGGGCCAGCTGCAACCGGCGGATGACTTTGTCCACGTGGGCCTGGGCCGCCGGCACACGGCTGTGCGCCTCAGCCGGCGTCTTATGAGCGGCCATCTGACCGTAGTCGACGTCTACAATCCCCAGCTCACGCCCAGCCGCTCGCTGGCCCGGGCCCGTATCACCCTGCAGAAGGTAGAGGCCGACCCACGCCTCACCTGGCTGGAAGGGAGCATCGACTTATTGCCGCTGCCGGACCACAGCACCCAGCGTGTGACGATGAATCGCGTGTTCAGCGAGTTGTGGCAACACGGGGACCGGGAGCTGTTGCTGGGGGAGGTTTACCGCATCTTGCGTCCCGGAGGGTGGCTGCTGCTGGCAGAGCCGGTGCGCACGCAAACAAGCTGGCTGGTTTGGGGTCCGGCCGCGCTGCGGCTGCAACCCCTCCCCTACTGGCAAAGACTCTTTCAGAGCGCCGGATTCCACCCGCGGAAAGAAGAGACGGCCCACGGCCTGGTTCATTACTTTGCACTAAAACGGCCGGAGCCGGGTGAAATGCAGCAGTTGACCTTTGATTTTGGGCTATAACAAATTTTAAGTTGACAAATTCCCGAACTTTGTCATAATGGAAAGTGGCTCCCCCCCTCGAGGTGAGCTCATAGGCGCCCGCTTATGAGCCACCTCACTTTTTTATTTACGCGCCCCGATTTGCGATAAGAAGGAAGTGCCCACCTTATGGAGCGGGTAACGTTACCTCGACGGTTGCAGTTGGGCTCGTATTCCGCATGCCGGTTAGTGTCCGCCAGGGATGTACCCTACCCGATCTCCCACACGACTCTTGGCAAGATAGGAGCGCTATTCCTCGTTCCTGTCGCCAGGAATGAACACGGCTGGTATAACGTGCCGGGCATTTAGCGCAATCCAGTGAGCTGGCGCGCGATGACCATGCGCTGAATTTCGCTCGTTCCCTCGTAGATCTCGGTAATCTTGGCATCGCGGAAATAGCGCTCGACGGGCATCTCCTTGCTGTAGCCCATGCCGCCGTGGATTTGGACAGCCTCGGTGGTGACCCACATGGCGGTCTCGCTGGCGTACAGCTTGGCGATGCTGGCTTCCATCGTGTAACGGCCGCCCGTTTCGGTCGCCTCCTTCTTGGCCAGCGCAGCCCGGTAGGTGAGCATGCGACTGGCGTCGATGCGGCATTTCATATCGGCCAGTTTCTGCTGGATCATCTGGAACTGGCCGATCTTCTGCCCGAAGGCCTCCCGTTCCTGCGCGTATTTGACGCTGGCAGCAAAGGCAGCCTCGCTAATTCCCAGCGCCTGGGCAGCGATGCCGATACGGCCGGCGTCCAGCACCGTCATGGCGATCTTGAACCCTTCTCCCTCTTCCCCCAGCCGATTTTCGACAGGGCA
>JAWVYQ010000103.1:0-12410 GCA_033722615.1 Promineifilaceae bacterium (SeqCode)
CGGGCTGGCGCCGGAGGAAGGGGAGGCGGACGTGCGCCGCCTGTACGTCCAGGTCAAGAATATCTGGCAGAGCTATCTCCGGGGGCAACTGGCGCTCATGATCATCATGGGAATCCTCACGGGCCTGGCGCTGGTCGCCGTGGGGCTGCCGGGCGCGGCCGCTCTCGGCGCCCTCACCGGCCTGTTCGACGTGATCCCCACCATCGGCCCCACCATCGCCCTGATCGTCACCGCGCTGGTGGCCTGGTTCGAGGGCTCTAGCTATCTACCCCTCTCTCACGGTCAATTTACGGCCCTCGTCGCCGCCCTGTACCTGCTGATACAATGGGCGGAGAACGTCTATTTGCGGCGGCGGGTCATGGATCCCAGCATACAAATACACCCGGCCGTGGTCTTCATCGGCATTATCGGCGCGCTGTCGATGGTGGGCATTCTGGGCGCCCTGGTCGTCGTGCCAGTATTGGGAACAGTGGCCGCCGTGGGTACGTACCTGCGTCGGCGCATGCTGGGTATGGAGCCCTGGCCGGAGGAGAATGCGGCCGAAGAGAACGACGCGGCGGGAGAAGTAACGAACGGTAAAGACCAAGATGTAGTTGGATAGTTTCCCGGAAACGATTCCGGGTGAAGTAGCCCCATCTAGCAAATGGCCAGTTCATCCACACCACTTTCCGGGAAACGGTACGGGTTAACTTCAGATGACGGAAAAGATTGAACTGAACGAGGAACAACGCGCCATGTTAGACGGCGAACAGGGCCGGACCAGGCAGATGGCGATGCGCCTGCTGCTGGACATGGCGGCCGCGGCCGGGGCGCGGGAACTGACGCCCATTCGCAGCGCCCACCTGTCCGGCGTCTCGCCGTTAACGGGTGGCATGGGCCTGCGGCGCTTTCTGGCGCGGCTGGCGCAAGATCCGGAGGCGCAGGTGGCCGTGCCCACGACGTTGAACGCGGCCGGATGTGACTCCCAACGGTTCGCCGCCATGCGTATTACCGTGCCCGACTTTCTGGAACACAGCCAGGAAATCGTCGCCCGTTACGAAGCACTGGGCGTGCGGCCCACCCAATCGTGCATTCCATACGAATGGGACGGGGTGGTCACCGAGGGGCGGGCGGCGTGGTCGGAATCGAACGCCATCTGTTTTGGCAACAGTTACTGCGGGCTGCTGACGAACCGGGAGTCGGGGCTGTCGGCGCTGGCCTGTGCCCTGACGGGCTACGCGCCGGCGTACGGCCTGCTGCGGGAGGAGGCGCGCCGGCCGAATCTGGACGTGACGGTGACGGCGGAATTGGACGACCCAGCCGATTTCTCCGTTCTTGGCGACTGGATCGGAAAACAGTTGCGACCCGAATGGCATATGCCCTACGGTCCCATCCCCCTGATCAGCGGACTGCCCGACGAGTTGTCGCACGAACAGAAGAAGGCGCTGACGGCGGCGGCGGCGAATTACGGCTGCCCGATGCTCTACGTGGAAGGGGTGGACGACGCGCCGCCAGCCGATTTCCAGGGGCGACTGACCTTTGACGAAGCGGCAATGCGTGAACGGTACGAGGCGCTGCGGCCGCGCGCGCCGGTGTCGCTGGTAACCATCGGCTGCCCGCAGGCGTCGGTGGGCGAATTGCGAGCGGCGGCCGCGCTGCTCAAGGGCAAACGGGTGACGGCCGATCCGGCCGGGCCGGGTGACCCGCCGCCGCTGTGGATCTTCACCTCCAGCGCCAACCGGGCCATCGCCGAGCGCACCGGCCTAGCGGCCGTCATCGAAGAGAGCGGCGCCCTTTTGTTGGAGAACACGTGTCCCGAGGTCGTGCCCTACGACCAGAGCTGGGTGAAGCACATTCTGACCAATTCGATGAAGGCGGAACATTACATCAAATCGGGGCTGAACGGCATTCCTACCTCGGTGATGCGCCTGGGCGAGTGCATCGCCGTGGCGACGGGGGAACTGTCCGTGGCCGAGATGGGGAGTGAAGCAGTAGACGTGAGGGCAGCGCCGGAGAAGGTGCGGCCGGACGAGGGCGAAGGGTTGACGACGGCGCCTCCCCGAGCGTCGAAGGAGGCGTCGGGGCCGTTTTCGGCGCAGGGGCACGGCCTGCCTTCGCAGGAGGATTTTACCGTCCGGGGGGAGGCGTTTGTCACGGAGCGGCCGGTGACGTTGCTGGGTTTCGTCAACCGGGAGACGGGCGTTATCGAGGAGCCGGGCCATCCGGCCGACGGCGAGAGCATGGCCGGAAAAATCGCCATCTTCCCCAAGGGAACGGGCTCGACTGTCGCCCCCTACGTCCTCCTGGAACTCCACTATCGGGGCCGCGCGCCGCTGGCCATCGTGAACACGGATATCGACCAGCAAAGCGCCCCGGCCTGTTCGCTGGAAAAGATCCCCTACGCCTATGACTTTGACGCTGACGTCATTCAGGGTATAAACAGTGGGGATCTGGTGGAGCTACAACGACGAGGAGATAGCGTCTCACTGCGCGTCCTGTCGCGACGGAACGACCGGCAGGACTTTTCCACAACTGAAAGATAGCGAGTGTCTACGCAAGCCGTTTCGCGGATAGCTGCAGCGCGCTCTTTGCGCCTTGCAGCGCCGTCCCCTTTAGGATAGTTTCTGGCTTTCCGGGAATGAAACTGCTTTCGCGGACCACACTTTACAGCGAGCGGCGGTATTTATGGTACACGGATTCTTGAACTTCATTCTGGCTCTGGTCATCGTCATCGTGGCGGCCAAGCTGGGCGGCTACATCAGCACACGCTTCCGGCAGCCATCGGTGCTGGGCGAATTGCTGGCCGGCCTGGTGTTGGGGCCGACGGTGTTCGACATGCTGCACGCGTGGCCCGTCTTCGCAGAGAGCGAAGCGCTGGGCGAAGAGCTGGCGCTGATGGCAGAGATGGGCGTTCTATTGCTTATGTTGCTGGCCGGGCTGGAGCTACACCTGGACGAATTGCTCAAGTCAGGAAAGGTGGCGGCTTTTGCCGGCGTCCTGGGCGTCATCGTGCCGATGGGCCTGGGCTATGGCACGGCCATTCTCTTTGACGTTTCTCAGGTGGAGGCGTTGTTCATGGCCCTGACGCTGGCGGCGACGAGCGTGAGCATTTCGGCGCAAACGCTGATGGAGCTGCACGTGTTGCGCAGTCGCGTGGGCTTGGGCTTGCTGGGAGCGGCCGTCTTCGACGATATCATGGTGATCCTCCTCCTCTCCGTCAGCACCGTTCTCGTGGGCGGCGCGGGCGGCGGCATGGGCGCCGTGCTCTCCACCGTCGCGGGTATGATCATCTATCTGGTGGTAGCCATCGCCGTCGGCTTCTGGCTACTGCCGCGGATCGCGGTCTGGATCCACCGGCTGCCGATCAGCCAGAGCACCATCGCCTTCGTCCTCGTCACGTGCCTGCTTTATGCGTGGGCGGCCGAGGTTTTGGGCGGTATGGCGGCGATCACGGGCGCGTTTCTGGTGGGCCTCTTCCTGGCGCGCACGCCGTTCCGCGAACAGATGGAACAGGGGATCTCTGTCATGGCATACGGCTTTTTCGTTCCCATCTTCTTCGTTAATATCGGCCTGGAAGTGAACATGCGGGCCATCGGCGTCGATTTGTTGTGGTTCGCCGTGGCTATCACCGTCGTGGCCATCATCAGCAAAATCATCGGTAGCGGCGGCGGCGCCCTATTGGGAGGCATGTCGCCCAAAGAGTCGTTCCAGTTGGGAATCGGTATGGTGTCGCGCGGTGAGGTGGGCCTGATCGTCGCCTCGTTTGCCCTCTCACAAGGAACGTTATCTGAAGAAGAGTTCTCCATCGCCGTCTTCATGGTCATCGTTGCCACGCTGGTAACCCCGCCCATGCTACGCGCAGCCTTCGCTCGCGCGCCGCAGGAAACGGGACAGGAACCGGAGACGGCGCAGTTGAGCGAAACCAAGGAGTAACAGATGTATCACATGGTCCTGCTCATTGTGTACGATATTGAAATGTGCCCCAACGTGCTTGAGGCCTGGGACGCCCTCAACGTGCCCGGCATCACCATTCTCGAGAGCACGGGCATGGGCACGATCCGGGAGGTAGGTATCCGGGACGACCTGCCCCTGATGCCCAGCCTGTCCGACCTGTTCCGCTCGAAGGAACGGCGGCACCGCACCATCTTTACCGTCGTCGAGGGCGATGAAATGGTGGATAAGCTGGTCGACAAGACGCAGGAAATTCTGGGAAGCCTGGAACAGCCGCGTAACGGCGTGATGTTCGTGCTGCCGGTATCGCGCGTGGAGGGCTTACACGGCGCTAAACGACGGGCGCTGGGCGAAGAGTAGATCACACAGCGTCGTCCGGCGGGCGTGAACCACATCTTACAATGGCCAATGCCTTGAGCCGCGTGGCGACGCCAGCCCCAGCGTTCAAAGATCAAACCCTGATCTCTGGCCAGGGATCAGGGTTTCCTCTGGCATTATAATCCCCTATACATCCTCTCTACATTTCCCCCGTGTTATTCAACTAAGCGACTGTAGATAGCGGCTCAGTTCTTATGTGGACCTTTTGTGGACATCCTTAACGTATGCTGTTTGTGGCATTCGGCCGATGCCCGACGTGAATGGCAGATCAGATCAAAGCGGAGGTTCAGAAATGAAAGCTGTAAGCCGGACTAAACGAAACAGCTCTATATTCCTGGGGATGGTGGCGCTTCTAGCGCTTGGCCTCGTCCTGTTCGCCACAGCCGAGATCGCTTCGGCTAACGGACCAGTGTTGCGGATCAAAGATGACGTCGAGACGGTGCTAGGCGAGCCACCTGACAACTATTGTACGGGCGAGCCGATGGACGCCCACGGAGATGTGGTTTTGCTCTTCTATGAAAGTGCGAACGGCATTTCCGTCCATGTGAATGCGGCCGGCGTAACGATGACGGGCGAAAATACCGGCACCCTTTACCACTATAATATGGCCTACAACGAAATGGTGTCGTCCGATGATGACGGTTACCATTGGGTTTACCATGTTTCCTGGTTCAGCCCGTCCAATGACGATGCCTTCATCATAACCTACGTTTCCCACACGACGGTTGATGGCAACGGTGACATTACGGTCGATTTCGACCTCGTTAGCGGCGGCTGCATGTAATCAACGAGGTTCGCGAACGCCCGACAGGCTGTGTGAAAGCAAGGGGCTTTACAAGGATGTGAAGCCCCTGCTACTGAACGGTTTCCTGGGAGAGTGCAGACAAGCCTGGGGCGACATTACCGTCTAGGATGTGCGCGAAATGAGCTGGATACGTCAATCATCGCGGCGGATCTGGCAGAGATAGGCGCGGTGGGGGACGGAGCCGCTGACGGGGTCGACGGCGTCGTTGCCGATGACGAGGTTGAAGTTGGCGCCGTCGGCGCTGAAGGCGTCATAGCCGGGCGCGCCGATTTCCTCGCAGGCCTGCCACCAGCCGTGCTGGCCGCAGACGACGTCGGGGGCGAGGGTGTCGTTCAGGCGGGCGCGGGCGCGGACGCTGCCGGCCGGCGTCTTGATGCGCACCCAGTCGCCGGCGTCGATGCCGCGCTCGGCCGCGGCGGCCGGATGGAGCTCGACCTCGGGATCCCTGGCCCGCCGCCGTAAGCTGGAGAGCGCCCGGTGCTGGCTCTCGCAAAAGAGGGTGTGTTTGGCGCAGGTGAGGATCAGGGGGTAGCGCTCGCTCAACTCCGGCCGGGAACGGGGGCTGACCAACGGCTCTTCGTACCGGGGTAAAGGGGGATAGCCGTGCTCCAACATCGTCTCCGAATAGAATTCGATCTTGCCCGTGGGCGTGCGGAAACCGCGGGGGACGCCGTCTTCTTCTGCGGCATACTTGCGATAGCGCGGCCGGAGGGGCGCGCGCACGCCACTGGGGTTCTCGCGCAGAGCGTCGAGGGAGATGGCGGATGGTTCGAGCTGGTGGCGATACGCAGCTTCGGTGTCACCGTCCCAGAAATGGTCGCCGAGTCCAAGCCGCTGCGCCAGCGCAAAGATAATGTCGGTGTCGGAGCGGGCCTCGCCCCGCGGCGCCGCGACCCGCGGCCGTAGCTGCACCCGCGATTGGGCCTCGACGCTCACCCCGAAGCCAACCTTGAGCGCCTCGCGCTCGAAGGCGCTGGCCACGGGGAGCACGACGTCGGCCAGTTCGGCCGTGGGGTTCATGAAGAGGTCGGCGTGGACGGTGAAGTCAAGGGCGGCCAGGGCCCGGCGTCCGCGCCGCCCGTCGGCATGGGAGAGGAGAAGGTTGGCGCCGAAGCCAACGAGGGCGCGCACGGTGTATGGCTCTTGCTCCAGGATGGCCCGGTACAGGTCGTCTGAGGTGATGTGTTGCCAGCGAGAGGGGCCGAGGGGCCGTTCGGCGAGGCCGAGGGTTTTCTCCCGCTGTCCGGGCGGCAGCAGGCGGCGACCGGTGACGTCAGCCGTGGGCACGGCCGGAAAGAGCACGTTGCCGCCCCGGGCGTCGAAGCTACCGGTCAGCGCGTAAAGCTGGGCGATGGCGCGGGCGATCTGGGTGGAATTGGACTGCATCTCCACGCCGCTCCACGCGTAGTAGGCGACGGGGCGCGACTCCCAAAGCAGGCGCGCGGCGACCTCGACCTGATCGGGATCGACACCACAGATAGCCTCCACCCGCTCCGGCGTGTAACCCCGGCAAAGATCGGCCGTGAGCTGGAACGCCGGCCGGCAGACGACGTCGCCGTCTAAGGTCTCGACGGTGAACGTCCCGAAAAGGGCGGGTTCGGCGTCTCCCTCGTGGCGGCGGGTGGCCGGATCGTAAATGAGGGCACGGCCCGTGGTCTCGCTCCAGGCCACGTATTGTTGGGGACTGCCCCCGGCGATAAGGTCGTCGGCGCGCAGCAGACGGCCGTCGTCGGCGCGCACCAGGAGAGGGCCGTTGGTCCAGCGGCGGACGAAGTCACGGTCGTACCAGCCGCGCTCGATCATGACGCCGGCGAGGGCCAGGGCCAGGGCGCCGTCGGTTCCCGGCCGGACCTGCAACCAGCTGTCGGCCTTTTTGGCGATGCCCGTGCGCCGGGGATCGACGACGATGAGGCGTGCGCCGCGCCGGAGGGCGTCCATGGTGGCGGTAGCGTGGTTGAGCCGGGCGAGGTTGGGATTGTAGCCCCAGAACAGAATGCAGCCGGCGTTTTCCAGATCGGGCATGTAAACGCCGGGAACGGGAGCGCCGAACGTGTAGAGCGTGGCCATATAGCGGCCCCACCCGCACAGCTCCATGGAGGCGCAGAGGTTGGGGCTGCCGAAGGCGTTCATCAGACGCTCGATCCAGACGACGGCGTCGTCGGAGGCGGAGGTAGACGGGGAGACGGCGCTGAAGGCGACGCTCTCCGGGCCGTGTTCTGCGGCGATCTTGCGCAGGCGGGCAGCGGTCAGGTCGAGGGCCTCGTCCCAACTGATACGCTTCCAGCCGGGATCCGGATCGCCTTTCGGCCGGGTGCGTTTCAGAGGATAGCGCAGACGCTCGGCGTGGTAGACGAGTTCGGGCGCGGCCCGCCCTTTGGCGCAGAGGGCCTTGCCGGTGGGGTGCGAGGGATCCGGTTCGAGGGCGGTGAAGCGGCCGTCCTCGACGACGGCGATGGCACCGCAGCGCGAGACGCAGAGGGCACAGTAACACGGAATCCGCTCGGTAGCCTGTCCTTCCATCCTGACATCTCCTTGTTCCAGCGAAGCCAATAAGAAATGGACTGTCCCGGCCGGCGGTGACGGGCGCAAACGTCTAAGTTCCAGAGGTAATTCGTAAGCCGGCGTGCGTGGGCGTGGTGGTACGGTGGATGTAGAATATGAAGTATAGCACATTATGCAAGTTACTTATTGACGAGATCGGCAACGGATAAGTCTACGTGAGCCGGTAGAGGTCAGAGCTTTAGAGACGCGGGCGACCAGAACAGGAAACCAAGAGGTGAGCAAAATGAATGGTGAATCGAATGGGGGTATAGCGTCGTACGACGAGAGAGTGCGCGCGCTGGCTGGCGACGCAGCGCAACTGGAGCAGGTCTTTCAGGCAGCGGTCAGGGCCGGTGAAGCGGACGACTTCAAAGAGGCGATCAAGGCCGGCCACGCGCGGGCGCCGGAGAATCTCCTTTATGCAGCGTGGTTCCACCGGCTCAAATACGCGGCCGCCGAAGCCAGGGACTTTGCTGTCGCGTGGGCGTGGGTCATCCCGCTGGCCGTCGTCAATGGCCTGTTGTTCTGGTGGCTGTCTGCCAACCGTTACACGGTCCAGATAGAGCGCGTGCGATTCGGGGCGAGCAGCAGCTTTTTGCCGGCCGTTATTTTGTTGGCAGCGCCGCTGTCGGGCGCTTTCGTGCTGGCCTATTTGACGGCCGTCAGCCGCAAACGCTGGCTTCTGGGCGCAGTGATCGCGGTTCTGACCATCGGGGCCGGCGCTTACGTGCTCTGGAGCTACCCGCTGACGGGCACACGGCCGTTCCAGGAACAATACCTCACACTGATGGCCATGCATCTACCGCTCCTGGCCTGGGCGGGCGTGGGCGCGTTCCTGACCGCGGAGCGCGGCGACCCGGCCAACCGCTTCGCCTTTCTCATTAAATCGCTGGAAGTGTTCATTATGGGCGGGTTGTTCGTCATCGCCGGAGGCCTCTTTACGGCGATCACCGTCGGCCTCTTTGCCGCCCTCGACATCACCTTTCCCGAGGTGGTGCAACGCTTGTTCATTGCCGGCGGCGGCGGGCTGATCCCGGTGGTGGCCGTGGCCGTGCTTTACAATCCGACCGTGCCGCCGGCCGAGCAGGCATTTGACGAAGGGTTGAGCAAGCTGGTGGCCTTGCTGATGCGCTTCCTGCTCCCCCTGACGCTGATGGTATTGCTCGTCTATCTGGCCTTCATCCCCTTCAACTTCCGCGCCCCCTTCGACAACCGTGACGTGCTGATCGTATACAACGGCATGCTCTTCGCCGTGATCGCTCTGCTCGTGGGCGCGACACCGGTGAGCCTCGCCGAACTCTCTCCCCGTATGGCGCGCTGGCTGCGTCTGGGGATTATGGCCGTCGCCACCCTGGCCCTGCTCGTCAGCGTTTACGCCCTGAGCGCCATCCTCTACCGGACGGCCATCGACCGGCTGACGCCCAACCGCCTCACCTTCATCGGCTGGAACGTCATTAACATCGGCCTGCTTTCTCTCGTCTTGCTCTTCCAGGCGCGCGCCAGGGCAGGGAAGTGGCTCGACGGACTTTACCGCGCCTACAGCGCCGGGACCGTCATCTACATCGTCTGGACCGTCGCCATGATCCTCGCCATTCCCTGGCTGTTCGGCATCGACCAGGGCGAGCTGGAGGCGCTGCCGCCGGCCGTGCAAGACATCGTCTACGAATCGCCCAGCCCCATCCTCCTCACGTGCTCGGGCAGCCCCCACATCTATCTTCTGGAGGAGGGGGAGAAACGGTGGGTGAACAATATCGTGACGTTCGCGGAGCGTGGGTACGTCTGGCGGGACGTCCACACGATTGAGTGCGACGATCTGCGCACCATCCCTGACGGCACGCCGATCCCGGCGGACGCCGGCCCGCCGCCGCAGCCCTAATTTTTGGCCCTACGTCTGGGGCGGAAAGGATGATTCGTGGGCGGCGATGATCTCGTCCATCCGCCGGTTGAGTTCGTCGTCGACGCCCTGGCGGGCGGGATCGGCATCGTACCAGGCGATGATCTCTTCGACGCCGCGCGCGAAGGGGATGGTCGCCTGGAAGTCGGGGACGACGCGCTTGATCTTGGCGTTGTCGAAGATCATGCTGTGGGCTTTATCCCCCAACAGGCTGGCACCCCATCGCGGGTCGTAGGCGGCGATGAGGTCGGTGGGAACGTGGACGAGGTTGGCCTCGGCCCCGGCCGCGCGGGCCACGATCTGGAATATCTGGTTCCAGGTCAGTATCTCGTCGGACGTGATGTGGAAGACGTCGCCGATGGCCTGCGGATTGCCCAGGAGCCCGACGAAGCCCTTCGCAAAGTCGCGGTGGTGGGTCAACGTCCACAGGGAGGTGCCGTCGCCGTGGACGATGACCTTCTTGCCTTTGCGCATGCGGTCGACGATGGTGTACTGGCCGTGGGTGGGTAGCATGGTGCGGTCATAGGTGTGCGACGGCCGGACGATGGTCATGGGAAACGCTTCCTCGCGGTAAGCGCGAACCAGCCGCTCTTCGCAGGCGATTTTGTTTCGCGAATATTCCCAGTACGGATTGTGGAGGGGCGTCGACTCTGTGACGGGCAGCGCGGCCGGCGGCGTCTGGTAAGCCGAGGCGGAGCTGATGAAGACGTACTGCCCCACGCGATCCCGGAATAGATCCAGGTCGCGTTCAACGTCCTCGGGCGTGAAGGCGATCCAGTCGACGATGACGTCGAACGTTTTGTCGCCCAGGGCCTGGCGTACCGACGCCTCTTCGCGGATGTCGCCGGTCAGAATGGTGGCGGCTTCGGGGGCGCTGCGGGCGCTCCGGCCGCGGTTGAGCAGAGTAAGGTCGACGCCGCGTTCGACGGCCAGTTGCGCACACGCCGAACTGATGACGCCGGTTCCACCGATAAACAAGACGTGCATGGGTGTGTTTCTCCTCGTTGGATGGTTAAAAGGGCAATTGCATGGAAAAGCCCCCTTCTCAGGGGCCGCAAATTGACTCCTCGCAGACAAAGCGTGGCGACCATCGTGGTCGCCGCTCCCCCTTATTATTTATGATTTGAGCAGCGCGGGCAAAGCGGCCGGCTGTATTGTGAATTATCGTTCAACCTTGACATCCTGTTGGGCCCGATCTAGACTGACGAGCATCGCTTTTCATTCCACTCACCGCTAATGAATATCGCCGCAAGCCAGATCGTTCTCCGGGCGTATCGTGGTTCACATCCCGGCCGAGAATCCTGGTTTGCGAGTATGGTCGGCTGAAGAACGGTAAGCTGCCCGTTTTCGGCCCGGTGTCATTTCTGGACTTTGGAATTGCCCGCGGTTTTTGTATCATGAGAGCATTCTGTTATAATTCCTGGAGCCATCCAGTAAGTGAAGGGAACTAGCGCGTTTTGTTTTATGCTATCTCGGGCGTAGCGCCACAGTGCCGGTGAGATTTTTATGAGCCGTATTTCCGTTGCCGAGGAAACCAAACGATCCCAAGTTGCCAGTTCCGGTCTGGTGGGTAATCAGTTTTGGTCAAAATTCAAGTCGGCCGTCGAGGGTTATCTTTATCTGGCTCCGACCTTAATCATACTGATAATTTTCGTCTTTATCCCGATCTTCACCTCATTCCGCCTGAGCCTCTCACGTATCGCGCCTTTTGGCAGCCAGACCATCGACGTAGGCCTAGGTAACTATATACGCCTGCTCCAGGACCCGGATTACCTAAACAGCCTCAAAGTGTCGTTTTTCTTTACCCTGGGAGTGGTGCCCGGCGGCATTACGATTTCCGTGATCCTGGCAATCGCCCTTTCCTACCCCCTCAAGCGACTGTCATGGTTGCATCGCCTCCTGATTTTTGTACCCATTGTGATCAGCAGTGCCGTGACAGGCGTGCTCTTTCAATGGATCTACCATCCGGTGGTAGGTTACCTCAATTATGCATTGAGCCTGATCGGCATTGACGGGCCGAACTGGCTTTCATCCAAAAAGTGGGCATTGCTTGCCGTCACAATGGCCGTTGTATGGAGACAGCTCGGGTTTAACGTCATTATCGCCCTGGCAGGCCTCCAAAACATCGACTCCACGTACTATGAAGCGGCAAAGGTGGATGGCGCCAATGTATGGCACCGGATTCGCCACGTGACGTTACCGCTCCTTTCGCCTACGCTCTTCTTTTTGCTGGTTATTAACGTCATTTACACTCTCCAGGTCTTTGGCGAAATCAATATTTTGACCCAGGGTGGGCCGGGAGGCGCCACTAACACTCTGCTTTACTCGATCTATTATGATGCCTTTGTCGGGACGCCGTTCCGCGGGTATGCATCCGCCCAGGCATACTTGTTATTCTTGATCATTCTGGTAATGTCTTACATCCAGTTTAAAGGACTTGGCAGAAAGGTACATTATCAATGAGCGCGACCACCCCCTCCGAACGTCCCATCACAAAGCGTATCAAGTACGATGAACTGTTGCTTCACCTATTTTTGATCGCCACGGGGTTGCTCATTGCCATGCCCATCATCATAGCGTTCTTCAGTAGCTTTAAGTTGCCTGATGACATCACAAACTATCCGCCCACACTGCTGCCAGACGTGTGGACGTTTGAAAATTATGTGACGGCCTGGACCTCAAAACCCTTCGACCGTTTCTTTCTCAATAGCGTTATCCAGACAGGGGCTATCGTGGTGTGCCAGGTTATCTTCAGCATCCTGGCGGCCTATGCCTTCTCTTTTCTGGAGTTCCCCGGTCGCGACCTGCTCTTCTATCTGATTCTCGGAAGCCTGATGGTTCCTTTTCAGCTAACGTTTATTC
>JAWVYQ010000104.1:0-12390 GCA_033722615.1 Promineifilaceae bacterium (SeqCode)
CGGAGCGTGCCGGCCTCTCTCCGCCGATGGCATTGTCCTCGGCGTGCTCGAGGACGTTTCCTTGCAAGACGCGACCATCGAGGTAGCGCCCGGCGATTTCGTCGTTTTCTACACCGACGGCGTGACCGAAGCCATGAATGAGGAGATGGAAGAGTTTGGGGTAGAGCGCCTGCGAGACGCTATCGCCGGCAGCGCAGGTGGCGACGCCAACGACGTGCTGGAAGCCATCGTCGCCGCCGTCGACGCTCACACCGGAGAGATGCCCCGTTGGGATGACGTCACCCTGGTCGTCGCCCGGCGGTTGCCCTCGTAATGGCAACCTGGCTCAACTTTGCTATTATCGATCCCACTTCCAACGGAGACCTTTATGCCTGATAAAACCTATCCCGGCCCCCAGGACATTCACCGGCGCGTCCTGGATAACGGGATCACCGTTCTGATTTACGAGAATTTCGCTGCCGCCTCCGTCGTCGTCGAAGGCTATGTGCGGGCCGGCGCCCTCGCCGAGGGCCGCCGCCGCGCCGGGCTGGCCGACTTCGCGGCCGGCATGTTGATGCGCGGCACCCGGCGCCGGAGCTTCGACGAAATCTACGAGGCGCTGGAGTCGGTCGGGGCCAGTCTCGACTTTGGCGCAGGCCGGCACGTCAGCGATTTTTCGGCCGGCGGGCTCGCCGAGGATCTGGATCTCCTGCTGGATCTGCTGGCCGGATCGCTTTGTGAGCCCACCTTTCCCCAGGAGGAGCTGGAGCACGTGCGCGGCGAGATCCTGACCGGACTGCAGATCCGCGCCCACGATACGCGCCAGATGGCCGGTCTCCGCTTCCGCGAACTGCTTTACGGCGAACACCCGTACGGGCACAGTCTGCGCGGTTATCCCGAAACCATCGCGGGGCTAACGCGGGACGATCTGCGTGACTTCCACGCCCGCCACTATGGTCCTGAAGGGATGATTCTGACCATCGTCGGCGCCGTGGACGTCGATCAGGCGCTCTCCCGCGTCGAGGCGGCGCTGGGAGGTTGGCGCAACGACGAGTGGGAAGCGTTGCCGGAGCCCGGTCCCGCGCCCCGGCCGGTGACGACGATCCGCGAGGACGTGGTCATTCCCGACAAGACCCAGTCTGATATCGTCCTGGGCCTGCCCGGCCCGCCCCGCTCGGCGCCGGATTATCTGGATCTGAGTATGGCCAATACCGTCCTCGGCGTCTTTGGTATGATGGGCCGCCTGGGCAGCAATGTGCGCGAAGAACAGGGGCTGGCCTACTATGTGTACAGTCGCCTCCGCGGCAGCCTGGGTCCTTCTCCCTGGTACGTGGGCACCGGCGTTGCACCCGACAAGGTGGAGCAGGCGCTCGAGAGCATTCTTTTCGAGATTGACCGCATCCAGCAGGAACCGGTGCCCGAGGAGGAGCTGGAGGATAGTAAAGCCTACCGCATCGGATCGCTGCCCGTCAGCCTGGAGACAAATGACGGTCTGGCCAGCATCATTACCGACGTCGAATTGTTTGACCTGGGGCTCGATTACCTGCAACGTTTTCCCGACCTCATTAGCGAGTTGACGTCGGACCGCGTGCAGGCGGCGGCCCAGAAGTATTTTAGCACCGAGCAGATCGCCGTTGCCGTGGCAGGACCACCGGCGGAAAGAGATTAGAGACGGAGCGGAAGTTAATGTTGTCAGTTGGCGTTGACATGATCGAGGTGGAGCGCATCGCCCGGGGCATGCGCCGGCACGGCGAGCGCTTCGGCCGTCGTTTCTTCACCGAGCAGGAACGCGCCTACTGCGACGGTCGCGTCGAGTGTCTGGCCGGCCGCTTTGCCGTCAAAGAAGCCGTTGCCAAGGCGCTGGGTACCGGCATCGGCGACGTGAGCTGGACCGAGATCGAGGTGGTCTGCGACGGCCGCGGTAAGCCCGAACTGGTGCTCCACGGCCGGGCGCAGGAGCTGGCTGCTTCGCTGGGATTGAAGCAATGGTCTATCAGCCTGGCGCACGTTGACAGCCACGCCATTGGTTTTGCCGTGGCCCTGGGCGAGGCGTGATGAGACGAGAAAGCAAGTTGGAGCAGACGTCCGTTCGCTCCCTTCGGTAAGGAATCGTCGACGAGCGGATCAGGTAGAAGGAGGATAACGTGGCAATATGGAGAGCCGATGATAGCACAGCCATCAATTACGAAATTCACGGCGACGAACCTGATAGAGAGACGTTGCTCTTGTTGCCGGGACTGCTAGGCGCCATTAGCAGCCAGTGGCAACAATTCGTCCAACCGCTGGCAGCCCGTTACCGCGTTCTCCTGGTTGATCTGCGGGGACACGGCCGCTCGGAGAACGCCGCGCCGGAATTGCACCCACAACGGCTCTTGCAGGACGTGGTCGGTCTCCTGGACCATTTGCAGGTTGATCCCGTACACGTCGCCGGCTACGATCTGGGCGGCTACCTGGGTCTGATGCTCTACCTGCACCGGCCGCGTTGGGTGCCCACTCTGTTGATGCACGCCACCAAATTCTACTGGACGAAGGATGCTGTGACTCAGATGCGCACGGAGCTTGATCCTGACGCAATGGCCGAAAACGTCCCGGCCTACGCCGATAGGCTGGCCCAGGAGCACGGTAGTCGTTGGCGGATGTTGGTGCGACAGGCGGCCGATCTGTGCGCGCGCCTTGCCCAGGAGGGCCTTACAGAAGGCGTGCTCCGGCGTGTGCAAAGCCCCGTTCTGGTCAGCGTTGGCGACCGCGATGAGCTGGTGCTCCTTCCCGAGGCTTTGCGCCTCAGCCGCATTTTTCCTCGCGGCCAGTTACTCGTTCTGCCGGGGGTGCGTCACCCGCTTAACTCCGTGCCGCCCGTGCCCCTCCTTCCGATGATGCAAACGTTTCACCGCTCGCCTGAAAGACGATGACGCAACGCAAACTGCTGGCGGTCTTTGCCCACCCTGACGACGAATCATTTGGTCCTGGCGGGACGCTGGCCAAATATGCGGCCGAAGGGGTCGACGTGCACGTGGCCATTGCCACCGACGGCGCTGCCGGTTCCGTGGCCGAAGGTTACGAGGGCGTGCGTGAGCAACTGGCCGACGTGCGCAAGGAAGAGTTGGCGGCCGCCGCCAGCGTTTTGGGCGTGGAAGTGCACATGCTCGGCTATCGGGACTCCGGGTACATCGATGACCCGGCCAACGAGCACCCGGAAGCCTTTATCAACGTCGATCAGGAAGAGGCTGTGGGGCGCATTGTGCGCCTTATCCGCGAATTGCGCCCGCACGTCGTCCTCACCCACGATGAGACCGGCGGCTACTATCATCCGGACCACATCAGGACCCACGAAATCACGACGGCGGCTTTCCACGCCGCCGGCGATCCGGACCGTTACCCGGAAATCGGGCCGTCCCCCTACCGGCCGCAACGCCTCTACTACTCGGTCATTCCTAACCGATGGCTCAAGTTTTACACGCTGATCATGCGCCTGCGTGGCGAGGATCCGACCCGGGGCGGCCGCAACGAAGATATTGACCTGACCCAATTGGGCCGCTCGCGAGATGAATTACACGCCAGTATAAACATCTATCGCTACTGGGAAAGGAAGCAGGAAGCCGGCGCCCAACACCAGAGCCAGGGTGGGGGAACCAGCATGAGTCGCCTGCTGCCGCGATGGCTTGAGAAGCGGCTATTCAGTACAGAGTATTTTATCCGGGCTTATCCTCCCCCCCAGGAGGACGCATGGGACCGGGATTTATTCGCCGGTATGAACGGTCAGAAATAAAAAAGCATCCGACCGCCAGGTAGGATGCTTTAAGATTCGCCTGTTGCGAATGTGGGGTTAGACGCGGCGCACGTTTGCGGCGGAGGGACCTTTCTGCCCCTGTTCGACCGAAAATTCGACCTTGTCGCCTTCCATCAGGCTGCGGAACCCTGTGCCCTCGATGGCGGAGTAATGTACGAATACATCTTCTCCATCCTCGCGGGCAATAAAGCCATAGCCCTTCTGGTCATCGAACCATTTCACGGTCCCCGTTTCACGTTCACTCATGGGTTACCTATCTCCTTGCTACTTACTAATGCTTCCGTTGGAGAATTCGCAACGCGTGCTCTAAGCAAAAACACCACCAGGTCTTGCTCAATCTGGCGGTGTGATCCCCGGAACAGAATTTGCGCAATCTACCAACGTCTACAAGCATACACCGCTTTTTCTCCGGAGTCAAATTATTCATCAGATCTAGCGGGCGGGCAGACGTCGTCGGCCTCCAGCGAAGGATTATTGTATCCCATATCGGTCAAGGGACCGGTGGGGTTCGCTTCCCCCTCCAGGAACTCTGTCACCACGCGGCAGGCGGCGGGCAAATCATTACCGTTAGCTTCCCATTCAGAGATGAGCAAGGTGGCGGCGCGCGTGATCGGCGCGTCCGGGTGGCTCTCCTGTAACCAGTTGCGCCAGCGCGTGGCCTCCGTAATGTCGCCGCGCAGCAGGGGCAGCATGGTCAGGCGGAATCCCGCGAACTGTTCTACGTGGGCGCGGATCTCCTCGACCGTTCCTGACGCCCATTCCACATCTTCAAGGGTTGGATCGGTGATCACCGACTCGTAAAGCTCGGCCGCTACCTCGTACGATTCTTGCTCGAAGGCGTAATTGGCGTTGTACAGACGGTGGAAACGATAGCCGGTATCTTCCCAGATCTGCTCGTAGCGGCTGACGGCCTCTCCGTCCCAGGCCCACACCTCAGTGCGCGAGCGCTGGATGCCGGCTCCGGCCGAGCCCACCAGTCCACCACTGATTACCAGATCCGGCAGGTCGTCTCCGGTGGCGTCCTCTACCCTTTCCTCGTCCACGTAGCTGAGAGAAATGGCCGTTGGCGCGTCCTCGGCCGCAACGATTTCCTCTTCGGCCGGCGCCACCACCTTTCTAATCTCTCCCTCATGTGCGCTGATCACCTGATAGTAGTTGTAGCACGTATGGGCGCCGCAGGTGCTAAAGACGGTGATCGCTTCCGGCTGACCGTCGCCCGTCATGTCCGTTTGCTCGACGAGCGTGGGCGCCGTGGCGAAGAAGTCTGGCTCTTCGCGATCACGCGTCTGGTACACGACGGCGCCGTCGCTCACAACCCAGAAATCCCCCGGATGGCCCTCCAGCGGCGCGCCCGGCCCTTCAGCCGGTTGCAGCCGAGTCGTGTCCAGTGTCAGCAGCCACTCGTCCGCACCGTCCCCGTCCAGGTCCGTTGCCTGGCAACTATCCTCAGCTTGCTGCCACGCGTTTTCGCGCAGAATCTGGCAAAGTTCGCCGACCTGGATCTCGGTAGCCTGCGCCTGCCCCAGCCACGTTTCTAGCCCTTCTAGGTCTTCGGGGGGCGGTCCCAGGTCCGCGGCCGACGCCGGGGTCGTGACTGTGGGGGCAACGGCCAGGGTCGGCGTTGCGCCCGCGGCCGCTGTGCCGGTTTCCGTCGCCGCCGGCGTTTGATCGATGGCGATGGTGGGCGGTGGCATAAAGGTCGCTTCCGGTTCCAGCATCTCTTCCACGAAGGCGCAAGATAGCGTCGCCAGCAATAGCAGCGTGAGGGAAAGTACGACGGCCGGTAACGCCGTCCGCGAAGGTGAGTCAGGTGTCGATTTCGTCTGGTTTCTTGTCATGGGTTTCTCTTTAATCCCGAGATCACGTCGCCAACGCGGCGACGAGGAGGTTCAGCGAGGTCACCATATCCGCCTGGCCCGTTTTCACGTTCACGTCCGTCTCCAGCAGGTGGGCGTAAATTTGTTCCAGTTGGGGTAGTGTGAAACGCTGGCTCTGCTGGTACATCTTGCCCGCGACGAAACTGTGAATGTGTAGGGCGTTGGCGATGGCCGGCGGCCGGCGGCCGTCTTCGGCCAATTCCTTCGTCTGGATCAGCAGGCGAAACTGGCGGACGATCATGGCGAACAGGTAAAAAGGATCGGCCCCCTCCTGCAACTTCTTCTGGAGCAGGGCGGCCGCCTGCTTTCCGCTGCGGTTACCCAGCGCGTCCACCAGATCGAAGATGCTGGCCTCGGCCGCGTAAGGGCAGAGACGGCTGACGTCCTCCGCTTCGATGGTGCCGTCGTCCTGCTTGTAAAGGACCAGCTTCTCGATTTCGTTGGCCAGCAGCGTCAAGTCATTGCCGGCGCTGCTTACCAGGGTGTGTACGGCATGCGGCGAAATGGATCCGCCGCGCTCTTCCACGCGCTCCTGCACCCAGCGATCCAGCGATCGCCCTTCCGGCCGGTTGAACGCCTTGACGTATCCGTTGTCGGCTTCGGCGGCGAGCTTCAGTAGGCGATGGTTGCCCGGCAAAGATTGGGGCTCCAGGAAGAAGAGGCGCGTCGCCTCCGGGAGATGGGGCAGGTAGTCGACCAGGGCGTCGATGAAGGAACGGTTGGCCTGCGAGAGGGCGTCTTCGACGACGACGATACGCCGTTTGGCCAGAAAGGGGACGGAGTCGCAGGCCTGGCGCAAGTGCCCAAAATTGACCGGTCCTTCAAAGTGGGTGGTATTCAGCTCCAACAGGGAGGGATCGCCCAGTTTGGCCGTCAGATCGGCCAGCGTCTCCTTTTGTGAGTAGACGTCGTCGCCGTGAAAGATGTAGAACATGGACGGTGGAGGTCAGGCCTGGGATAGATTTTGCGCGTTGTCCTGCGCGTCATTCACCTTACCGGTCATCCTCTGGTGACGATCCGGTATGCGCTCACCTGTAGATCCTGGCCCGGTGCCAGCAATAACTGGAAGAGGCGCGTTATAAGCGAGGGCCGGACTTTCTGCACGCTCGTTATTTCCAGGTCGCCGAGGTCGCCGTCGGTCGTGAATTTAGCCTGGATGGCCATCCCCACCGGCTTAGAAATGATGAGGGAGAAAACGCCGGCCAGAATGGCGGCCGGGAGCGCGTTGAAAAAGACGGAGAAATCCATGCGTGTGCGTCCCTGGCGCCGTTGTTCCAGACCGAACGCCGACTGGGAGGCCAACGCGCCGAGCGTGGCCGTGGTCAGGAGCACGGTGCCGCAGTTGGGGTGAACGGCCAGATGGTGCTCGCCTCGTTTCATGCGCCGGTATGCCTCGGTCACGGCGGCCGTCACCTCCTCTTCGCTCACATCTCCATAAATGTTCAGGTGGAAGCCGCGAAAGTCGGAGTGGCCCTGTGCGCTGAACTTGTCGTGCCGCTCGCTCAGCATGTGAATGGTCGCGTGTTCCAGGGCGTGATTGCGGCGGGTGCGACTAATGAGTCGTCCAATCTCTTCTAGCATAGTTGCTCCATCGGTTCCTCTGATTGATTTCACGATGATTTATAACACGTTCCTCGAAAAAGGTAAAAGGCCACCGGTAGCGGTCGCTTGGCCCATCCCCGCCCTTTCTGATACTATGGCTCCGTAGAAAATGCCTCTCATAATCGGTCTGCCGGCCACTCCATTCTCCCATCACCCAAGACACCACCGGTTGTCTGACGAATAGAAAGAGGGCTTGTGAATGAGTGTTGCGATAGTTGACGTAGCGACTGCGTTTCCACCTCATTATTATGACCAGGAGACGCTGACCACATACTTGCGCGACGCCTTCTGGGAGAAAGGCCGGCGCAACGTCGAGCGCCTGGAACGCTTCCATCAGAATATGGCGGTCAACGGCCGTTATCTCGCGTTGCCGCTGGAGCAGTACGGTGAATTGCACGGTTTTGGCGCTAGCAACGACGCCTGGATCGACGTTGCCGCCGATTTGAGCGAGCGCGTGCTTTGCAAATTGCTCGACCGGGCCGACGTCGATCCAGCTACCATCTCCCAGCTAACGGTTACGACCGTCACCGGCGTCGCCGTGCCCACCCTGGACGCTCGCCTGATGAACCGACTCCCATTTTCGCCTACTTTGAAGCGCGTCCCCCTCTTCGGTCTGGGTTGTTTGGGTGGGGCGGCCGGCGTGGCCCGCGTCGCCGATTACCTGGACGGGCACCCCCAGGAGGCGGCTATCCTTCTCTCGGTCGAGCTTTGTTCGCTGACGGTCCAGCCTGACGATCTCTCCATCGCCAACGTCATCTCCACCGGCCTCTTCGGCGACGGCGCCGCGGCCGTGCTCATGGTTGGGGAAGGGCATCCGCTGGCGGCTTCCGCCCGGCCGCACGTCGTAGCCAGCAGCTCCTATTTCTTTCGTGACACAGAGCGGGTCATGGGCTGGGACGTGACGGACGAGGGGTTTCAGGTCGTCCTCAGCGCCGACGTGCCGGAGATCGCCCGCGACGGCGTGCGCCCGGCCGTCACCGCCTTTCTCGCCCTACACGACCTTTCTCTGGAAGACGTGTCGCACTGGGTGGCCCACCCAGGCGGCCCCAAAGTGATCAAGGCCCTTGAGGAAGGGTTAGGTTTGGGCGAGGAAGGCCTGCAACTGAGCCGCGAGAGCCTGGCCGAGGTGGGCAACGTTTCCTCAGCCTCCATCCTCTTCATCTTGCGGGAGACGCTATCCCGTTTCCGGCCATCGCCCGGCACCTACGGCATGATGCTTGCCATGGGGCCGGCGTTCTGCGCCGAGATGGTCCTCCTGCAATGGTAGGTGCGGAGGGAAGCGATCATTAATACGCGCAAACTCTACTATCTCCTGATTGCCATGCTGGCCGGGCAGCGCCTCCTGGAACTCCGCCTCAGCAAGCAAAATGAGAAACGCATGATGCAGCAAGGCGGCCGGGAGCACGCTGCCGGCCATTTTCGTTTCATGAAAGTGCTGCACACCGGCTGGTTCGTGGCTATGGTCGCGGAAGCAGGGTGGTTGCGCCGGCCCTTCCGGCCGGCGCTGGCCGCGGTCGCCGGCCTGGTGGCCGTTCTGGGCCAGTTCCTGCGCTATGCCGCCATCCGTACCCTGGGGCGGCGCTGGACCGTGCGTATCGTCACCGTGCCCGGTCAACCGCCGGTGCGCCATGGCATTTATCGCTATCTACGTCACCCTAATTATCTGGGCGTGGTGTTGGAGATCGCCGCTGTGCCCCTTTTGCATACGGCTTATTTAACCTCGCTTGTCTTCTCTCTGGCCAATGCCCTTCTCCTGCGCACCCGCATTCGCGCCGAAGAGGAGGCGCTGGCCGCCGACGCCGATTATCATCGCTGGCTGGCGGATCGCCCGCGCCTGGTGCCCCGTCCGTCGGCCGGCCGGCGGTGACCACATTGCCGGAGGAAGTCGACGCCTTGATTATCGGGGGCGGCCCCGCCGGGCTGGCCGCGGCCATCGTCCTGGCGCGCGCCGGCGTCCACACCTTGCTCTGTGAGAAGGGGTCATTTCCCATAGACAAGGCGTGCGGTGAGGGCGTGATGCCCACCGGCTGGTCTCACCTGCAGGCGCTTGGCGTCGCCCATCTCCTCGACGAGCAAAATTGCACCTCGATTGCCGGCATTCGTTACGTCTCGCCGTCCGGACGCGTGGCCGCCGCCCCATTTGCCGAGGGTCCCGGCCGGGGTATCCGCCGTACCGCCCTCTCGGCCGCCCTCTGGCAGGCGACCGGCGCTCTGCCCGCGCTGCGTATCGAACAGCAGACGGCCGCCGAACCGTTGGACCGCGTCGACGGGGGTGTACTGGTGCGCGCCGGCCGTCGGCGGGTGCGCGCGCGCTTGCTGGTCGGGGCCGACGGCCGCCACTCGCGCGTGCGCCGGTGGGCAGGTCTGGACGGACGCCCGGCGAGACGGCAGCGGTGGGGCGTGCGCCGCCACGTTCGTCTCCGACCCTGGAACGATACCGTCGACGTACACTGGAGCAACGAGGGCGTCGAAGCGTATGTAACGCCCTGCGGCGGGGAGCAGGTAAACGTTGCCTTTCTCTGGGATAAGGCCCGTTGCCGGCGGGTCCGGGGCGGCGAAGGGCTCTTTCCCTCGCTGTTGTCTGCCTTTCCCCACCTCCAGGCCCGGCTGAACGGCGCGGATCCCTTGAGCGCCGTCCGCGCCGTCGGGCCTCTGGCGCAGCCGGCACGCCGGACGGTGGCCGACAACGTCCTGCTGGTGGGCGACGCCGCCGGTTATCTGGACGCCATAACGGGGGAGGGAATCAGCCTCGCCCTGGCCGCCGCCCTCTCGTTGGAGGAGACCGTCGCCCCCCTGTTGCGCCGGGGGAAAGCGCCGCTGGCGTCTGAACTGACCGTTTACGAACGGCGCCACCGGGCCCTTTACCGCCCGTACCATCAATTGACCACGCTGGTGCTATGGCTTAGCCGATTTCCACGGCTCGCAGAGTGGGCGGTCCGTGCGCTAGAGCAGGAGCCGGTGGCCTTTCAACATTTGCTTTCGGCCAATATGGGGCTGGCCTCGCCCTGGGCGCCCGCCGTCTGGACGCGAATGCTGCGTGGGTTGGGCGTTGCCGTCCGTCACTCGGCGTCGGCCGGCGCGGCCGCATCGTAAGTGGGGAGGCCCAGATCGGGCATCGGCCGCCCGGCCCGCATTGCCTGTAACGCCGTGCGGGTTGCTTCGACGTCATCCCACGGATACTCTGTCGTCCCGAAGCACATCGACTGTTCGTGTCCCTTGCCGCAAATGAGCACGGCGTCGTCGGGACGAGCAAGGGTCAGGGCGTGATAGATGGCCTGGCCCCGGTCAGGCACCTGCCAGAACGATTTCCCTACCACGCCCCCCTGGCGACGACAGCCGGCGGCCATCATTTCCAGAATCTCCTCCAGGGATTCGGTCCGCGGGTCCTCAGCCGTGAGAACGGTCAGGTCCGCCTTTCTGGCAGAGATCTCGGCCATGAGACGGCGCTTTTCCACGTCGCGCCGGCCGGCGCTGCCGAAGACGGTGATGATCCGGCCGCCCGACGGGATCATGCGGCGGGTGGCGACTATACTCTGCTCCAGCGCGTTGGGCGTGTGGGCGAAGTCCACGATCGTCAGGAAGGGCTGTCCCTCGTCTACCCGTTCCATGCGCCCGCTCAGAGCGCGCACGCTTTCCAGGCCCTGGCGGGTGGCGGCCGGGGCGACGCCCAGGCTGTGAGCGGCGGCGGCCGCCGCCAGCATGTTGTAGACGTTGAAGTTGCCTGCCAGGTGGGCGGCGATGGGCATTTCAGCTTCCGGCAGCCGCAACCTGAAGTGTGTGGCGGACGCATCGAAGCGTACGTTTCTTGCCATGACGTCGGCCGTTTCTTGGAGGCCGTAGGTCAGCCGGCGCGGGGCCGGGATCGCTGCCAGCCGCCAGTAAGAAGCATCGTCCCGGTTGAGGATGATGGTCTTTGTCGCTTTCTGCTTGAAGCCGTTATCGGTTTCCACCGGCCAGGCGTCTCGGGCCACCTTCTCGAACAGGGTGGCCTTGGCCGCAAAATACGCCTCGTAGCTGCCGTGATAATCCAGGTGCTCGTGGGTGATGTTCGTGACGACGGCTACGTCGAAATCAATGGCGCCCACCCGCTGCTGCGCCAATCCGTGAGAGGTGGCCTCCAGAATGCAGTGGGTGAGGCCGGCGTCTACCATCCGCCGCAAATAGCGTTGGACGACGGGCGCTTCCGGCGTCGTTACGTGCAGGCCCAGCGGCTCCTCCCGTTTGTCGACGACGGCGCGCAAGGTGCTGAGCAGCCCCGTGCGCAGGCCGCCCGCCCGCAATAGATCGTACAGTATATTGGCCGTTGTCGTCTTGCCATCCGTGCCGGTGATGCCGATGGTTACCAGATGTTGGGCCGGAAATCGTTCCCAGGCGGCCGCCAGCCAGGCCATTGTGAGGGCGGTATCCTGGACCTGCAGATAAGGGACGCCGGGTGGGAGATCAAAGTCGAGGTCGCCCGGGGGGCGCTGGCCGACGATCAGGCTGGCCCCCTTCTCCGCTGCCAGAGGAATATACCCGTGTCCGTCGCTGGTGGCGCGCACGCGAGCGACGAAGCACGCTCCTGGCTCCACGTGATCGGTATGCTCGACGAGGTGGGTCAGCGAGAGGTCTGGCCCACCGTAGTTCGGGGGCTTGAGCAACTCGGTGCCGGCCGCGACCTCCCGCCAGCGCTGGAGCAGCGTCCTGATCGAGATCGCTTCTGCCATACTACCGTTCCCTTCCGTGTATGCCGTCGAAATCCAGGCGGGCGGGCATTGCCAGTAGGCCCGAAACGCCGCTCCCGGCGAGGGACATGACCCGGCAATCGGCGAAGTAGGGAAAGTCGAAATGGACGGGATCCCCTGCTTCCAGGCCCGGCAGGGGCATCAGCCGGGCCGTCAGCGGTTTGCCCGCGCGCACGGCCAGCGCCGCCACGTCCAGCAGGATGGCGGTCAGGCTGTCTTCGCTCACGTCTCCCGGCAAGGGAACGGTGTCCAGGCCCACGCCGCAGACGGCCGCATAGCTCAGCAGGTCGTTGATGGTGAGCTGGCCCTCGCCGGCCCTCGTCGCCAGCACGGAATCCTCCAGCACGGGTAACATGAGGCCGGAGAAGCCACAGCGGTCAAAGTCGGCCCGGTCGATCGCTTCGGCGACGAAGGCGGCGGC
>JAWVYQ010000105.1:0-12309 GCA_033722615.1 Promineifilaceae bacterium (SeqCode)
GACGAGTACGTCTGGTTCGACGAGACAGAAGCCGTGACACCGCTCAAAGAGGCCGTGGACGACGAAGCTGCCGGCGACATGCCGGAGACGTTCCCCTTCGGCGTATAAAGAACGCGCCCAACAACGAGCGAAGAAAAGGTGAGCAACATGCAAGGAAGCCACACTTACGTGCTCGAAAAACTGGAGTGGATGCGCGACCGCCAGATCTGGCCCAACGGGTCGCGCTACCTGTGGACCGACGCCTTCGGCGTCGTGTTGCTGGTCTCCCTCTACCGAACGCTAGGCGACGACGCTTACCTGGAGCAAGCTGAGTGGGTCGTCGCCGAGGTGGACCGCGTCCTCGGCCGGGAACGGGGCATCCGCATCGGCGAAGCGCCAGACCGGGACGGACAATACTTTCATTACCTGGCGATGTGGATCTACGCGCTCGGCCAACTGGGCACCGAACGGCCCGCCTACCGGGAACGGGCACTCGAACTGGTGCGAGAGATTCACGAACCGTTCGTCCAGCCCGGCGTTGGCGTCTATTGGAAGATGACGGAGAACCTGGAGCGCCGCTATCCGGGCTTTGGCCTCGGGGCGCTGGACGCCTTCCACGGCTATGTCGTCTACCGGCAACTGGCGCCGCAGGCGTTGGCTGGCGAAATCGAGGAGATGAAAACGCTCGTCGAGCTGAGCTATCCGACGTTGAACGTCGACCAGGATCTCGGGCTGGGAATGATGTTGTGGATGACCCACTTTTACCCGAAAGAGCAATGGGCGACCATACAACGGGAACGTTGTCTGGACACGCTGGACAGGATGTGGATCGTGCAGCCGGGCTATTTCTGCCGCCGGCCTGACCGGACCGACATCAAATTCGCCTTCACCAATTACGGGGTCTCCCTGGGCTTGCAGGCCGTGGACGTCTGGCCCGGCCGTGTCGGGCAGCTCAACGCCTTCTTCGAAGAGTATCGCTCCGGCGACGAATACGACACGGCCGCCATCACTCACGTCATGGCCTGCACCTCCCGCCTTCCCGGCCTCTTTCTCAAGCGGGGAGCTCAACCAGAGACCCAATCAGAAGAAGGTTCATAGCCTGAGCCAGAGGCGCCGAAGAGGCTAAACCGTGCATCTGCTGCCCTTTCGCGGTATCGTTATGGCCTATGAATCTGGCGCAGCGCAGCATAACGTCCATCGCCTGGAACAGCGTGGCCAACGCCATCAAAATCGTCGTCTTCTTCGGCCGTTCTGTCTTGCTCAGCCGCTGGCTTCCCAAGCAGATTTTTGGCGTCTACGCCACGGCCAACTTGGTCGTCGGTCTCACCGTCTACTTCGCCGTCTTCGGCATGGGCGGAGCCTTCGTCCACCGCTCTCGCGAGACCGAGGACGAAGAGCACGCGGCCGCCATCCACTTCACGCTAAAACTGATCTTCACCGCCGTCTGGGCAAGCGCCCTCATCGCTGGCGCCCTCCTCTTCACCCAGGACTACACGCGCCTGGCCATCATCCTGGTGACGCTCACCACGGCCGGCGTCGAACTGACGCAGACGGGAAGCATGATTCTCGTGCGCCGCGTCGTTCACCGGCGGCTCGCCCTGCTCCAAACCGTCAACGCCCTCGCCACCACGGCCGTGGCCCTCACCCTTGGGTGGCTCAGCTTGCAGGAACAGCCGGTCGCCGCCTTTCTCGCCGGGATCGACCCGCGCGATTTCGCCCTGTGGGCGTTGTTGGGCACCGACGTCGCCACCATGTGCGTCTTCGTATTCTTCCTCTACGTCTGGCGGCCGGTCTGGCGCCCCCAGCTGGCCTGGTCGACCCAGACCGTAAGCTACTATCTCAGCTTCGGCTCGCGCAACTTCCTAAACCAGATCCTCCTGCGAGCCCTCGATCACGTCGATGACCTCTGGACCCGCCTCTACCTGGGGAACATACCCCTTGCCGACTACTCCCGCGCCTACACCTTCGCCACCCACCCTCGCCGCGCCCTAGCAGCCCCCCTCAACGCCGTCGTCGGCGGCACCTATGCCGAGCTGAAAGGCAATCGCCTCCGCCTTTCCCGCGCCTTTTTCCGGACAAACGCGTTCATCTTGCGCAGCGCCTTCTTCATCGGCGGCCTCCTGGCGCTGATCGCCCCGGAGTTCATCCGCCTGCTTCTGACGGAGAAGTGGCTGACCATGTTATCCGCTTTCCGGCTCATGCTCATCTTCACTCTGCTCGACCCCATCCGGCAAACGGTAGCCCACCTCTTTATCGCCGTCGGTGTTCCCGAAAAAGTCGGTGTGGCCCGCTTCACGCAGCTTATAGTGCTCGTGGCCGGCCTATTCGTACTCGGGCCAGCCTTCGACATAGCCGGCGTTGCCCTGGCCGTAGACCTAATGCTCATCGTCGGCATCGCCTATCTACTGTGGCATGCCCGCGAGTACGTCGATTTCTCGTTCCGCCGCCTCTTCATCGCCCCCACCATCGCCCTGCTACCCGCCCTCTTCGCCGGTTACGCAGCCAGCCTCCACCCGGCCGTCGCCGGCTCCGACTGGTACACCGGCGCAGCCAAAGCCATCACCTTTACGCTACTGTATGGAATCATCCTACTCCTCTTAGAATATAAAGATCTCGTCGACATTTCGCGCCCCTACCTGATCACGCCCATCATGACTCGAATCGAATCCCGGCGTTCTCGTCGAGGAAGCACATGAGGCTGGCAACCCTTATCTCCGCCAGCCTCCCTGAAGAAAGGAGAACATGAACCGCCCACACCTCCACCGCTTCGGCTACCCGTCCTGACATGCGCCTGACGCGACGGATGCTCAAGACCTATCTCCGCTTTTGGATTACCAACCGCCGCGTGGACGCGTGGGCCAGGGAGGTAAACGTCTTCTTTGTCCTGGCGCTCGGTCGCTCAGGCACCGCCTTTCTCGCTCATCTTCTCAACCAGGCCGACGGCGCCTACGTCGTCCACGAGCCCATTGGCGAGGATTTCATTGCCCACCAGCACGCCTTTCACGACCCGGACGCTGCCCGCCGCTACGTTCGCCGTTTTCGCAAAAAGGACACCTTCCTGCGGGCGCGCGCGCTCCAAGCTCCGATGACCACATACGGCGAAGTCAATAGCGCCCTGCGACGCCACGCCCGGGCGCTCGCCGGCGCCTTCCCTGACGCCGCCCGCTTCCATCTGGTACGAGACGGCCGCGACGTCGTGCGCTCCATGAGTGCGCGCCGGACGATGACGCCGGAAGACAAAAACACCAGCATGATCCGGCCCCGGCCGGACGATCCCTGGGCCGATCACTGGGCGCAATTGGACCGTTTCGCCCGCCTCTGTTGGTATTGGCAGGTAGAGAACGCTTATCTACGCCGGAATATCGAGCGCACGGTCCAGTTCGAGGCCATTCTTGCCAGCTACGACTACTTCTGCGAGCATCTACTAGAACCGGCCGGCCTCCAACTTCCCCCCTCCATCTGGGAAAAAGCCGTCAACCGACCGCGCAACGTAACGAAAGAACACGCCATGCCCCCCTGGGAACAGTGGACGCCCGTCCAGAAAGAGACATTCCGCGCCATTTGCGGAGAAGAGATGAGGAAAAACGGCTATGATTTCTAAACGCCTCGGCCGCGTCCTTGACTGCCTGCGTAAGGGATTGCGCGGCCGTCCCATTCCCGAACCATACGACCGCTACCTCAATCCCCCCGTCCGCTTCCGCGACGGCGACTGGTTCGCCAACGAGCGGCTGGTGGAGCTACCCTTCATCTTCTCTCAGATTGATATGAATGGAAGCGGCCGGCACGCCCTCGAATTCGGCTGTACGCGCAGCACGCTGGCTCTCCAGCTTGCCAGCCTCGGCTACGACGTGGTCGGCGTAGACCTTCGCCCCTATGATCTTGCCCACCCCAATCTCTCTTTTTTCCAGGGAAACCTGCTGGAGCTTGACACTGCCGCCGAAGGCTCTTTCGATCTTGTGACGGCCGTATCCGTCATCGAGCACGTCGGGCTGGGCGCCTACGGTGAGGAATCGTCCGAGACAGAACGCGCCCGGGTAATAGCAAAACTCGTCGACCTCTTGCGCCCTGGCGGCAAGCTCATCGTCACCCTACCCGTAGGCCGGCCGGACGTGGACGACTTTGAGCGCTCATTTCACCCCGATGAAGCCCTCGATCTCTTTGACCACAGCCGGTTAGAACGGACTGCCGCCCGCTACTTCCGCCGCGAGCGCTGGAAATCGTGGCAGTCGTGCACCGTAGAAGAGGTCGCTTCCGTGTCCAACAGCCGTGACGATCGCGGCCCCACCGGCGTCAATGGCGTTGGTTGCTTCGTGTGGCGGAAGAACTAAGATGAACATGCGTCTATTGATCCTCGCGGCCGACTTCAAGCCCTCCCTGGGCGGCATTGCCGAATACACCCACCAGATGGCCCTGCATCTCCAACAAATGGGCGACGACGTGCTCGTGCTGGCCCGGCCGGCCCCCGGCGACGTCGCCTTCGACGCCGGCTGCCCCTATGCGGTACAGCGCGCCCTCCTCCATCCGTCTCAAAAGCCCCCTTTCATAGCCCGCGTGCGCCAGCTCGGCGCCGTTGCCAGCTCCTTCGGCGCCGATCTCATCCTGGCCAACGCCCCGCTGAGCGAGCCGCTGGCCGGCCGCGCCGTGGCCTGGCGCCACCGCCTGCCCTTCGCCATTGTCGTCTACGGTCAGGAACTCTATAATTACGTGTCGTTGCGCGATCTGCCGCCGCTGGTACGCTTTAAAAAGCAACTGGTAACGACCGTCTCGCTGCGCCGTGCAGACCTCGTCATCGCCATCAGCCGCTTCACCCGCTCGTTATTACAGGAACTAGGTGTCAAAATTGACGGGATCGCCATCATACCTCCCGCCGTCGATCCGGACGCGCTGCACGCGCAATTGGCGCAGGCGAGGGCAAAGAAGGTAACGCTCCCCCTACCGGCCGAGCACCCCATCCTGCTCACCGTCAGCCGCCTGGTCGAGCGCAAGGGCATCGACGTCACATTGCAGGCCCTCCCTGCTGTGATAGAAAAGGTGCCGGACGTCCGCTACGTCATCGTCGGCGCCGGGCCGGACCGCGCCCGGTTGGAGCGACAGGTAGCCGAGCAAGAACTGACCGAACACGTTCGCTTTGCCGGCCGCGTCTCGGACGCGGAAAAGGTCCTTTATTACGACGCAGCCGACGTTTTTGTCATGCCCAATCGCACCCTGCCCAACGAGGACGTCGAAGGGTTCGGCATCGTCTTTCTCGAAGCCAACGCCTTTGGCAAGCCCGTCATCGCCGGCCGCTCCGGCGGAGCCGTCGACGCCGTCGTCGACGGCGTGACCGGGTTGCTGGTCGATCCCCAGGACGCCCGGAAAGTGAGCCAGGCCATACTCGCTCTCCTGCGCGATTCCGACTACGCCGAACGGCTGGGGCGCCAGGGCAAACGGAGAGTTGAAGAAGAATTAACGTGGGTGAAAAGCGCGCACAAATTGCGCCACCGCCTCACATCACTTATTTCCCAATGAAAGACGTTCTGTTCATCGCCTATATCTTCCCTCCGCACGGTGGCGGCGGAGTCCAACGGACTACGAAATTCGTCAAATATCTGCCTCGCCACGGCTGGCGCCCTACCGTGCTCGCCGCCCGCCACGTTCACCACCGCGATCCTTCTTTACTCGCCGACGTCCCGGCCGGCCTCAGAGTCAGGAGAACCCCCGTGCTCCTTCTCCCAGATTGGCTCCCTTACCGGCTGCGGAGGTGGGTGGCCCGCTGGATCTTCATCGCCGACATGGAAGTCGGGTGGTATCCCTTCGCCACCCGCGCCGGCCGTCGCCTCTTGCGCGAAGAATCCTTCTCGGCGCTTTATTCCACGTCCGGACCCTATACAGGACATCTGGTCGGCTTGCACTTGAAGCGCCGCCACCAAATCCCCTGGATTGCCGATTTTCGCGATGCCTGGATCGGTCACTTCCAGTACGAATATCCGACGCCCATCCAGCGGGCCATTGCCGAGCGGATGGAAAAAGCCGTCGTCCACACGGCCGATCGCGTCGTCGCGGTCAACGAGGGCCTGCGCCGGCACTTTCTCCAACGCTACCCGGAATTGCCGGCCGAACATTTCGTGACCATTCCCAACGGCTTCGACCCCGACGATTATCACGACGTCACATTTCCGAAAGACGATGAGCGCTTCACCATCATTTACACGGGCAGCCTCTACGGGAACGTACAGACGGCGCGCCCCTTTCTCCAGGCTCTACGGCAGGCCCTGGCTGACGGCCGGTTGTCTGACCGCGAAATCCGTGTCCGTTTCATCGGCAATGCAGGCGTCGAAGCGCCGCAGCTCGTCGCCGAGTGGGGCCTCGAGCCCGTCGTCGACTTCCTGGGCTATCTTCCCCACAGCCAGGTCATCGGGCACCAGCTAACGGCCGACGCCCTCTTGCTGATTCTGGGCGAGCACCCGCACAGCGAAGTGGTCCTGCCCGGAAAGACGTTTGAATACCTCTATGCACGCCGCCCCATCCTGGCCATGATCCCCGATGGCGTAACCAAAGATGTGTTGAGCGAAGCCAGTGTCGGACACTTTGCCGCCCCCGATCGGCCGGATGAGATCTCTGTCGTGCTCGTAGACATGGTCGCCGCCTGGCGGCGGGGAGAACTGGCGGCGCAACCAGACCCGGAGGTCATCGCCCGCTACGACAGACGGCGACAGGCTCAGGATCTGGCCTCCTTATTCGAAGCCCTTCACACACAGATGGAGCGCAACGGCACAACGTGAGTGAGCTAACGGCCGCATTTCTCCCCGTATACCATAATCCGTATCAACACCTGCTCAAAGAAGGCCTCTCCACGCACGGTATCGCCGTCCAATACCTGGACAATATGCCTTCGCCCCGCTGGTTGTGGCGATCGCGGGAAAAAGTACACATTCTGCACCTACACTGGCTCTACGGCCTTTACATGCAGCGGTACCTGACCCCGTTCCGGCTGGCCGCCTTTTGTACACGGCTCTATCTGGCCCGCCGGCTCGGCTACGGACTCGTGTGGACCGCGCACAACCTCTTGCCCCACCGGCGTTTCTTTCCGCCCATGCACCGTTTCGTCCGCCGCCTGGTCATGAACAGTGCGGACGCCGTTATCGTCCATTGCGAATATGGACGAGATGAACTGCACCGCCTCTTTCCCCGCCAGAAACCAATACACGTCATCCCCCACGGCAATTACGAAGGCGTGCATCCCATCACGATGACGCGCTCCGCCGCGCGTGAGCAATTGAATATTCCGCCGGATGCCTTCGTGTACGGGCAGTTGGGCAACATCACGTCTTACAAAGGCACACGTCGCTTTGTTCAACAATTTCGGCAGATAGCGGCAGAAAGAGACGTCGCGTTGATTGCCGGCCGCAACCGCGATTCCCAACTCGTCTCCGAGCTGAAAGAAAGTGCCACCACCGACCCCCGGCTGCACCTCCACGCTGGTTTTATACCCGAAGAAGAAATGCAGCACTATCTCCTGGCAACCGACGCCATGGTCTTTACCTTCCGCGAAGTGCTGACCTCGGGATCCGTGATCCTGGCGCTCACGTACGGTGTGCCCGTGATCGCCCCGGCAGCCGGATGCCTCCCTGAACTTGTGACTGAGGAAGCCGGCCTCCTCTACCGGCCGGATGACGACGAAGCGCTGGCTCGCGCCATGACAGCCATAAGAAAACAGAACCTCGCAAAAATGCGCGAGCAGGCCCGGGCGATTGCCCATAAACTCGATTGGGCCCCGATCGCCAGAAAGACGGCCGCCCTCTACCGCACTATCCTTGAGCAGCAGCCATGACTCGCGTCTGCATCCTCTCCAGCGTCCACCTGGCCCTCGACAACCGCGTCTTCTACCGCGAGGCGCGCAGCCTCCAGCGTGCCGGTTACGACGTCACCCTGATCGCCGTCCACGGCCGCGACGAAGTCAAAGACGGCGTGCAAATCCGCGGCCTCCCCGACGTGCCCCGGAAACGTCGTCCCCTGCTCTGGCGCCAACTGCTGCACATGGCTCGGGAAGAGGCCGCCGACGTCTACCACTTCCACGATCCCGAATTGCTACTAGTCACGCCCTGGTTGCGGTGGCAGACCGGGAAACCGACCATCTACGACGTGCACGAGGTGTACGCCGACTTCATCAAAGTCAAAGATTACATGCCGGCGTGGCTCCGCTATCCCATCGCCTGGAACTTCCGCTGGCTCGAGCCGCGGCTGGCGCGCCTCCAAAGCGCCCTCATCTTCGCCGACGACGAAATCGCCAAAACGTTCCGCACCTTTTCCGGCCCCAAGACGACGCTCTTCAACTTCCCGGCCGTCTCCTTCGTCCAACAAGCCGCGGCCGCCACCCGTCCACTGCGGCCGCGAGACCCCGTCATCCTCTACCTCGGGGGAATGGAGCGCAACCGGGGAACTGCGCTGATGATAGACGCCTTCGCCCGCGTCCGGCAGGCCGCGCCCGACGCCCATCTTTTGCTGGTCGGTCACTTCATGCCCCCCGATCTCGAAGAAGAAGTGCGCCAGCACGCCGAGCGCCTGGGCGTAGCCGGCGCGCTGACCCTCACCGGCCGCGTCCCCTTCGAGGAGATCGGCGCCTACCTGCAACAGGCGGCCGTGGGCTGGGTCTCCTGGCAACCGGAGCCCAAGAACGAAAAAAATATCCCTACCAAGCTCTTCGAGTACATGGCCTACGGCGTCCCCGTTGTCAGCAGCGACCTGGCGTCGACGCGACAATTCGTGGAGCATGGCGCAAACGGGCTTCTGGTCCCGGCCGAAGACCCGGCCGCCCACGCAGCCGCCATCATCGAACTCCTGGAACACCCAGAGAAAGGCGTGCGCATGGGGCAACGTGGCCAGGAACTGGTCCGGACGCGTTACAACTGGGGAAAGATGGAAGAGCGACTGCTGGCTCTATACGACGCCGTCCTCAACGTCTCCCAGATCTCCAGAAATCCTGTGGGGTGAGAAATCGAGCGCGCCAGACACCAGATCTGGTAGGTACAAATAAGAAAAGCACTACTTCGGGCCCTTCGTGTCCTTCGTGGAAATCCTAAATAACGGTCCCATCAGGAATGACCGCATTTTTGGGTATGATTACGATCCCCTCCCGCGACACCCAGTTATCGTGCTCTTCCTCCTCTCGATCAGGAACGTGGCGAATAATCACGCCGGAGCCTATGCGCGCGTTCTTGTCGATGATCGCCCCCTCGATGAAAGAGTTGGGGCCGATTCCCACGTCCGGCCGGCCAAGGCGCTCGTTTTCTCTCATATCCTCAGGCGATTCATAGAAGTCGGCCCCCATCATCACCGTGCGCTGGATCGTCACGCCGTGCATAATCACGCTGCGCAAGCCGACAATCGATTCGCGAATGGTAGCGTCCTGAATGCGGCCGCCGTCGGACACCAGCGTATTGCGCAGGCTGCCGCCCTCTACCTTCGAGCCGGGCAGGAAACGGGGACGCGTATAAATGGGCTGCCGCGGATCATACAGGTTGAACTTCGGCAGGGGAGCCGCCATATCCAGGTTGACCTCGTAAAAACGCTGGATCGTCCCGATGTCCTCCCAGTAGCCGTCGAACACGTATCCCATCACCCGGTGCGTCTCCATGGTCGCCGGAATAATGTGCTTACCGAAATCGTCCCCTTGCTTCTCCTCCAGAATGTCGAAGAGGACGTCAGTATCGAAGACGTAAATGCCCATCGAAGCCATGTACGGCTTCTTAGGATCGTCGCCGCTCTCCAGCCCTTCGATTGCCTCGTCCGTCTTCGGCTTCTCCACAAAGCGCGTGATCTGGCCATCCTCATCCAGCTTCAAGATGCCCAGAGACGACGCGTCCTCCCGGCCGACCGGCTGCACGGCAATACTCACGTCCGCCTCCGTCTCGATATGGTGCTCCACAAACTCCGTGTAATCCATGCGATAGAGATGGTCGCCGGCAAGGATGAGCGTATAGTTGCAATTCGCCTCCCGGATTTCCACCGTCTGCTTGCGGATGGCGTCGGCCGTGCCCTGATACCATTCGCCGCTGCGGTGCGTCTGCTCTGCCGCCAGGATCTGCACCCAGCCGGGCGTGAACATATCGCGATTATAAGTCCGGTGAATGTGCCGGTGTAGCGAGACAGAGTTGAACTGCGTCAGGATCGCGATCTTCTCGATTCCGGCGTGGAAACAATTGCTCATCGGAATGTCGATGAGCCGATACTTGCCGGCCAGGGGAACGGCCGGCTTGGTACGGTCGCGAGTCAGGGGATAGAGACGAGAACCAACGCCGCCTCCAAGGATAATGGCCACTACGTCCTTTAGCATCGTTTCCTCCTTTTTGCAGATCGCAGGCCGCGCCTCTACCCGGCCGCTCTATGGGGCAACTCGTCTCCGAAATGTGGAACCTCAATCTACATGATAACCGAACTGCGCCGATGGGCATAGCCCCATTTTCGCCAATCCTTTCGGAGAGACGTTCACTTTCCGGCCGGCGGCTCCTCATACCCCAGGCGTTCCATCGTCGGCCCGATCAGAGGCAGAATTCGCCGGATGGCCTCCGGGTTCTGCCGCCGCCACTTCTCCCGGCCGGGCTCCGAAACAACGTTGACGCGCGGCAACTCTTCTCCAAAACGACCCAACTCCTCCTGAAAATCGACGCCAATGAAATCCGCAATACCTCGCAGGGTGGCCGCCGGGCTGGCGATCAGTTCCTCATAACGCACCGTAAGGTAAGGCACGCGCCCCGCCGTCTGCTCCCGGTGCTCAATCACGGCCTCGTTACAGCGGATCCACTGCCACGCGCACACCTCCTCCAACGGCCGGTCCACCAGCTCCCGCCATCCTGGAATGAGGGTAAACGCCCACCGGCCGCGCTCGTCGCCGGGGATCCGAATACGCTCCGGCACCCGGTAACCGGGAAAGAGGTGGGGTTGCCGCCACCCTTCCATCAGCGAATTGACGTTCCCCGGCCCGCCCCGCGTCAGGTAGATAATCTGCGCGTCAGGGAATAGGGCCAGGAGGAAGGGCAGGCGCAGGCAATTCTCCGGCGTCTTTTCCAGCAGCCGGATCGGCCGCTCGTCGGAGACGAACAGCCGGTTGCCCAGGCGAACCAGGCTAGAAAGAAGGGCCATGCCCTGTTGCGGGACCGCGCTGCCCACGGCCGCGCCCGTCTCCCGCGTCCGGCCGCGCCGCTTCAGCGCGCGCCATAGCCCATTACTCCGCAGCCATCCCCGGACGCCATTCACCCGCCGCCAGAACGTGCCCGGCGCGGCCGCTCCGTGGAAAGCCGACAGGATATAGTCGCGAGAGGCAGGCGTCAGATCGTCGGCCGTCAGCACCCCCGACTCCCACCCCTTCTCCCGCGGATGGTGGTAGCGCTCGATAATCGCCTTGCTCTCCGTGCCGATAGACCACAGAGAAGAGACCTCCGACAGCACATTATAGAGCAACGTCGTCCCGCTGCGCGGGCAGCCGATAATGAGAACGGGTTTGCGAATCATGGTGTTGTCGAAGCGTACCACAACAAGTTGCGTTTCGCAGCCATCCGATTACAATCGACTCAGGCGAAAGGAATGGTCGCCCGGCCTGCTCCCGCCGCCGCATCAGGGAGCCGCCGTCGAGCAAACGCCGGGTACCGAGACCGTGAAATAATGGCACTCCCTTCCAATTCTCCGCTCTTCATCATCGGCGTGCACCGCTCCGGCACCACGCTCCTGCGCTACATGCTAAGCAGCAGCCCCCGCATTTACATTCCGCCGGAATCAGACTTCATCCCCCGCTTCTTCCTCCGCAAACCGGCCGGCCCCCTTACCGAAAAAGACGTGGGCCGCATCTTAGACGTGATCTTCAAAGAATACCGCTTCGCCAAAGAGTGGCGCCAGGAACCACCCACCGCCGAAACCATCCTCCGCGAAATGGACGCGCCAACGCCGGCCGCCTTTCTCAACGCCCTCTACTCCCTGTACGCTCGCCAATACGGCGCCGTCCGCTGGGGCGATAAGACGCCCATCTATGCCAGCTACGTCGACCTCATCCACCAGATCTTCCCCCAGGCACAATTCGTCCACCTCATCCGTGACGGCCGGGACGCCGCCCTCTCCATGCTCGAAAAGTGGGAGCGTGAGGAGATCCACGTCGACATCTACTTCGCCGCGCGCAACTGGGTGCGTCGCATCCGGGCTGCACAAGATGCCGCCACACGGCTGGGGCCGGAACGCTACTACGAGCTGTACTACGAAGACCTGGTGCGCGTACCAGAACAGGAACTGCGCCACCTTTGCCGCTTCCTGGCCGAGCCCTACGTGCCGGAGATGGTAGAGCAGCAGCGGCTGGCGCGGGAGCAA
>JAWVYQ010000106.1:0-12234 GCA_033722615.1 Promineifilaceae bacterium (SeqCode)
AATACTGTCGAGCTGAACAACGAGTACCGCAGCTTACAGTTGCAGGAGGAGGAAGAACTCCAGCGCATTCTGGCCGAGTTGTCGGCAAAGGTGGGGGATCAGGGAGAGTCTGTGAAGCGGGTAGTTGACCGCATGGCGGAGCTGGATCTGATTTTTGCCCGCGCCCATTACGCGTTGGACACAGAGGCCGTAGAACCGACTTTCGTCGAGTGGCGGACGTTCCGGCCGTCTAAGCGTGGGGGACAAAAGGAGGACGAACGGGAAGCTCTTCGCCAGCGCCACCCCGGTTCGACGGTCTGGATTCGGGGCGCCCGCCATCCGCTGCTGGAGCCGGAGACAGTGGTCCCTACGGACCTGCTGCTCGACGAGGACGTGTTCCTCGTGCTGATCACGGGGCCGAATACGGGCGGCAAGACGGTGAGCCTGAAGACGACGGGATTGATGGTGGTTATGGCGCAGTCGGGCCTTCACATCCCGGCCGTGGAAGCGCGGCTTACCGCCTTCGACAACATTTTTGCCGACATCGGCGACGAACAATCTATTGAACAGAGTCTGTCGACTTTCTCGGCGCATATTACGAATATCATCCGTATCCTGAAGCAGGCGGACGACCGGTCGCTGGTGCTGTTGGACGAGCTGGGCTCGGGTACGGACCCGGCCGAAGGGGCGGCACTGGCCCAGGCTATCGTCAACTATCTGCGGGATTTGGGGGCGACGACGTTCGTGGCCACTCATTATCCGGAGTTAAAGGTATACGCGAGCCAGACGCCGGGAGCGACGAACGCCTCCCTCCTGTTCGACGTCGATACGCTGTCGCCCACCTATGAAATGACGATTGGATTACCCGGTCGCTCCAACGCGGTAGCCATCGCCCGCCGGCTGGGGCTGGACGAAACGATCCTCGACGACGCCATGCAGTTGCTTGGCGCCGGCAGCGAGCGGGCGGAGACGTTGCTCGACTCGATCTATGATATTCGCGAGAAGATCTCGTCGCAGGAAGCGGCGACCCGGCTGGCGTTGCGAGAGGTGGAAGAGGAGCGTGATGCGTTACAGGCTCGACTGGATGAAATTGAGGCGGAACGGCAGGAGGTGTTGGCCGAGGCCCGCGCGCAGGCTCAGGAGGAAGTGGAGGCCGTGCGCGAGGAGTTGAGGCGGGTGCGCAAGCAGTTGCGGTCCGGCCGGCGTGAGGGTGACCTTTCGCTGAATGCCCTCAAGCAGCTCGGCAAGGAAGTGACGGAGGCCGAGGAGCAACTGGAACCTGAACCGCCGAAGAAACCGTCTATTCCTCCGGGCAAGGTGCGGAAGATGCGAGAGACCCTGGAGGTCGGGGACACGGTTCTCGTGAAGTCGTTAAACAGTAAGGGCGAAATTCTCTCTCTTGACAAGAAGGAGGCGGAGGTGGCCGTGGGCCGGATGAAGACGCGGGTGAGCCTCGGCGAGCTGGAAGCGGTGGAACAGCCGGAGGAGGAGAAGGTAGAGGAGCCGGTCACGACGACGGCCGGTCGGGGCGACGGCCCGCGCATGGAGCTGGATCTACGCGGGCAGCGCGTGGAGGAAGGGTTGGCGACGCTGGACCGCTACCTGGACTCGGCTATTCTGGCGGAGTTGCCGTACGTGCGCATTATTCACGGCAAGGGCACCGGCCGCTTGCGCGAAGCCGTTCGCCAGGCGCTGGACAAGAACCGGTATATTCGTACGTGGGAGGAAGGCAAAGATGGCGAGGGGGGCGCCGGCGTGACTGTCGTCAAGCTTGCAGAAGAATAGGTCGTTATGAGCGAAATTGATCGCCAGCAGGCAATGATTCTCTTTGAGCGCGCCTACAAGCATCAGATGCAGGGCGAGTTTGCCGATGCCATCATCCTATACAAGCGCTCGCTGGAGACGTACCCGACGGCCGAAGCGCACACTTTTCTCGGTTGGACGTATAGCATGATGGAGCGTTACGAGGAAGCGATTGAAGCGTGTAAGAAGGCGATAGAGGTGGATCCCACCTTCGGCAACCCCTATAACGACATCGGCGCGTATCTGATTGAGCTGGAGCGGTGGGAAGAGGCGATTCCGTGGCTGGAGAAAGCGACGGAAGCGCCGCGCTACGAGGCTCCCCAATTTCCTCACATGAATCTCGGCCGAGTGTACGAACACCTCGGCGATTACGAACAGGCCCTGGCCTGTTACGAGCGAGCTATTGAAATCGATCCCCTGTATCGCACTGCAGTCTGGGCCAAGTACGAGTTGTTGGCCACAATGAATTAGAGAGTGTGGTGCAGGTGCCCGGACGGCGCTTATAGGAGGACGACGCGCCCTTTTCCTTCTACCTCATCGAGCGCGTTGCGCGTGTCCACAATCAAACCGGCGTGTTCTGCCACATACTCCCAATCGTAGCTGTCGTGATGGGTGACGATGACGACGCAATCGGCCTGGCTCAACGTCTGGCTGTTCAGGCTCTCTGACGTCAGCGTCTTTCCTTCGTGCGTCACGACCTGAGGGATGTAGGGATCGTGATAGGTGATGTGGGCGCCTTTCTCTTGCAGGAGATGAATGATGTCCAGGGCCGGGCTTTCGCGCACGTCGCTTACGTTTGGTTTGTAGGCGATACCCAGAAGGAGAATGCGGCTGCCCTTGATCGCCTTTTCGTCCTCATTTAACGCATCCCCTATGCGGCCGACGACGAAATTGGGCATATTGCGATTAACGTCGTCCGCAAGCTCGATGAAGCGGGCGGTGTAGTTGAGGGTGCGCAGCTTCCAGCTCAGGTAGTGGGGGTCGACGGGGATGCAGTGGCCGCCGAGGCCGGGGCCCGGGTAAAAGGGCATGAAGCCGTAGGGCTTGGTGGCAGCCGCTTCGACGATCTCCCAGACGTTGAGGTCGAGGCGGTCGCACATGAGGGCCACTTCGTTGACGAGGCCGATGTTCACGGCGCGGAAGGTGTTTTCCAGGAGCTTGACCATTTCCGCAGCGGCCGGGCTGGATACGGGGACGACTTGCTCGACGATGGCACCGTAAAGGGCCAGGGCGACCTCGAGACAACTGGGTGTCATGCCGCCAATGACTTTGGGCGTGGAATAGACGGTATGGTCGGTGCGCCCGGGGTCGATGCGCTCCGGCGAGAAGGCGAGGAAGAAATCCCGGCCGACGCGATCGCCGTTAATACCCAGCCGCGGGAGAATGACCTCCTCTGTGGTGCCGGGGTAGGTAGTGCTCTCCAGCACGATCAGTTTGCTCGCGCCACCGTGAGCGGCAATACTCTCGGCTGCGCTGACGATGTAGGATATGTCGGGGTCTTTTGATTTGCGGAGGGGCGTGGGAACGCAGATGGAAATGGCCTCCACGTTCTTCAGAGCGGCGTAATCGGTCGTGGCACAAAACGTTCCTTCTGCGACGAGGGGCGCCAACGTTTCATCCGCTACATCTTCTACGTAACTTTGTCCCCGGTTGAGCGACGCGACTTTCTGTTCATCGACGTCCACGCCGATCGTTTCAAACCCTGCTACGGCGAAGGCCACGGCCAAAGGCAGGCCGACGTAGCCCAGGCCAACGATACCTACCCGGGCATCACGGTCTGCAATTTTTCGCAAGAGTTGTTCTTTGGGCTCCATCATTCTACCTTTTCAATCTGATAGTCTTCCAGTTTAACGCGCGTGGCTTGTCCGCTCAGGAAGGATAACAAGAGCTGCACCCGATCCTTGCCGGATAGGCGCGTGTCGAAAATCGCCTCGTAACCGGCCAGCGGGCCGTCAACGATGCGGACCTTGTCTCCCTTTTGAAATTGGTCCTCCGGCTGGTCCTTTTCTTCCTGTAGTCTGACCAGCCGTTTCTTTAATTCGTGAATCAGGTGTTCAGGTACGGGTGCCGGCTGACCGCCAAAGCGGACCAGCCCCTTTGTGCCGGGCGTCCAGCGGAGGGCGTTATCTCCCTGTTTCTCCAGGTCGACGTTAACAAACATATAGCCGGGAAAGTACGGGCGGATTTTGGAGGCTCTGGGGTTGACGGGGTCCACTTTAAGCGACGGAAAATAGACCTCGAGATCGTCCTCCTGTAACAGCATGCGATGGACGGCGCGCTCCTTATGCGGCTTGGTTCGCAGCACGTACCATTTAGCGGGCATCAATTTTCCTCCTTTTGCTACTCCCCGAAGGGGTCGGTGAATTGACCGCAATCCCCTAATTTAGCTGATGAGACGTCAGAGAGCAAATGGGACGGTCGGTGCGTCGCTATTGGGCGGTGAGGCCGGGCCGGTCGCTGGCCGGGGGTCGGATGGAGGAGGACAGCCAACGAAGCAGACCGGCCGCGGCGGAGGCCATGGCGACCAGGAGGAGGAGGGCCAACCAGGGAGATTCAAGCGCTGCTGTCGTGATCGTGGCCCAGCGCGCGGGAAAACCGGGCGTCAGCGGCAGGCCGACGAGCGAGAGGGCGCCGTAGGCGAAGAGGGCGTAGGCGCCGACATTCCGGCGGGTAGGGCGAGCGGGCTGGCCGGCAGGGCCGGATTCCAGCAGGATGAGGCCCAGGGAAACGAGGAGCAAGCCGACGAAGCGCAAGCCCAGCCCGGCGAGGGCGGCCTGCTGGCCGTTCGGGCCGGCGGGAATGAGCATGACGGCACTGCCCATCTCGACCAGGAGCAGACGGCCCCACAACGATTTGAGGGATGGGGCGTTTAGTGCGAGGAGACCGCCGGCAGTGGCCGCGGCGGCGCCGCTCCACCGGAGAAATGTAAGGAACGGCGTTTCCTGCACGACGGTCGGATGTTGTTGCAGAAGGTTGAACAGGAGGAAGAGAATGGCGGCCGGGACCAGGGCGAAGGTGAAGACGGTGACCAGCGGTGGGGCATCCTCTGTGACGGGGCTCACCCAGATGTGAAAGGGAAATCCAGCAAGTGCCAGCGCCGTTCCTACCAGGAGGAGTCGCCAGACACTTCCTGTAAACACGGGCTGGTCAGAGCCGAGCATCCAGGCTGCCACCAGGAAAAACGGGAGGGCGAGGGCCGTCATCGTCAGGTAGCGGAATGGGGCGAGCGTCGCGTCGCGACGGCCGGCCTGAATCATGATCGCCGCGCACGCTGTGACCGCCAGCAGCGTGACGACGCCCAGGGGAAAGGTGCTGGCCATTAGTGTAACCGAGAGCGGCGTGAGGGCGGCCAGCCCGGCCGGTAGGAATTCCCGCCCCTGGGGCCAACGGGCCGAAAGGAGAAAGAGCAGAGAAGCGCCGGCGTAAAGGAGGCGTAGCGAAGGGGCGGCCTGCTCGGTCAGCGTCAATGTACCGTCGAAGAAGCGTATGGCCTGGCCGTCCGGGCCTATGCCCGTTTGCGTCGCCAGGAAGAGGGCGGCGATCCCAGCTATTATGGCGGCGGCGCGCGGCCAGCGGCGCTGCAAGATCAGGGTGATGGCCGCGAAGAGGAGGGGGGCGCCAAGGAGGATGAGGATGCGTCCGCTCGTCATCGCTTTCTCACCTCTTCGGCCAGGGGGCCGTGATGGTGGGCGGCCTGGAGCTGCTGAGTTGCGCCAGGTAGGAAACGGTCAGGGCCAGTATCAGATTGGCGCCGGCCAGGAGGATGAGCATCGTCGTAGATTGTTCTAGCGTGTTGTAGAACAGTTCAAAGCCCGTCATGATCATCAACAACCCCATCCCGGCGGTCAGCGGCCGGGTGGTGAGGGCCAGGAGTAACAGGCCCATGCCGACTAGCCCGTAAATGGCCAGGTTGACGTGGCTGGGCACGGCCGGGAGCCGATAGCCCGCACGGCCGGAGAGGGCGAGCGCCGTCAAGGCGACGGCCAGCGCCAGAAAGGTGCGGAAGGCCAGGGTGGTTCGCTGCGGCCGGCCGGCTCTCTCATCCCATTTCCCGGTCGTCCTTGGTTCCGGAGATTGTGACGCCGACGCCTGCCTCGCGGCAAAATAGAGGATGAGACAGACGAAGAGACCAACAAATAACTTGACGATGGCTAATCGTGGTTCGAGCACGTCCACAAAGAGGAGGGTGGCGACCACGTATTGCACCATCAGCGCCATCAGCGAGAGGCGCCAATCCCAGACGACGGCGATTATTAGACCGGTGAGAAGAACGATATAGGCAGCAGGCAGGCCCCGCAGAAAGGACAGGCGCTCGATCCAATCAAAGAGTGTCGGAAAATCAGTTAGCATGACCTCTATCCATTTCCCCCGGAAACGCGTTTGTACGCGATGGTAACATTGAGCAAGAGAACGTCCAGTCCGGTCTCCGGGAAACTACTCGAGTGCGGCATTCACGCTATCCATATAAGCCTCACCGGGCCAGCCACACAATTACCAGTAACAGCAGCAGCCACAGGACGCCATTTTCCCCTTCGACGACGGCGGCAGCCTGCCGGATGGCCTGGGACAGCGACCGGCCGGCTGTGCGCACAGCCGACCCGATTGCTCCCGTGGCCGGAACGTTCGGGGTCAGCGCAGCACGCAATAGTCGCTGGACCTGATAGGCCTCTTCCGTGTAGCGGGTGAGGGCGGCTCCGGCTGCGATGGGGAGCAGGACGGCGGGCCAGGAGAGAAGGGGCGCTCCGGCAAGAGCGGCGACGGCCGGGAGTCCCAGTACGGGCACAAGGGTATGCGCCGCAGACGCCAGTTCGGGCAGCGCCAGGGAGCCCTCGAACTGGTCCTGGACATCCTCGAGAACGAGCATCAGGGCGGCGGCTGCGAGGGGCAGGTGGAGAATGACTGTCGTGAGAATAAGGATCCAGCGGCCCTCGTCCTGCCACGCTCCATAGAGGAGGGCGCGCCCGGTGAAGCCGGCCGTGAGCGGGATGCCGGCCATTGCCAGCGCGGCGATCAGTGGTCCGAGACGAAAGAGAGGGGCTGCTTCTTTCAGGGCCGGCGCGGCCAGCAGCAAGAGGCCGCCGGCCAGCAGGAGGACGCGCCCTTCGGCCACGACCGCATCTGGGCCGGCCCACATGCCGGCCAGCAATATAAAACTTGCCTGTCCCAGGACCAGGACGGCGGCCACACGCCGGGGTGTGTCTGGACGTGACCAGGCCCGGTAGGCGGCGGCGAACAGCCCCAGGAGACCCAGCAGGGTGAGGGGCAGGGCGAAGGCGAGGCCGATGTCGCTGTTGGCTTCGAGGCGCGCCCAGAGGAGGGCGCCGGCCGCGGCGGGAACGGTATGGGCCAGGGCGGCGACGCCGGACGAAAGGGCGGCGGCGGGAGGGCGCCACCAGTGAAAGGGAAAGATGCCGATTTGGAAGAGGGCGGCGATCAACAGCAGGGAGCGGGTGAGCACGGGCCATCCTCGCATGTCCAGCCCGACGGCGGTCTGGGGAAAGGTAGCAGCGGCCAGCCAAAGAAAGAAGAGGCTCATCCAACCGGCGCCCAGACGAGACCATAACGCCGACGGCCGTTCCCGCAGGGCGGGGGACGTGAACAAGGCTGCGAAGAAGACGACGCTCAGCAGGGTCCACCCTGTTAACAGGCCGGGTAAGGAGTCGGCCCAGAGGGCAACCAGCCCGGCCGCGCCGAAGAGGAGGGCGAGCGCGCCCGGCGGCACAGACAGGCCGGCGAGGAGAAGGGGTTGCTCGCCCTTTCTCCGGTAGAAGGTGACGGCCGTGACGAGAATCAGCACGCCCAGGCTAAGTTCCCAGGCGAAGGCGTCCACGCGCCACGTCCAGGCGGGGAGGGAGAGGGCGGCGGGCCAGGGCGAGACGCTATAAGTAAGGGGTAATTGTGGGCGTGCGAGCAACCACGACAGGGTAACAACCGTCGCCGCAACGATGGCCGCCGGCGGGGCATAGCGGGGGCGCAAGCGGGCGAGGAGAAGGGACGCGCCCGCTCCTACCAATAGCAGGATGAAGATCGTGAGTGGATGCATCATATTATCACAAAGGTGCACATTCTAGCGTTGCTTTGAATGAGCCGCAATGCGGCTCATACGCCGCTCACGATTAAAACGGGTCGTCGGAAAAACGCAAACCAGAATGGAGCAGGCCGTTTCGCCGAAGCGCGTAAGGAAGGGAACGCGCATTTATCAAAAGGTGTGGCTTCGGGTAAAGTGGTTGCGGGAAAGTAGAGGCCATAGCGAGTATAATAGTGGCCGAATTGATCAGCTCGGAGAAGCGACGATGCGGAGTCTCAGCCGGTTACTGGTTCTAATTGGATTTGTTTTTGCGGCCGTTGCGTGCCAGTCGGCAGATGCCTTGCCGACGGCCATTCCCACGGCCGGGCTGCCGGTGGCGACGAACACGGCGGCGGCTTCCTCCTTGCCGCCAACGCGGGACATCGCCAGCACGCCGACGCCCCTGCCGCCGACGCCGACGGCGACGTTGCGCCCGACGACGACGCCGACGCCGGTTGTGGCGCCGATCCTCAGCCTGACAACGCCGGCTGAAGGCGAGACGTTGTTTATCGGTCAGAGCGTGGAGGTCAGCGGGTTCGTCCATGGCACGCCGGGCATGACGGTGAAGGTTGGCCTGACGAGCGCCACCGGCCTCTCGCTGGCGACGGTTGACGCGGCGATTGACACCAACACCTGGCAGGCGACGTTGAACGTGCCGCCGTTTGTATCCGGGGCGGGGACGTTGCAAGTGGTCCTGCTGGCAAGCGATGGATCGGAGTTGGCGCGGGATAGTGTGCCGGTCGTGCTGGGCGTGGACGCCGAGCAGGAGGAGGTAAGTTACATGGCGCTGTCGCGGCCGGCGACGGGGGACATGGTCGTGGCCGGCCATTATCTCTTCTTTGATGGCCGTTTGCAGGCGGCCGGAGGCGGCCGGGTGACGATCGCTCTGCTTATGGATGATTGCCAGAACGAGGTGGCGGGTTATACGTTTTCGCTGCGCGGGAGTTCTTACTGGCAGGCGTACGTCATTCCCCCGCGGGACGTTTCCGGTCCGGGATGCGCTGTGGCCACCGTCGGGTCGCCGGGTGAGGAGGGGTGGCGGGCGGCCCAGGTGGCGGTGGAGGTGCTGGCGCGAAATGATCCGGAGGCAGTGGGGGTGATGATCGCCAACCCGGTGGCCGGCCGGCGGCTGACGGGGGGAGATACGATTACGGTCAACGGCGTGGCATACAATGCGCCGGGAGGCGAGGTTCAGGTGGCCGTTATGCTGGCCAACGGCCGGATTATTGGCGAGTCGGCCGTGGAGGCCGGCGCCAGCGGGTACTGGGAACTAGAGGTCACGTTGCCGGTCGACGTCGAGGGGGAAGCCAGCATCACGGCGACCCTCGGCGACCCCGACAATCCGGTAGCCCAGGCGAGTAACGTGTTCACGCTTTCACCGGGAGGAAACCCGTGAGGCGGCGATAAGAGCGATGAAAGCAACCATTGTCGAAAGCAGGCGATCTGCTACAATCGGCGTTCAAATCTAACAGCCGCGGGCGTGCCCGCGGCGGGAGTCTAACCAATGAGTGAAGCAAGTACGGCATCGCCCGTGACCGATCCGGTCTACACCCGTCACCCTTACTGGAACGACATTCCTGACGAGAAGTGGATGGATTGGCGCTGGCAGATGGCCAACCGGCTCAACAGTTTGGACGAGTTGAGCAAGATCATCAACCTGACCGAATCGGAGCGGGAGGCCCTGGGCGCGACCGGCCTCTTTCGCGTTGACATTACCCCTTACTTTGCCAGCCTGATCGACCCCGACGATCCCCATTGTCCCGTGCGCAAACAGGTGATACCGACGGCGCGCGAAATGGTTCCTTTCCAGTCGATGATGGAGGATTCGCTGGCGGAAGATAAGCATTCGCCTGTGCCCGGCCTGGTTCACCGTTATCCAGACCGGGTGCTGATGCTAGTGACGACCCAGTGCGCAAGCTACTGTCGTTACTGCACGCGGAGCCGGATCGTGGGCGATCCCGGCCAGACGTTCAGCCGCGCCGAATTCGACGCGCAGATCGAGTATATTCAGCACACGCCGCAAATTCGGGACGTGCTGCTCTCCGGCGGCGATCCGATGGTGCTGGCGCCGAAGTTGTTGGAGATGATTCTGGAGCGCCTGCGGGCGATTCCGCACGTGGAGATTGTGCGCATCGGCTCTCGCGTGCCCGTCTTTTTGCCTATGCGGGTCACACCCGAGTTTTGCGAGATGATCAGCAAGTACCATCCGCTGTGGTTGAACATTCACGTCAACCACCCGAAGGAGATCACGCCGGAGCTGGCCACGGCGGCCGATCGCCTGACGCGGGCGGGCGTGCCGCTGGGGAATCAGAGCGTGCTCCTGGCCGGCGTGAACGATTCGGTGCACATTCAGCGCAAACTGGTGCACGAGCTGGTGAAGATCCGCGTCCGGCCGTATTATCTCTACCAGTGTGACCTGGTGGCCGGCTCCGGCCACATGCGGACCAGCGTGAGCAAGGGGATCGAGATCATGGAGGGGTTGCGCGGCCACACGTCCGGCTACGGCGTCCCGACTTACGTCGTGGACGCGCCGGGCGGCGGCGGCAAGATTCCGGTGACGCCGAATTACCTCCTTTCCCAGTCGCCGGACAGGGTGGTTTTGCGCAATTTTGAGGGGTTTATCACGACTTACGCCGAACCGGAGGATTACGATCCGCGGGAGATCGCGGAGCAGGAAGCGCTGATCGAGACCCGGCCGGAGCCTGGACAGGAAGGCGTTCTGGCTTTGCTGGAAGGCCAGCGGATGTCTATTGAGCCGGAGGGGTTTGCCGATACGCATGCCCGCGGCGGGGCCGAGCATCGCCTGCGCAGCGGGGAGAGCGTCAGAAAGTGGCAGCCCCTGGGCGTTGGGGCGGTGGAGCAGGCGGCGGGGCCGGAAGCTGAGCAAGAAGCTGAGCAGGAAGGCGGAGCGCCGGCTGAGCTTCCAGAACCCGACGGCGGACGGGCGGCGTCTAAAAAGAAAGGCGATTGACATAACGTAACCCGGAGAGGGGTGGAAGGAGATGCGCTCCTCTCCGTCTGGAGTTCAGCCATGCGCGCGCGTTTCGCCGTCCTCGCTATCGTTCTCCTGAGTGGATTCTTCTTCGCTCGTTCGCAGCCGGCCGCGGCTGTTCCTGCCAACCAATCAGGCAATCTGCTGCGGAATCCCGGTTTTGAAGAGGGCTTTTATTACTGGAACGGCATCAGCGAATTGCACGTTGGTAACCAGTGGACGCCGTGGTTTTGGGAGAACGCGGACCACGATCCGACCTATTTCCGGCCGGAGTATAAACACGCTCAGGCCCACGAGTACGCTTACCGGGTGCATAGCGGCTCGAGCGCCCAACAATGGTTCAAGCTGTACTCCTCCTTTTACGCGGGCATCTACCAGCAGGTGTCTAACGTGGTCCCCGGCCAGAATTACCGTTTTACCATGTGGGCGCAAGTGTGGTCTTCGGTTGAAGACAATCCCCCCAACGTTTCGACGCAACCGGCCAACCCTCATTTGCAGATCGGCATCGACCCGACCGGGAACTGGAATCCAGGTTCGGGAGACGTTGTCTGGTCGCCCGAGGCGGGGATGCACCAGGTGATCGACACGTGGGGGCAGTTGAGCGTCGAGGCGGTGGCGCAGAATTCTACCATTACCGTTTTCGTCCGTTCCCGGCCGGAGTTTGCCAACAAGCACAATAATATCTACGTGGACGACGGCGTTCTCGTCGCGGCCGGCGAACCACAACCGACGGCTCCGCCGCCGACGGAGACGGCCCCACCACCAACGGAGACGCCACCTCCCACGGCTACGCGCCCGCCGACGGAGACGCCCGTCGTCGTGCCAACGGAGACGCCTGTACCGCCGACCAGTACGCCCGTTGTGCCGACGGAGACGCCTGTGCCGCCTACGCTGACACCGCCTCCGCCGACAAATACACCCCTGCCGACGGAGACGCCGGTTCCGCCTACGGCTACCGTTACCAGCACGAATACGCCCACTGCCACGCCCACAGAGACGGCAACGCCTACCCCAACGGCGACGTTTGAACGCTTACGTACGGCGACGGCGGTTGCAGCCGCGGAGGCCGGGACGGAGGTGGCGGCGGCGCCGACGGCCGAAGAAGCGGCTCCCTCTGAGGGCGAGGAGGAAGGGGAGACGGCCTCTGAGGGCGTTGGGTTTAGCCTATGTTCTACTCCCTTGCTGGGGATCGGTTTGATCGGGCTGACCCTGGTCACGGGTCGCCGGAAACGGCAGACGGCCGGACGGTCGCAGAAGCGGTGATGGCCCTGCGCCGGTTGGGTTGGTGGCCCGTCCGGTTAGGCCGCTCAGCCGGCGCGTAGCTCGTCTTGTAGCCGGGGCAGGGCCGCTTCGGCCGCCTCTCGCCCACGCCGCATCAATCGCTCCCTGTCGG
>JAWVYQ010000107.1:0-12174 GCA_033722615.1 Promineifilaceae bacterium (SeqCode)
ACTTCATTTTTTACATCATCTACGTGATCGTCGGCATCTACGTCTGGTCTCTATGGTTGACGCCGCGGGCTTTTCGCAAGCTAGGCGTAGAGCGCTCGTTTAACGACCACGCTTTCCTCGGCGAGCGAGTAACCGTCGCCGTGACGCTCCGTAATGAGGGGCGCCTCCCTCTGCCATGGATCCAGGCAGTGGAGAGCGTGCCACCGGAGTTGTCGCTGGGCGCCGCCCCCCGGCGTGCCCTCACTCTGCGCGGCCGGCAAGAGAGTTCCTTTACGTACCAGGTGCAGGCTACACGCCGCGGCTATTATCGTCTTGGGCCATTGAGCGTGCGCTCGGGCGACCTTTTCGGCTGGAAAGAAGAACTCAAGCAAACGTCGGCCGGCTACCTGACCGTCTATCCCCGCATCATCCCTCTGACGGAGCTGGGGTTACCCTCGCGGCTGCCCTTCGGCACGATCCGCAGCCAGCAACGCCTCTTCGAAGATCCGGCGCGGCCGGTGGGCGTACGCGACTACCGGGCCGGCGACAGCATGCGTCTCATCAACTGGAAAGTGAGCGCCCATCACGAGAATCTGGTGGTGCGAACGTTACAACCGGCGATCTCGTTGGAAACGGCCATCTTGCTAAACCTGAACGTCAAAGATTACGACCGGCGCACCCGCTATAGCGTGCCGGAATGGGCCATCGAAGTCGCGGCCTCCATCGCCGCCCATCTGGTAGACCACAAACAGGCCGTGGGCCTGATGACCAACGGCAGCGACCCTCTACTCCAGCAACCGGGCGCGGGCGAGACGGGACTGGCCTTCGACGACGTGACGGGCCGCGTCGTGCTGGAGGAGGGCGCCGGCCGCGAGGGGCGCGCCCCGCTGATACCAACGCCGATCCCGCCGCAGGGTGGACGGGCGCATCTGATGAAAGTGCTCGAACTGCTGGCCCGTGTCGAGGCGGCAGCCACCGTCCCCTTTACGGGCTGGATCCCCCGGGCCTGTCTCCACCTGAGTTGGGGCGTCACGATTCCCGTGATTACCCCCCAGGGCGATGAAGCGACGTGCCAGGCGCTGCACGGCCTCGTCCGGGCCGGCTTCAACCCCGTCCTCATCGTCGTCAGTCGCAGCGGGCGCTTTGGCCAGGTGCGAGAGCGGGCACAACAACTGGGGTTCCCCGCCTATCAGGTGCTGGCAAAGGAAGACCTGGAAACATGGCGCCGGCCGGCATTCACCGGACTAGATCATTAAGATGGGGGTGATGAAGGCGGAAACGGAAGAAGCAGCTACAGGGAACGCACAACGCGTGTCCGTGACGGGGCGCTCGCGCATCGCCGCGCCGCTGATGATCGCCACACTGGTGACGGCCCTGCTCCTGGGACCCATCGTGCTAATGCGTCTTCTGGCGCCGCAGCCGGCATGGCGCTTCTTGCCGCCCGTCGTATTCCTCATCGCGCTGGAAAGCGTCTACACAACGCGGTGGCTGCAGCACCCCGATCGCCGGCAGCTCAGCGGGCCGCTCTACCGGCTGGCCGAAATCATGGTGATCGCCACCGTGTTGCGCCTGCTGACGTGGGCGCTGGGTGGCGGGGTGCCCGGCCGGGAAGCGTGGCGCACCTACTATCTGTCTCCACTCCAATTCTTCGACGCCATCTACGTCGGTTATCTGGTAGCCGGCATCTTCGCCTGGGAGCGGGGCAGCACCTTCGGCGGCCTCTTCAACCGGCTGGCGCTGAGCCACGCAGAGGTTGAATTCTACTCCTTGCCGCCGAAAGAGCAGAGTGCACGCCGCGACGATCGGCCGCTGGATCGGGAACGGCCGGCCATATTTGCGAATCTGGCGCGCAACTGGCTTCATGGCGGCTTCATCCTGGCCATCGTCGCGGCCCTGACGACGGTCGATCTATCGTCGCTTGCCGAGGCCGATACGGTACGCAACGTCGGCCGCCTGGGACTGCAGCCGGACATGCTCCTCGCCCTGCTCGTCTACTTCCTCCTCGGCCTGTGGATGCTTAGCTACGGCCGCCTGATTATGATGCAGGCTCGCTGGGCGGCCGACGGCGTCCGGGCGGGGAAGAAAATGGCGCGCAAGTGGCTCCGTTCCAGCCTGGCCCTCATTCTGGGGACAGCACTCGTCGCTGCCTTTCTGCCCATCGGCTCCACCTTCGCCATCTCGATGGTGCTGAACGCCATCGTGCAACTGGGCCTGGTCTTCATGCAGTTCCTCTTCCTGCTCTTTGCGCTTATCCCCGTTTTCCTCCTCAGCCTGCTGGGGATAGTGGCAGCGGGAGGGGAGGAGGTGGCGCCTCAGCCCGTGGCCCCGGCACCGATGACGGCAGTTGAGTCGCAACCGATGGACGAGACGACGGCGCTCATTCTTGGCGGCATTTTCTGGTTCACGGTGGCCGCCGTCGCCATCGTCGCCCTTTTCTTTTTCTTGCGCGAACGGGACTACCCATTGCAAGGCACCCGTGTGCGTTCGTGGTGGCGCAGCTTTATCGACTGGCTGCGCACGTTGTGGCGGGGAGCGACCGGCCGCGCCGCCGCCGTAGGGCGGGCCGTGCGCGTACGCCTGCCGACACGGCGAAAAAAGGAGGGGGAAGGGGGCCGCCTCCCCTGGCGCTTCATTCGCGTTGGCGCCCTGCCGCCCAGGGAGCGGGTTCGTTACTTCTACCTTTCCATCGTTCGCCGAGCCGGCGAGAAAGGCGTAGAGCGCTCGAAGAGCGAAACGCCGGCCGAGTACGCCCGTGATCTGAAGGATGAATGGCCGGGCGCCGAGCGGAAGATCGAAGCGCTCACCGGGGCCTTCTTAGAAGCTCGCTACAGCCGCCGCGACTTCGACGAGGAGGACGTTAACCCGGTGAAGCGCGTGTGGAAGGAAGTGCGAGCTACGGTGCGCGGCCGCAGACAGCGCGACGGTCAGCCGCCGTCACAAGAAGAAGATGATGGGAGTTGAAGGTAGCCAGAGGGCGACCATCTACCCGGTGCCAAAAGGCAACAATTCGAAGAAGTAAAGAACGAGCCCCAACGACAGAGCGCCGAAGATGACGTTGGGCACGACCAGATCCAGCAGGTCAAGCCCGAACCAGATAAGAATTCCAGAAATAGTGCCGATGATCAGGCCGGCCAACGCTCCCATGAGGGCGCGAAACGGCGCGAGCGAAACGACCATCAGCAACGCGCCCGCAAGACCCGCCTCAATGATCAGGATGAACGCGTCAAACAGGAGCGTCCCTCCTTGCCCGGCGGGATCGGTGAAGTTGGGATCGATGCTGCGTAATCCCCGACCTATCTCTGGGCCAAGGGTCAGCGCCTGGTAGCCGCCCATCAGCAGCACGCCGAGCAACAGACCGACGAGGACACGCTGGATTCCCTCCGAAGCCGAAGAAGCGGTCAGGAAAACGACGCCGATAAATATACCAATGACGCCACCAATCAACAGGGCGCCGGTGAGCTCTTGAGGGCCGTTCGTCAACAAGAAAGTCATAGGTCATCCTCCTCGCCTCTCATTTTAACACCCTCTGGGCCCAGGCCAAACTCCTTTCAGATGTGAAGATTCCTGATACAATCGGGGCGTCATTATTACCGAACAGCAAAACAGTTTGGAGAGATAAGGAGAAGCCAGCATCATGCAGCAAATCGTCGAGTGTGTTCCCAACTTCAGCGAGGGACGCCGGCCGGAAATCTATAACGCCATCGCCGACACCATTCGCGAGGTTCGCGGTACCCACGTGCTCAACGTCAGCTCAGACCCGGACCACAATCGGACGGTCGTAACCTTCGTCGGCGACGTCGCGGCCGTGGAGGAAGCTGCTTTTCGCGCCATTCGGATGGCCGCCGAGAAGATCAACCTGGACGAGCATGAGGGAGAGCACCCCCGTATCGGGGCCACCGACGTATGCCCTTTCATCCCGGTCAAAGGTGTGACGATGGACGACTGCGTGGAGATCGCCCGGCGCCTGGGCCAGCGCGTGGGCGAAGAACTGGGGATCGCCGTCTACCTTTACGGCGAAGCGGCGACCCGGCCGGAGCGACGGAAGCTGTCCAACATCCGCAAGGGAGAATATGAGCGGTGGCGGGAAGAAGTGGGGGACAAGCCCGAGCGGGAACCGGACTTCGGGCCGGCCGAGCCGAAATCGTGGGGGGCCACCGTCATCGGCGCCCGCCCCTTCCTCATCGCCTATAACATTTATCTAAATACGGACGACGTGGATCAGGCGAATAAGATCGCGCGCGCCGTGCGCGCCAGCAGCGGCGGCCTGCAAAACGTCCAGGGGCTCGGCTTCCTGGTGGAAGGCCAGGCCCAGGTGAGCATGAACCTGCTCAACTTTGAAAGGACGCCCATCTTCCGCGTGCAGGAATTGGTGCGACGCGAGGCGGCCCGCTACGGTCTCTCGGTATCGAAAGCCGAACTGATCGGCCTGACGCCGCAGAAAGCGCTGATGGACGCCGCCCAATGGTACCTGCAGCTGGACGACCTGGAGGATGAGCAGATATTGGAATACCGGCTGGCCGAATCGCAGGAAGAGGGCGATGCGCTGGCCAACAGCGTTCCCTACGACTTTCTGGACGCCGTGGCGGACGGCAGCCCCACACCGGGCGGAGGCTCGGTCTCGGCACTGGCGGGATCGCTGGCTGCGGCACTGGCACAGATGGTGGCCGGGCTGACGGCCGGTCGCAAGAAGTACGCCGAGGTGGAAGAGGAAGCGCAGGAAGTGTTGGCAGAGGCCGGCCGGCTGCGCGAGGAATTGACAGAGGCGATCGTCGCCGACGCCGCTTCCTTCCAGGCGCTCATGGCTGCTTATCGCACCAAAGAAGTGTCCGCCGAAGAACGGGCAAAGGCAATTGAAGAGGCGACGGCCGGCGCGGCCGAGGTACCGCTGCGCGTGGCCCGCCTGAGCGGCGACGTGGCGCGGTTGGCCGAGACCATCGCCCGGTCGGGCAACGCCAACGCCGTCACCGACGCGGCCGCCGGCGTCATCATGGCGCGGGCCGCCGTCCAGGTTGCGGCCCTCAACGTCAAGATTAACGTGGCGGGGCTTAAAGACGAAGATCGGGCGAAGGCCTGGCGGGAAGAAGTCGAGGCGCTGGAAGCGGAAACGGCGCGACGCGCAGAGGAGATTTTGGACGTGGCCGCTTCCAGAGGAGGATTTTAGGCGTTGTCCTCCACAATGGGCGCTCCCCGGCGTCGGGGATCACGCCACGCTCCTGCCGTCCTGGCGATTTTTATCCTCTTGTTCCTGGCTGCGTGCCAGGGCCGGTCCGGAACGGCGGCCGCGCTGCCGCTGGCCACAATGGGCGCCCCCGCGGCGGCACCCACCGGGCTGCCCCCGGCCGTCGTGGAAACGGAAGCCACCGAGCCACCGGCCTTTCGCCTGCCGACGGCCGCGCCGCCCACAGCAACCGTGGAGCCGGCGGAGGCGATCTCTATGATCGGAGCGGCGGCAACCGAGTCCGTTACGACGACGAAAACGGTGACGGCGACGGATGGCGTCACGCTGACGGCGCCTACGGCCACACCGCAGCCGACATTCACGCCCCCTGCGCTGCCCAACACGTCGCCCAACGAGCATTACTGGTTCCGCCGGCCGGTGGCGGAGGGAGGTACCGTGTGGACGGACAAACATTATCCTTACGGTAGCACCCTCGGCGGCCAGCTCCGTACCCATCACGGCGTCGAATTCAACGTCCCCTACAATACGGAGATTCTATCGGCCGCCACTGGCACCGTGAGCGTGGCCGGTAACGACGCCGAAACCGCCTACGGGCCACACACCAATTTCTACGGCAACCTGGTCGTCATCGAGCACGATTTCCAGCTTAACGGGCAGCCCGTGTTTACCCTTTACGGACATCTGAACGAGGTGCTGGTGAGCGTGGGACAGCATGTGGATGCCCGGGAGGTTATCGGGCTTTCGGGCGCTACCGGCGTCGCCGACGGGCCACACATGCACTTTGAGGTGCGTCTGGGAGCCAACGATTACGGCCGCACGCACAACCCCCTCCTCTGGCTCTACCCTTTCCCCGACCGGGGCACCGTCGCCGGCCGCGTCATCTGGCCTGACGGCTCGCCGGTGGAAGCCGCGCCCGTGAGTCTGAACCGTATCGACGGCGACGCCCCCTATAGCGCCACGACCACGTACGCCGACGGAACCGTCAACGGCGACCCCGGCTGGAACGAGAATTTCGCCATCGACGACGTTTATGCCGGCTATTACGAAGTGATCGTCAACGTCGGCTCAGAGAAGGTCAAAACGGAAACGTGGGTACACGCTTACCAGACCAGTTTCGTCGAAATTGTACTGGAATAAACGCAAGCGGTTGTATCCTCGCCGACACGCCGATAGTACGTATTTCCTTTGACAGGCGCCCACGTCTAGATCTATCATGAAGTGTGCAGCGCCGGTCAGCATCGGTGACTGTTTCTTTATCATTTCACCTCAGTTTCGGCGAGGCGTTTGCCCACCCCCTCATCTTCCACCACCATGCTGCGAACGCAGTTACCGCCTTCGAGAGTTAACCGGCCGGCCCCCGGCGGAACAGTGTGACAACGATGTGACAGCAAGGACATGACTTAAAAGATGTTCTCCAAGCTTCGACCGACGTTTACGGCGAACATACCGGACAGCGTGCAAAGAGAGCAGGCGACCCAAATCCTGCGGTTCATCCTGCGGGCGGTCATTGTGGCGGCCGTGGTCGGACTCGGCCCGCTGCTCATCCTCGATCCGGAAGACTTCTGGCTCAACCTGGGCATGATGCTCTTGATCTCTCTGTACGCTATTGCTCTGCTACAGCTGCTCAAGCGAGGCCACACAAGATTGGCCAGCCACCTCTTCCTGGCACTGGTGCTGGCCCTAACGACGGTCAACGTCTACCTCTTCGGTGGCATTCACACTATCAACAGTTCTGGTTTTTTCATTCTGGTCATCATCGCTCCATTCCTCTTGAGGAGCCGCCGTGCCCTCCTCTACATTGGTCTCAGCATTCTGGACATTCTCCTTCTCTATTATTTGGAAAGGACGGGTCTCCTCACCGCGTCAGCGAGCCCGCCCTCCCTCGGCGACCTGGTGCTGCTCCTGACAATATTCAGTCTCTCCGCGTTCGTCGCCTACGCCGGGGTCAGATTTCTGAATCAGGCCTATGGGCTATTGCGAGAGAACGAACAGACGTTGCAGGAGGCGGTAGCTCAGGCGGGCCGGCGGAACCGCGAATTAGCTTTGCTCAACCGGGTGATCGCGGTCGCTGCCTCGGAGTTGGAACCGAGACAGGTGCTGAAAGTAACCTGCCGCGAACTGGCCGAAGCGTTCCCGGTCGCCGAGTCGGCGGCTGTCGCCGCTCTGTTGGACGAGGAAGAAGAGAGCCTGACGGTCGCGGCCAACTACTATACAAGCGATGGTCCGGACCTGGTCGGTGCAACCTTTCCCGTGATCGACGATCAGGGTTCAAACGAGCAAATTTTCGACAGACGAGAAGCGCTCTTAATCGACGATGTACAAAGCGATCCTCGCCTGGCGCACGTGAGCGATCTTATCGAGCATTCGGGGATCGCCTTCGTGCTCGTCCTCCCCCTCTTCGCAGACGACGAGAATCTAGGCCTGATCGCGCTGGCAGCGGAACAGCCTTACCCCTTCTCGGAAGAGGAGATAGCGCTGGCAGCCAATGCAACCGCCGCCGCCGGACAGGTATTGCAGAAGGCGCGCCTGATGGCCCTGACCCGGGAACAGGCGCAGCAACTGGCCCGTCTTAATGAAGAAGCGCGGCGGCAGGCCCAGAAGATGCAACAGATCGTCGACAACGTGGACGTCGGCCTGCTGGTGCTGGACGAAATGCAAGAGATTTTGCTGGCCAATCCGCTGGCAAAAGAGTACCTGGACGCCCTGACCGCCTCGAAGGGGGAACGTCTTGATTCGCTGGGCGGGCGCCCGGTAGAGGAGCTATTGGCCCCACCGCCACAAAATGCCTTCTTTCACGAGTTGGAGGTAGAGACGCCACAGCGTCGCCTCTTCGAAGTAAAGGCGCACCGACTACGCGGCATAGGCGATCAGCGTCAATGGTTGCTCATGATCAGAGACTCCACCGAAGAGCGGGAACAGCAAGCCTATCTACAGCTTCAGGAGCGCCTGGGGGCCGTGGGCCAATTGGCGGCCGGCCTGGCCCATGACTTCAATAACAAACTTGCCGTCATCACCCTTTATTCAGAAGCGCTGTTGCAGCAAGATCTGGGCGAAAAAAACGAGAAGCGCCTAGAAGCGATCAGGCGGCAGGCGGCAGACGCGACCGATCTGGTGCAGCAGACGCTGGACTTCAGCCGAAAGGCACTGATGGAACGGCGCCGGTTCAACCTGCTCCCTTTCCTCAAGGAATCGTCCTTGCTCTTCGAGCGGACCCTGCCGGAAACTGTTACGATCAGCCTGCGGCACGAAGGGCCGGAATTTATGGTGGAGGCCGATCCGGGACGCCTGCAGCAGGCGCTGCTCAACCTGGCGCTCAACGCTCGCGACGCCATGCCAGAAGGCGGCGACCTTCGTCTCGGGCTGCGCCGCCTGGAAGTAAAAGGGGGCGCACCCTTACCCGACATGGACGAAGGCGCCTGGATCGAGATAGAGGTCGCCGACACCGGAACCGGCATCCCGCCCGAGCAGCTCGATCACATTTTTGACCCCTTCTTTACCACAAAATCGCCGGACAAGGGAAGCGGCCTAGGGCTGGCCCAGGTGTACGGCATTATCCGCCAGCATGGGGGGTACATTGACGTGGTCAGCGAGATGGGAGAAGGCACAACGTTTACCATCTACCTCCCGGCCGTCGAGATTGAAGACGACGCGGCGGCCAGCGTCAACGGCAGCAAAGCCAGAAGGAATGGAAAAGAGACGATCCTCCTTGTAGAGGACAATGCGCCCTTGCGTGAAGCGATTTCAGACAGCGCGCGCGCCTTGAATTACCGCGTGCTAACGGCGGAGAACGGCGTGGAGGCTCTAAACTTATACACGCAACACCGGGAAGAGATCGCTCTGGTCATCAGCGATATGGTCATGCCGGAAATGGGGGGCAAGGCGCTTATGCACGCGCTGCGGGAGCAACGGGCCGACGTTAAGATGATTCTCTTTAGCGGCTATCCCCTGGCGCCGGGAGACAAGTCGTTTCTGGAAGCAAGCGGCATCCGCTGGCTGCAGAAGCCGTTTACGGCCGGCGAACTCAGCTCGCTGATTGCGGAAGCTCTGGGCGACTAAAGAGCAAGGGTCGGCGGAGCCTGCCCGAAATGAGTCACACCCACCTGCAATAGATCCCTAACATCCACCGGCACAGCTTCATATCCTCCTGCACCACCTCCTCATGCAAGCGTAACGTTGTCGCCTTGAATGCCCATCCTCCCGGAGGTTGGCCGTGCCGAGTTGCTCGTGACGCAGCGATGAAAACCTCCGCGAGGATTCCATGAGTCAGCATTACTTCTGCACTGAAAGGGGTAGGCCGACGGTCGTCCCCGAAGAAGGCGTTAACCAGGGGTTCCATCCCTCACACGTGACGGTGACTTTTGTCAGAGCCATTTATGCAATCTGTCACTGCCGCCAGGAACACCCGGCGATTACAATGACCCAGAACGCACCATTGCAATCGATCAACATACAGGGTCAGCAACGATGGCGCTCACAGCGTCAATTCGATTGCGGCCAGTGACGGACCTGAATAGGTGCTGAGCACCTGCTAGCAGAAAACAGAAAATGGAGGAAAAACCCATGTCTCGTTCAACGGCACCAGCTGCGGTCGATAAACCGCAAAAGGTGGAAAAAACGAACGGCGACCACCGGCCAAAATACGTCTATCTATTTGACGAGGTGGAAAAGGTTGAAGAGCGTTTGGACGGCGACTGGGAGGCCGTTCGTAGCCTGCTGGGCGGCAAGGGAGCCAATCTGGCGGATATGACGCGTATCGGCGTGCCGGTCCCGCCCGGTTTCACAGTCACGACAGAAGCCTGCCTGGACTATTTGGCAAACGACGAATCGTTCCCGCCCGGCCTCTGGGAGCAGGAGCTGCAGGCAATGAAGGAAGTGGAGGAAAAGACCGGTAAGCAGTTTGGCGATCCGGTCGATCCGCTGCTGGTCTCCTGTCGTTCCGGCGCGAAGTTTTCGATGCCGGGCATGATGGATACCGTGCTCAACATCGGCCTGAACGACGAAGTGGCGCAAGGGATGATCAAATTGACCAACGACGCCCGCTTCGTCTACGATGCCTATCGCCGGCTGGTGCAGATGTTCGGCAGCGTGGCCATGGGCGTTCCGGATGAGATCTTTGAAGAGGTCATCACCGAACAGCGCAAGAAGGCAGGCGCAAAGAATGACGCCGCCCTGACGGCCGAGGATTGGAAAGAGGTCACCGAACGGTTCAAGGAGATCTACAAGCGCTATACGGCAACCGACTTCCCGACTGACCCTTACGAACAGTTGAAGCTGGCGACGGAAGCGGTTTTCAAGTCGTGGAACGGCAAACGAGCCGTCGACTACCGCAACGCGGCCGGTATCCCCCACGACCTGGGCACGGCCGTCAACATCCAGACGATGGTCTTCGGCAACATGGGCGACGATTCGGCCACGGGCGTGGCCATGACGCGCAACGCCTCTACCGGCGAGCCGACACCCGAAGGCGACTTCCTCTTCAACGCGCAGGGTGAAGACGTGGTGGCAGGCATCCGCATCACACAGCCGCTAGAGGAACTTGAGGAACGGATGCCCGAGATTTACGAGCAGTTCCTGGAGATCGCCGACAAGCTGGAGAAGCATTACCGCGAGATGCAGGACCTGGAGTTCACTATCGAACAGGGCAAGCTGTGGCTGTTGCAAACGCGCGACGGCAAGCGCACGGCCCAGGCAGCCGTACGCATCGCCGTGGATATGGCCGACGATGGGCTGATTTCCGTCGAAGAGGCTGTACGGCGGGTGCAACCGGATCAGGTCGATTTCTTCCTGCACCCTCAGTTCGACGAAGAGGCGCGCAAGAAGAATACGCCTATCGCCACAGGGCTGAACGTCTCCCCAGGCGCGGCCGTGGGCATGATAGCCTTTGACGCAGACACGGCCGAACGTTGGGCCAAAGAAGAGGGCAAACAGGTGATCATGGTCCGGCCGGAAACGAAGCCGGACGACGTCCACGGCATGTTGGCTGCTCAGGGCATTCTCACGAGTCGCGGCGGCCGCACCAGCCACGCGGCCCTCGTCGCCCGCCAGTTCGGTAAGCCCGCCGTCGTCGGCGTCAGCGAACTGGAGATCGACCTGGAAAACCGGCGGATGTTTATCGACGAAGAGCTGGAGATCGAAGAAGGAGAGTGGCTCTCCATTGACGGCACCAACGGATTCGTCTACGACGGCAAGCTGCCCACCGTCGTCCCCGACATCAAGAACGCCTACCTCATCAAATTGCTGGGGTGGGCCGACGAGATCCGCGAGCTGGGCGTATGGGCCAACGCCGACTATCCGCGGGACGCTCAACGCGCCCGGGAGTACGGCGCCCAGGGTATCGGCCTCTGCCGTACCGAGCACATGTTCTTCGAAACGAACCGCCTGCCCATCGTCCAGCGGATGATCATGGCCAAGACGGTGACCGAGCAAAACGAAGCAATTTCCCTGCTCCTGCCCCTTCAGCGGTCTGACTTCGAAGGCCTCTTCCGGGCTATGGACGGACACCCGGTCATCATTCGCCTGTTGGATCCGCCCCTTCACGAATTCCTCCCCGCTTTTGAGGACCTCGTTCAAGAATTGGCCGACCAGAAAGTGCGCCTGCAACACTACCACACGATGAGCGAGATCGACCAGGCGCTCGAGGAGATCAAGGTCAAGCAGATGTTCCTGGAGCGGGTCGAAACCCTGCGGGAACAGAACCCGATGCTGGGCACGCGCGGCGTGCGCCTGGGCATTCGCATCCCCGAACTGACCAGGATGCAGGTTCGCGCCATCTTCGAGGCAGCGTGCAAAGTGACGAAAGAGGGCGTAGAAGTCCATCCCGAGGTGATGATTCCGCTGACGATGCACGTCAACGAGCTGAAGACACAACAGTCTGCACTGGAAGCCGAAGCCAAAGCTGTCATGGAAGAACAAGGCTGCCAGGTGGACTACAAGTTCGGGACGATGATCGAGATCCCGCGGGCGGCGCTGACGGCCGACGAAATCGCAGAGGTCGCGCAGTTCTTCTCCTTCGGCAC
>JAWVYQ010000108.1:0-12010 GCA_033722615.1 Promineifilaceae bacterium (SeqCode)
AATTAAACAGACGCTGTACCGCACTTCCGACGAGTCGCCCATCGTCCAGGCGCTAATCCAGGCGGCCGAACGCGGCAAGCAGGTCGCCGTGCTCGTCGAGGTTAAGGCTCGTTTTGACGAGGCCAGTAACATTGAGTGGGCGCAAAGGTTGGAGAACTCTGGCGTGCACGTGACCTACGGCCTCGTGGGATTGAAAACGCACACCAAAGCCACCCTCATCGTCCGTCGGGAAGGAGACGGCCTCCGCGCCTACTGTCACATCGGCACCGGCAATTACCATCCGAAGACGGCCCGCCTGTATACAGACCTGGGCCTGCTCACCTGTGACCCGGCGCTCGGGCGTGACGTGGTCAATCTTTTTCACTACCTGACCGGCTACGCCCCGGCCCAAACGTACGAAAAGGTGCTGGTGGCTCCTCGTCACATGCGCCACCGTTTCAGCGACCTCATCGCGCAGGAGATCGCATGGCAGGAAAAGGGGGGCGACGGCCGCATCATCGCCAAGATGAACGCCCTGGACGACGAGAAGGTGATCCGTGCCCTGTACGAAGCCTCCCAGGCGGGCGTCCAGGTGGACCTCATCGTGCGCGGACACAGCCGCCTGCGACCGGGGCTGCCCGGCTACAGCGACAACGTGCGCATCGTCAGTATTCTCGGCCGCTTCCTGGAGCATGACCGGATCTTCTACTTCCACAACAACGGGCGGCCGCTGACCTTCATCGGCAGCGCCGACTGGCGCATCCGCAACCTGCACAGCCGCGTCGAACTGGTGGCCCCTATCGAAGAGCCGGCCCTACAGGAGCGACTAATTCAAATTCTGGAGGATGCCCTGTCCGACAACCGGTTGGCCTGGGATTTGGACGCGGGCGGCCATTACGTGTTGCGCCAACCGCGGCCGGACGAGCCGGAGCGCGACTTTCACCGCCGCCTGATGAAACAGGCCATCAAACGGGCGAAAAGCGCCTGAAGGAGAAAAGCTGGTCACCTGACCAGGTGCAAACCCCCCAATTGTCGGACGACTCTTGAAAACACCCAATCTATAATTAGCATTTTGTATCCGATAAATTCGTTGTATGGAGCATGATTGATCGATGTTTGGAATAGAACTGACCCCTTTAACCGGCGCCGCGCTGCTGGGCGCGACCGTCATCTTTCTCTTGCGCGTCTTCGGGATCGCGTTGAGCACGGTTCGCGTTCTCGTTATGATGCGGGGCCAGAAGCTGTTGACCTTTGTCCTCGGATTCTTCGAGGTGCTGGTCTACGTGCTGGCGCTGGGGCAGGTAGTGAGTAACCTCTCCAATATGTGGAACATTCTTGGCTACTGCGTGGGCTTTAGCGTGGGTAGCCTCGTCGGGATGTGGCTGGACGAGTGGCTGGTGGGCGGCTACGCTAACGTGCGGATTATCTCCCGCTACAAGGCTCAGGGCATCGTGGAAAAGGTCCGCGGTGCCGGTTATGGCGCTACCCTAGATTGGGGGGCGGGCCGGAACGGCAGCGTGGGCATGGTCATGGCCACCGTGCGCCGCAAGGAAGTGCGGGAACTGTGCGAACTCGCCGACGGCGTCGATCCGGGCGCCTTCATTACCGTGGACGAGGCGCGCGCTGTGCGCCGCGGCTATATGCACATGGCCCAACGGGAAAAATGATCGAAAGTTCCGGCAAGGACTGCGATGACGTTTAGTCAGTTTCCCCCTAATCTGGAAGAGGAGGGGCCGTTTGGCGCCGCCATCGGCGACTTTCACGACGCCCGAATACGGGCCGCGGTGCAGGATATCGTCGCTCGCTTCACCGGCCGCTCGGCCGCCCTCTTCTCCTACGAGGACGTCGCCGAGAAACTACGGGTGACCGGCCGCGCCGGGCGCGGCCATCGCACCATCCCGGTGGAGGCCATCGTCGGCAGCGTCGGCCGCTACAATGACTTCACCCGGACCTTCCTGCCCCGTCTGGCGCGAGACGCCGAACGATGGGCCAGGGTCAAGGTCGCCGCCAAAGACGTCACAGAGCTGCCGCCAATTGAAGTTTACCAGATAGGCGATGGCTATTTTGTCATCGACGGCAATCATCGGGTTTCTGTCGCCCGCCAGCAGGGGGTGCGCTACATTGATGCCACTGTGACAGAAGTGCGTACGCGCGTCCCTTTCTCGCCGGAAGATTCGCCCGACGAGCTGATCGCCAAGGCCGAGTACGCCGCTTTCCTCGAGGAGACCGGCCTGCACCGCGTGCGGCCGGGGGCCGACCTCCGCGTCACCTGTCCCGGTCAGTACGCAACGCTGGAGAACCTTATCGAGGTCCATCGCTATTTTGTCGAGGTTGCTGAGGAAAGGGAGATTCCCTTTTCCCGAGCAGTCGGTCGCTGGTACGATGAGGCCTACCTGCCTGTGGTGGAAGCCATTCGCGAACGGGAGATTTTGAGCCATTTTCCCGGACGAACAGAGACCGATTTCTACGTCTGGGTCGCCCTCCATCAGGCAGCATTACAGAATGAGCTGGGCTGGACCGTTCGCCCGGAGGTCGCGGCCGCGCGCGTGGCTGACAGCTTTGAGCCGTCGCCTCGGCGTTGGATCAAGCGCCTGGGGGGCCGCCTGTTACAGGTGCTTAGCGGAGAAACGGCCGGCGAGTCCTGGTCACAGGGAAGGCTGCTTGCCCGTTACAGCGACCGTCTCTTCGCCGACATTCTCTTACCTCTCTACACCGGTGACGATGCCGCGCTGGCCCAGGCGCTGGTTATTGCCCGGCGCGAAGACGCGCGGCTCCTCGGGTTGCTTCTGGCGGAGGGCGACGACGAAACGCCGGTGGGCGCGGAAGAGGACTTGCGACAGGCGTTTGAGCGGCGCTGCGCTGAGGTCTCCGTCGACGGCGTATCCGTCGTAGAAAAGGGCAATCTGGGAGAGAAGCTGCTGGCTCGCGCCTCGCTCAGCGACGTGATGGTCGTCGGCCGCTCCTTTGCCGCCAGCGAGGGGCAGGGCCACCTCTCGCCGGCTGTGAGGGCGCTTTTGGAACAGCGGGGCCGGCCGGTGCTGGTTGCCCGTGACCAGGCGACGCCCCTGCGGCGAGTGCTGCTGCTGGCCGATGGCCTACGTGGCGATAATCAGGCCCTATTTGTTGCTACGTATCTGGCCGAGCATTGGCAGGCGTCTCTCACCGTGCTCCCCGGCGTGCGCGGTAGCGGCGACGATTTGGGCGGCCTGCGCGACTATCTGGCCGTACACGAGGTGACGGCGACTTTTCTGCCGGTTGCCGAATCGCCGGGCGCGTCCGTCCGCCGGATAGCGGCCGAGCAGAATAGCGATCTAATCGTCATGGGTGCTTTCCAATATGGGCGTTTTGGGCGACGGCGTTTCGACGCCGAACTCGCCGGCTCCCTCCTGAACGTTGGTGCTCCTCCCCTTCTCATCTGCCCTTGAAAAAGGGATGCTTATTAGCGCCAATCGGCGTCTTTGGCCAATCGGCGCCTCAGTTGCTGAATCTCGTGCTGCAATTCGCGCTCCTGGCGGATCATCTCCATTTCCATCGTTTCTATCTCTCGCAACATCTCCACGATACGTCGCCGCATGTGAAGGACGACCTCTACGGCCGCCAGATCCAGACCCAGATCCCGCCGTAGACGTCGGATGCGGGCCAGATTGCGCACGTCGGCCGTCGTGTAACCCAGGCCGCCTCCCGGCATCCGCCCGGCGCGTATTAGCTCCGCCCGTTCACACTCTTCCAGAAATTCCAGCGTGATGCGCGCTAGTTGCGCTGCCATGGAGCGGCTATAGATCCGTTCCTTCTCGTCCTCTGACCGGAGAATTAGGTAATTTGCCATAGTGAACGTTTACTTCGTCTACTGACTCTTTCCTACTATGAGGGGGGGCGCAGAATTGCCGCTGCACAAGGAGATACAGCTCTTCGCGATAGCTCCCCTATTCCCGCTTGTCCCTTAGTTCCTTGAACAGGTCTTCTTCTTGCTCGCTCAGATTCTGCGGAAGCTGTACCTCCAGAGTCGCGTACAGGTCCCCCCGTTCCTCAGGATCGCTCAAGGTCGGCATCCCCAGCCCGCTCAGGCGAAAGACCTTGCCGTTGTTCGTTTCCGGCGGGATGTTCAGGCGCACTTCGCGGTCGATGGTGGGCACGACCACTTCACCGCCCAGCATGGCCGTGTACAGATCGACGGGCACCGTCACGTGCAGGTCGTCCCCTTTACGGTCGAACTGCGGATGGGGCAGCACCTTCACTTTCAGATAAAGGTCTCCAGCCTCTCCACCGGCCGCCCCCGGTTGTCCCTGACCGCTCAGGCGGATACGCGATCCCGTCTTGACGCCGGGCGGGATTTTCGCCTGAATCTGGCGACCGTTCTCATATTGGAGGGAGCGTGTCGTCCCGTGGAACGCCTCTTCCAACGTTATTTCCACCTGGTGCTCGACGTCCCGTCCCGCTCGCGGTCGCGGCTGTACCCGCTGGCGCCCGCGGCCGAAATCGCCGCCGAAGTCGAACCCGCCCGGCCGCTGTGCTCCCCGCCCGGCGCGACCGCCGAACAACGTTTCGAAGAAGTCGGAGAAACCACCGGCCCCGCCGAACATTTGCTCGAACTCTTCTGGCGAGACGGTGCGGTAGTTCGCGCGGCCGCCCGCTCCCGGTTGGGTCTGCCATTGGGACCAGTCGAAATCTTCTGGCCGGCCGCCGGCGCGCTCGTACTGGCGCCATTGGGCGCCGAATTGATCATACTTCTGACGCTTGTCCGGATCCGATAGCACCTCGTACGCTTCGTTTAGCTCTTTGAAGCGCTCTTCGGCCGCTTCGTCCCCCGGGTTGACGTCCGGATGGTATTTGCGGGCCAGCTTGCGGTACGCTTTACGGATCTCGTCCTGGCTGGCGTTCCTGCTGACTCCCAGTACGTCGTAGTAATCCTTAACTTCCATGTTAGCCTTCTGCCACCACCAGGACACGTGCCGGCCGGAGCAGTCGCCCCTTGAACGTGTAGCCCGGGAGTTCGACGTGCATCACCGTACCCGGCGACAGGGTGGGGTGAGGGCTTGCGCCGATCGCTTCGTGCAGCTCAGGGTCAAACGGTTCGCCAAGCGCCTCAATCCGTCTGACGCCGTGCTTTTCTAACGTCCCCAGGAACTCCTTTAACGTCAACTCAACGCCTGTATAAAGGCTTGACCGCTGTTCGGCCGGAGATGCGTGGGCCAGGGCCCGTTCCAGGTTATCGGCCAGCGGCAACAGATCGCGGAGCAACCGTTCTTGTGCCGTCAGTGTCCGGTCGGTGTGGATCCGTTCCAGACGTTTCTTCGTGTTTTCCAGATCGGCCGCCATGCGCAAGTAGCGGTCGCGCCAGGTGGCGGCTTCCGTCTCTGTCGTTTCCGTTTCTATCGCTTCTGCTTCCTCCTCCGCCTCTTCATCTCGGCGGCCGGATGCCTTCGCTTCGTCGTCGGATCCGGCCCGCGTGCTCCGTTTCACCGGAATACGCACCTTCTCCCTTGGCTCGTCCCCAGAGGGGCTCCACTGTGCCATACGATGTTGTCCTCTTGATGGAAGACCGGATAGATGGGCAACCGGTCAGGGTTGCCCATCCCTCTCAGGTCGTTCAGATTACATTTCCTGGAACTCGCCCTCGACGACATCTTCGTCGTCGCCGTCGGGGCTGGGTCCTGCTTGCGGTCCGCCCTGCGGCCCACCGGGTTGGGGTCCGGCCGCTTGCGGGCCGCCTGCCTGCGGCCCGCCTTCCGCCTGTTGCTGCGTCTGGTAGAGTTGCTGGCTGAAGGCATAGGTCGCTTGCTGTAGCTCCTCAGACAGGTTGCGGATGCGCGTGACGTCGTCCGCCTCCATCGCTTCGCGCAGGTTGCCGATCAATTCCTCAACCTGTTGCTTGTCGTTGTCCGAGATTTTGTCGCCCAGCTCGCGCATTGTCTTCTCGACGGTGTAGATAAGCTGGTCGGCGTTGTTTCGCGCTTCGCTCAGTTCGCGACGGCGCTTGTCTTCGGCCTCGTGTTGCTGGGCCTCTTCGACCATGCGATCCACCTCGTCTTCGGTGAGGTTGGTGGAAGCTGTAATGGTGATGTTTTGCTCTTTGCCCGTGGCCTTGTCCTCGGCGTTCACGTTCAGGATGCCGTTCGCGTCGATATCGAACGTCACCTCAATCTGCGGCACGCCGCGCGGTGCAGGCGGGATGCCGTCCAGACGGAATTTGCCCAGCGTCTTGTTGTCGCCCGCCATCGGCCGCTCGCCCTGAAGCACGTGGATGTCCACGGCCGTCTGGTTATCTTCGGCTGTGCTGAAGGTCTCCGACTTGCGCGTGGGAATCGTCGTATTGCGCGGGATTAGCGTCGTCATCACGCCGCCCATCGTTTCCACGCCCAGGCTCAGCGGCGTCACGTCGAGCAACAGCACGTCTTTTACGTCACCGGCGAGCACGCCTGCCTGAATCGCTGCGCCAATGGCCACGACCTCGTCCGGGTTGACGCTCTTGTTCGGCGCCTTGTTCGTCAGGTCCTGAACTAATTCCTGAATCATCGGCATGCGCGTCGCGCCGCCTACCAGGATCACCTCGTCCAGGTCCGATGCCGAAAATCCGGCGTCTTTCAGGGCCTGCTCGAACGGCCCCCGAACCCGCTCGACGAGATCTTCCGTCATCTGCTCAAACTTCGCGCGTGTCAGCTTCAACTGCAAATGCTTGGGGCCGCTGGCGTCGGCCGTCACGAAGGGCAGGTTAATCTCCGTCTCCTGTAGCGAGGAGAGTTCGATCTTCGCCTTTTCGGCCGCTTCGCGCAGCCGCTGCAGTGCCTGGCGATCTTCGCTCAGGTCAATGCCCTGATCCTTCTTGAATTCCTTGATCATCCAATCGACGATGCGCTCGTCCCAGTCGTCGCCGCCTAGGTGCGTGTCACCACTCGTGGCGATCACTTCGATGACGCCGTCGCCTACGTCCAGCAGGGAGACGTCAAAGGTGCCGCCGCCCAGGTCGAAGACGAGGATTGTCTGATCGTTTTCCTTGTCCAGCCCGTAGGCGAGCGCGGCCGCCGTCGGCGCGTTGATAATGCGCTTCACTTCCAGTCCGGCGATCTTGCCGGCGTCCTTTGTCGCCTGTCGCTGGCTATCGTTGAAGTAGGCGGGCACCGTAATAACGGCAGCCGTCACCGGTTCGCCCAGGTAGGCTTCTGCGTCTCGCTTCAGCTTCTGCAGGAGCATGGCAGAAATTTCCTGCGGCGAGAACGTCTTATTGACGACGGGCATGCGCACGCGGGCGTCATCTTCCGGCCCGGAAACGATTTCGTAGCCGACCATCTTCTTGGTCCGCTCCGTCTCCGGATCTTCAAAGCGCCGGCCCATCAGGCGCTTCACCGAATAAATCGTGTTGTCCGGGTTAATGACCGCCTGTCGCTTAGCCGTCTGTCCGACCAGCCGTTCCCCGCTCTTGTTAAAAGCTACGACGGAGGGCATCGTATTGCCGCCCTCGGCCGTTGGAATGACCGTCGGGTCGCCGCCTTCCATCGCCGCCACGACCGAATTGGTCGTACCCAGGTCAATGCCAACAATCTTTGCCATAGTACATATCCTCCTCAATTTCTTGCCCGTTTTTCTCAAGGCAGATGTAATTCATAAAAAGTCCTGTATTAATGATGGAGGGCTTGAGTCAGAAAAAGGTTAGAGCGGTGTAAGAGGAGCGTATATTACCCTAAAGCGCACTCTTAGAGCGTACGCCTAGAGCGTACTCACCGGGTCCACGTCCACGATCCACGGTTTAGGGATGGCGAAATCCCGTAGCAGCCGTACGGGGTCCGGCGAGCGCACCAGGATTTGCCAGCGGTAACGGCCATCGATCCGGTTGAAGAAGGGGGGAGCCGGACCGATGATCTCCGTGGCGCTCAGGGCTTTCTCCCGCGCATGCTGGCGCAGCGCCCCGGCCAGCTCCTTTGCCTTGCGCTCCGCCCGCTGGTCGATGGGGTCGATCAGCAGTAGACGTGCCAGCCGCCGGAAGGGGGGATAGCTATGTTGCGTGCGGAAGCGGATCTCTTCCAGGTAGAAGCTGGTGTAATCGTGGTCGGCCGCTGCCTGGATGGCGTAATGCTCGGGCTTATACGTCTGAACGATGACCCGGCCGCCCAACAACCCTCGCCCGGCCCGGCCTGCTACCTGCGCCAATACCTGGAACGTGCGCTCCCCAGTGTGATAATCGGGCAGGCCCAGGGAAACGTCGGCCGAGATGACGCCCACCAGCGTGACCAGCGGCAAATCGAGCCCTTTGGCGATCATCTGCGTGCCCACGAGCACGTCCGCTTCCTGGTTGATAAAACTGGACAAGAGCTGTTCGTGTCGATCCCGGCCGGCCGTCGTGTCCCGATCCCAGCGTACCGTGCGCGCTTCGGGCCACCGTTTTTGCACCAGCGCCTCCAGTTCCTCCGTGCCCAGCCCAAAATATTTGATCCGGTGCGAGCCGCATTGGGGGCACACACGCGGTTGCGCTTCCTTCCGCCCGCAATGATGGCAGACGAGGGCCGCGCGCGGCCGGTGATAGGTGAGAGGCACGTCGCAGCGCGGGCATTTGAGCACAAGGCCACAATCCCGGCACAGGACGAAGGTCGACGTCCCCCGCCGGTTGAGGAAAAGAATGGCCTGCTCTTCGCGCTCCAGCGTTTCGTCCAGCGCCTGTTGCAGCGCCCGGCTGAAGACGCTGCGGTTGCCGGCGCGCAGCTCCTGGCGCAGGTCCACCACCTGTACTGGAGGCATGGGGATCGTCATGGCGTCTTCCGGATCGCCTTCGTTGTGGGCGTATTGCGGCTCCACCTGCAGACGTCTGGCCTGATGGGCAATGCGCCGGCGGTGGCCTAATACGCGCCGGGGCAGTTCCAGCAGCGTGTAGCGGCCGGCCCGCGCCCGGTGATAGGTGACCAGATCCGGCGTGGCGCTGCCCATGATGACCGTCGCCTGGAGAATGCGTCCCATCTCAATCGCCGTCTCCCGCGCGTGATAATAGGGGGGCGGCACCGGCGGCGTCTGTTTGTAACTGTGGTCGTGTTCCTCGTCGACGACGATGACGCCAACGTCCGGCAGCGGCGTGAAGAGAGCGCTGCGCGGGCCGACGACGATGTCGAAGAGCCCCTGCCGCGCCCGGCGCCACGTGTCGTAGCGTTCCCCGTCGCTCAGCCGGCTGTGGACGACGGCGACCCGGCCGGGAAAGCGGGCAGCGAAGCGGCGCACCGTCTGCGGCGTCAGCGCGATCTCGGGCACGAGGACGATGGCCTGCCGGCCCCGCTCCAGCGTGCGGGCGATAGCCTTCATGTAAATCTCCGTCTTCCCGCTGCCGGTGACGCCGTGTAATAGAAACGTTCGGTCGCTCGTCGTCTCTTCCTCTTCTGGCTCATTGGACGCCATCGGCGCCCGGATCCGCTCCCAGACACGCTGCTGGTCGGCCGTCAGCGTGGGCGCCTCCCGCGGGACGAAGTCCCGGTCGGCCAGCGGATCGCGCCAGACCTCCTCCGATCCAAAGCGGATTAACCCTTGCTCTTTAAGCCGGCGCAGATGGTACATGCTGCTGTCGGTGGCTTCGTAAATGTCGCCGATGGCCATCGGTTGTGCCTCCTCGGCCAGCAGCATCAGGATGTCGTAGTAGCGTTGTCCGGCCCGCCGGTAGAAGATCTCGCGCAGCGCTTCCTGCTGCAAGGCGGCCAGGTTGAGGGCGGCCGGCTGCTCCACAATCTTCACGAGATTGCGTTTCGCCATCTCGTCTATCTCGGCCGGCTCCAGGCGCTCGGCCGTCGCCGGAAGCTGTGAAAAGGGGCCGCGTAGGGCGTCGGGGACCGCTTCGACCCCGGCGTCCGGCACGATCAGTTCCGTTTCCGCCGTCCGCTGCACCAGGCCATCGGCAATCAGCGCCTCGACGTGCTCGTCGCTCGCATTGGTCGCCTCGCGCACGGCCGCTTCAGGCGGTAGCGGATCGTCGCTCTGGGCCAAATAATAAAGGACGTCGGCCTCGTTGCTCGCCCGGCCGAGTTCCGGAGCGGCCGCCCAGATCTGTTCTGGGCCGGCGATCAACTCGGCCGTGCGAATCTTCTTTGGCCTGATGCGCGGCGGGTCCAGCACCGATCCTTTACGCACGATGTCGCGGCGCGCGAGCTGATTGACGGCCTTTTCCATCTGCTTGCGGTGAGGCTTGGGCAGCGCTCGTTTCAGCTGCCGGCCGCGCAGATCCCCCTTTTCGCGCAAGATCTCCAGGATCGTTTCTTGCACTTCCGTCAGACGCCCGCTACCGTCCCAGTACGGGTTGACGTCCACCGTGATGTCCGCCCAGCGCGTCAGGCCGGGCGGCAACAAGAGGCGAAGGCAGGCGTTTAGCGGCGCCAGATAATGCTCGCTGAGCCAGTGTGCCAGCTCGATCTGCCAGGGTCGGACGACGGGCTTGGGATCGATGAGGGCAATGACGGGCTTCGTCTCTGCCACCGGTGCCGTCTCGGAAAAGTCGATGACAATGCCCTGCGCCAATCGCCGCCCGAACTCCACTTCGACCAGATGCCCGATGGCGATCCGGGAAGCCAGGTCCCCGGGAACGTGATAATGGAACGTGTTTTCCAGCCCGGCTTCGATGTTGATGACCAGTTCGGCGAACATAGAGCAATTATATCAGGAAGCGGCGCGAAGCGGGACGCCGCCCGCGGTCGCTCAAATGTTCTACTAACGCTGCTTGCCGGCCATCCCTGACTTGTCAAAATACCCCCCTGAGATTACTATTCAAGGGCTATGCAATCCACGCAATTTCCCATCACCTTGCCGGCTGATCCCGAGCATACGGGCATGCGTTTCGTCGTTCCCCTGATCCTGCTGATCTCCTTCGTGCTCGGTTATCTTTTGGTAAGCGCCGTGCTCCAAAGGGCCTTCCCAGAGTGGGGGTCCGTCGTCTTTCTCTCTTGCCTCGGGGCGCTCCCCATCGGCCTCCTCGTGGCCGGCGTCAGTGAAATGGTGCTCAAAAGGGTGTGGCCCAGCGGACGGGAGGTGATTGTTCGACCCGACAGCGTCACTCTGCGCCGGCCCAATCAGCCGGACAAAAACGTCGAGTTGAACGAGCGGTTGGATCTATTGTGGTGGACGTTTCCCCTCAGTGACTACCCGCGCGGCGGCCGAGAACGCCGTATGCCGCGCGGTCATTGGTGCGCGGCCGGCCAGTTGCAGCAGAATGGCGAGCGCCTCGTCTGCTTCTGCTTCGCGCCCGAGGAACGTGTCAGGGCGTGGAACGACCGTTACGAACTGCGGGAGCTGGATCCGGAAGACATATACGACACCTCCTTTCAAGCGCGAATGGGAGCGCCCATTCGCCCGGACTTACCGTCGGACGTGATCACCGGAGACGAGGGCCGTCACTGGCTGGCCGAGCGCAACCGCTGGCACGAGGGCGTCGAACTCGAACCCGGCGATTTTGAAACGTTGTTGCAAGTCGTCCATTCTCAAGCGGATGTTCAAAAATAACGGAGGAAGGTCCATGTTTGACTTTATCACCGAAGAACACGAGATGATCCGGCAGGCGGCGCGCGACTTTGCCCAGGAGGCAATCGTTCCCATCGCCGCCGAGCATGACGAATCAGGAGAATTCCCTTTGGAAACGGTCCGGCAAATGGGCCAGTTGGGCTTCATGGGCATTGAGGTGCCGGAGGATTACGGCGGCGTGGGCATGGACACCGTTGCCTACGTCCTGGCCCTGGAAGAGATTTCAAAAGCCGACGCCAGCCACGGAACCATTATGTCGGTCAATAACTCGCTCGTCTGCCACGGGTTGATGAAATATGGCACCGAGGAACAGAAGGAGAAATATTTAAAGCCTGTCGCTAATGGCCAGATGATCGGCGCCTATAGCCTGACGGAGCCCATGAGCGGCAGCGACGCGGGCACCATGCGTAGTCGCGCCGTCCTTAGTGAAGATGGCACCCATTACGTGATCAACGGCCGCAAATCGTGGGTCACGTCCGCCCCCGTGGCCGACGTCATCATCCTCTTCACGATGACGGAGCCGGAGAAGGAGCACCGGGGCATCACGGCTTTCATC
>JAWVYQ010000109.1:0-11960 GCA_033722615.1 Promineifilaceae bacterium (SeqCode)
CGAACGAACGGCGTTGGATTGACCCGGCGTGGCCAATAACAACGCCCGGCGGGCGATGCGTTGAGGCAGTGTGCGAAGTCGGGGGGTTGAAGACGGCGTCCAAGGACGCTTGCAAAGAGGGTCTCCAAGAATGTTCTCAGAGGATGACCTCCAGGGGTGCTTTCAAAGGATGAGGTTAAGGGCGATGAGGAGGGCGAACATGATCGCTGCGAGAATGAAAACGCGGCGGAGATCTTTGAGGACGTAGGCGTATTCCTCGCGTAGTTGGTCCGTTGACGGGGAATCGGACTGCCGTTCTCTGTTCTCCGCTGATCGTCTTCTGCGTACGCGACGTACTTTCTTGGCCATAATCTTCCTCAGGATGTCGTCTCGCCTGCCAGATCGGCGAAGACGATGATCCGTTTATTATCGACGAGATAGGGGTAGCAGGATATAAGCGTCGTGCTCGCGTGTTCTGTAGGCGCCATGACCCACGTTTCGGTCGGTTGCACGATCTCCGTTTCGCGGACGACGTAGGTGTAAGTCGTCCGCTCGGTCGAGATCAGAATTTCGTCGCCGGGCTGTAATTGATCCAGGTGGCGGAAAATTTCGCCGTAGATGTCGTTATGCGCCGCGAGCACCACGTTGCCCGGCCGCCCCGGCACCGCCTCGTTGATATACTGTCCGACTCCCTTCTTCAGTTGTTCCCAGCCCTGGCCCTGGTATATCGAACTGTCGACGTTAATCGCCGGGATCTGGATGCGGCGCGCCTGTTCTGGGCCGGGGGTGGGGATGGGGGGTGGCTCGTAAGCGTTGACGGCCGGCAACAGGTGGGCGGGGATATACCCCGCTTCGCCCGGCTCCGGCGCGCGGCCGCCCACCGGCGGTTTGTGTCCGCTGGGCAGCACGACGACGTCGATGACGGGAGTTGGCGTGGGGGTGGGCAGGGCGACGGCGGCCGCTTCCGCCTGTTGCACCTGTGCCAGCTCGCGGTTCAGTTCCTGCCGTGTGCCCCACAGGCTAAAGATGGCCCAGAGAAAGCCGACGACGGCGCCGATTTCCACCAGTAAGAGCACGTTGTTGGCGATCCAGCGCCAGCTTGCAATGCGGCGGAGGGGGACGTCCTCTTCTTCGGTCGTTTCCTGATCCCCTTTTTCCTCTTCCCGGCGCACGGCGTACCGCTCCAACGCGCCTCCCGGCGCGGCGTGCGGCCGGTTCAGGCGGGGCGGTTTGGGATTGGGCGGGGGAAGGCCGGCCACTTCGATGAGACGGCCTTCTTCTTGCAGCCGCCGCAACCGCTCCCGGCGTTGCTCGTATTTCTTTACGTAGAGCAGTTGTTCCAGCTCTTCCACCGACAGATCGCCGGCAGATTTCTGTTCGTCCTTCACAGCGCAGATCGATCCTGTACTTAATTTACGCCAACAGCGGGCGCGCTTCCTTGCTCCCCTATTGTATGTAATTATGTCGAATAGGGCTACCGCTTCGAAATAGGGCTACCGCTGGCTCTTTTGGGCCACGGCGAACAGTTCGCGCTCGAAGAACCAGCGGAATGGGGGGACGTGGAAGGCGACCCAACGGAGCGCGTCGACCAAGACGTTTTCGCGGTGGTCCTGAGGTGGTGAATCGAGCCACACCTTTCCCCGGAAGCCGGCCGCTCTCAAGGCGCGGCGCATGCTCAGGGGATCTTGCTCGTTGACGTGGACTTCCTGGTTGACGGGCGTGATGGCCCGCGGATCTTCAGGATAGCGTTCGCCCTGGCCCAGAAGCCGGCGAAAGCGGCGCACCCAGGGATAGGCGTAGCGGTCGTACCACCGGTTGGGGGCGGTATGCACGATGAAGCGGCCGTCATCCTTCAGCACGCGGCGCACTTCGAGCATTGACTGCTGCAATTCCCAGGGATGGAGGTGTTCGACGACGTCGAACATCAGGACGCGGTCGAAGTAACCGCTGGGATAGGGCAGGAATTTGGCGTCGGCGCGGCAAACGCCGGCCGCGAGCGGCGAATCGACGCCGGCTGCTCGTTCGGCGTGCACGGCGTCTCGGGAGAGACGGGCGGCCACTTCCGCGTAATCGACGCCGTGTACTTCGGCCCCGAGGCGCATACAGTGGCGCAAGATCTCGCCCCGGCCGCAGCCCACGTCCAGCACCCGCATTCCCGGGGTCACGCCGGCGACTGAGAAGGCGTCCTCCAACCGGCGCGAGAGCTGAACGCCTTCCGATTCCAGGAAGACGTCGTACCCTTCGCAGGCTGTGAGGAAGTACTCTTCCGTATATAACGTCGAGGGAAGTGGTCGCTCCCCAGGTGAGCTGCTATCCCGTTGCCTTTCTTTCTGAAGCGTGTCTTTCTTCTCGTCGCTCATTATGGCGGCATTATGTCGTTTCCTCCCGGCGGTGTCAAATTTCTGCGCCAACGCTTTCTGCGCGAACGCTTTCTGCGCCAACGCTTTCTGCGCCAACGCTTGACGCGGGCCGAGCGACGGATGACACTATGTAGCGATCTGCAACCTTTTGCTGCCTCTGTGCGTAAAGGTTATGGATAGTCAGGAGAACGTAAGTGTGAGCAGAGAAGAAGAACAGGTCTGGCTGGAGGCGGCCCGGCAGGGTGACAAAGCAGCTTTCGGCCGGCTCATCGAAGCCTATCAAGGACCGGTCTATAACTTGGCTTATCGGATGTTGGGCAACCGCGGTGAAGCGGAGGAGGCCGCGCAGGAGGCGTTCATTCGCGCCTTTACCAAGCTCGACAGTTACGATCCGCGGCGCAAGTTCAGCACGTGGATGTTGTCGATCACGTCGAATTACTGTATCGATCTGCTGCGCAAGCGCCGCGCTCTCTTGTTGTCCCTCGACCAACCGCTCCCCCCGCACCCGGCGCTGATGTCCGATCGGGCCGACGGGCCGGAGGCGCAGGCTGTAGATAGCGAGCGGGAGGAGATGGTGCAATCGCTCTTAGAAACGTTGCCTGAAGATTACCGGCAGGCCGTCGTCCTCTTTTACTGGTATGACCTCTCCTATCAGGAGATTGCCGAGGTGATGGATACGACGGTGAGCGCCATTAAGTCGCGCCTTTTCCGCGCGCGCCGCCAGTTGGCGGAAGCCGGTGTGGAGCAGGGAATTGTCGGGACGCTGCAACCGGAAACCGATTAGTGCGTAGAGAGAGATAGAGAGTAAAAGGCAAATGCAAGCAGGAGATAATTTGCCAATGGAAACGGAAGACGTCTACACGATGATGATGGAGGCGCTCGACGGTGAGCTTTCAGAGGAAGGGTGGAGCGAGCTGGAATCTCACCTTCGCGCGCGTCCAGGGCTGGCCCGCGAATGGCGCGCCCTACAGACAATTGACACGCTCTTCAGGAGCGCGCCGCTGTTGCAGCCGGCCGAAGGGTTCGCGCAGCGTACGGTCGCACACCTCCCCTCGTCGCGACAGAGATTGTGGATGGGGCTTGTGGTCTACGCGGCCTTGCTGTTGACGGGCCTGGCGCCGTTGGGCGCAATTGTCTGGATGGCGATTCAATTCTTACCGGCGCTGGTCGAACCGGCATTTTTCCGCAGCCTGTTGCAGGCGGGAACGCAATTGCTGGAACTGGCCGGCGTCACATTGAGTGCGTTGCTAAAGGGGGCAGGCCAACTGGTCGGCCAGCAGCCGGCGCTAATCGGCTGGCTGGTGGTCATGATCGGCGTCGTCGTCCTGTGGGGCAGCGTTTACCACCGGCTCGTCTTGCAACCTCGCCGCAGCGAGGTGAGTTGAGCCGCTGATCCCAGGCTGAGCCCGAGCTGTGCATGGGCCGGGCTCGGCACGGAGAAGACGAGATGAAACGAAAGATTATTGTTCTGGTTTTGTTGATAATCATGTTGGCGCCGGCCGCCATCTCCTTCGCTGCCAACGTGGCAGCCCCACACGACCGCATTATTGGCGAGGGGGAAGTCGTCGAGGGGGATGTGAACGTGTTCGGCGAGCGTCTGGAAATTAAAGAGGGGGGCGTCGTGCAGGGCGACGTCACGCTGTTCGACAACGGGACGGCCGACGTAGCCGGCCTCGTCGAAGGGGACGTTTTCGTCTTCACCGGGGAGATGACGCTTTCAGGAACCGTGATCGGGGACGTCGTCATCTTTGACGGCGGGCTGGTTCTGGAAGAGCAAGCCGCCATCGAGGGGGAGTGTTTCAGCTTCGGTGGCGACGTTGACGACGAGAGCGATAGCGTCAGTTGCACTTCCGTTGGCGAGGGCCTGGCGGAGTCGCTGGGGCGGTTCCGGCCGCCGATGTTTGAGACGCCCTCCATCCCATCACCGCAACCGCCGCCATCTGGCGTCACGCCTTCGACGCTGGCGATGCGCGTTGGCCGATTCTTCGTGGACGTCTTCCAGCTTGCCGGCCTCAGCCTCTCGTTGGGCATCCTGGCGCTGGTGGTGACCGCCCTCTTCCCGCGACACCTGGAGCAGGTGGGCGGGGCCATTCGCCGCAAACCGGCGGCCAGCGGCGTGGTAGGGCTGCTGACGGCCATCGCCGCGCCGTCGCTCATTCTCTTGTTGCTGGTCATTCTCGCCGTAACTTGCGTGGGTATCGTGCTTTACCCGGCCGTCTTCCTGTTGGGGTTGGTCCCGCTGGCTGCGGCCGTGATGGGCTGGGTGGCGCTGGGCGACCTGCTCGGCCGGACGTTGGCCGAGTCGTTGGGGTTGCGCGACCGGAGCCTGCCGGTGACGGCCGCGCTGGGCACCGTGCTGCTGACGCTCGTCGTGGGTGCGCTGGGGTTGCTCCCCTTCGTCTGGGGCGAGTGGCTGGTGATCGCTCTGCTCCTATGTGTGGGGTTGGGCGCCGCTGCCCTGACGCAATTTGGCACCAAGCCCTATCCGCCGGGCAGCGTCACCCCACAATCGGGCAAGGGCCAGCCGGACGTGACGGTCGACGTGTAATCGGCCCCCTGTGGGCGCACACCCTCCGGGAGGTTCAACGGGCGCTTGCCGAGTGCGTGGTGGCGCGTCAGCCTCCCGGAGGGTTACCTCTTAAACCGTTCTCCCCCAAATACTCGAAAGGCAGCCACCGGCCGCTGAGCCGATAGCTGCCACATGTACTTCAAAGCAGCGTTCTCGCTAGGAGATCCACCCCTGATCCTTGCTAAAGTCCGTAACGAAAGGTACGGTGACCCACTGGCCCTGGTAAGCCAGGAAGCCGACGTAGATGGCGTAGAACCATACCAGGAGGCCGCCGCAGATCGTCGCGTTGAGGATAAGGCTGATAACGCCCAGGACAAGGGCCTGTACCGCGTGATATCTGACGAACGGCCGATCCTTCTTCTCTTCAAGCAACAGGGCGATCAAGGCAATGATGGGAATAATATACCCTAACAACGCCCACAACTTGTCGTCATCCGTGACGTCTGAGCTTCCGGGGGGGACGTTTTCAACGCCAATGTCTTCTGCCATCGTTTGATTTCTCCTCAGTAGTTAAGCGTGTTAATCGGTTACACGGATTGTAGGTGCATACTTTGCCTTCGTCAACGAGGGCACAAGAAGCCAGGAGAAGTCTCTTGTTCCGCTTCAGAAGGCGGGCTTCGGCGGCTTCGTCATGTCGACGTTGGCGGCGATTTGCCCATACAGGTGGCCGATAGACATGGACAGCCAGGGACCGGCTACGATGCCGATAACAAGGCCCACGATCTGTCCCAGACAGGGGATAACATTCAGAGCGCCAACGACCGCGCTAAGCACCAGTGAGGCGACGAGAGCAGCAAGAGCGGCCATGAGGATTTTGCCCATGTGGTCACGGGCAATGCCCAGCACTTCGCCAAAGCGTAGTGTGGCGCCAAACTCGTCGGTGCGCACGTACTGAATGACGATGGCCGGGCTGATGAAGAAAAGGGCGATCAAGAAAAGGAGGGCAAGGCAGACGGTCACGAGCACAACAGCCGATATACCGGCGGCCGCCACGTCCTGATCACCTACCCCGCCAATGCCAACGGAGACCACGCCGGCGATACACACCAGCAGCCAGAAGGGCAGCGTGTAAATAAGCTGGGCGATGGCTACGTACAAACCGTCCATAAACAGTTTTTCCCAGTTCGTCCACCGGGGCAATGGTTGGGGAAGTCCGTCTTTCACGTTCCTTGTCACGCCGACCAGATACCCGCCCAGAAGAAAAACCGGCAGTATCAGAAAGCTGAGAAGAGATAGGATAGCACCGATACCGACTTTCGTGATCCACTCATCATCTTCGGTGATAAAGGTAAAGGCTCGTCCAATGTCCATTAGGTTCCTCCTTAAAGATTGGCGCGACGGAGTAAAGGGCATGAGTCTGGAACAACGATCGTTTCACAGAGATTCTATTTGCTGGCACCTTTCTCGTCAATAGGATCGGCTGGGTGCCGGTTGGCCCGGCGCCCGTTCTGCGCTAGAATGCGCCCATGGCAGACATTGTCTTTATGGGCACGCCGGAGTTTGCCGTGCCCTCTCTGGAGGCCCTGATCGATACGCAGACGGTGGTCGGCGTGGTGACGCAGCCCGACCGACCGGCCGGGCGCGGCCGCAAGGTGCGCCCTTCCCCCGTTAAAGTGGTGGCGGAGGCGGCCGACCTGCCCCTCTACCAACCCGAATCCTTGCGCGAACGAGAGGCGGCCGAACCGTTGCACGAGTGGGCGCCCGAAGCGATCGTCGTCGCCGCCTTTGGTCAGATCTTGCGCCCTCACGTCCTCGATTTACCTCCCAACGGTTGCATCAACGTGCACGCCTCGTTGTTGCCGCGCTGGCGGGGCGCGTCGCCCATCCAGCACGCCATCCTGGCCGGCGACGAGAAGACGGGTGTCAGCCTGATGCAGATGGACGTGGGATTGGATACCGGCCCCGTCTTCAAACGGGAGGCAGTGCCCATCCGCCCGGACGAGACGGCCGCGTCCCTCCACGATCGCCTGGCAGATCTGGGGGCGGAGATGTTGCGGGCGCACCTCGACGCCATCCTGACGGGGCTGCTGGCGCCGCAGCCACAAGACGACGAGGCAGCGACCTACGCGCCGATGATCAAGAAAGAGGACGGCCGTATCGATTGGACCGCGCGCGCCGTACAGCTTGACCGGCACGTGAGGGCCATGACGCCCTGGCCCGGCGCCTTCACGACGTGGGCCGGGCAACGGCTAAGGGTTCTGGCGGCGCGGCCGGTGGAGGCGGGGGAGACCCCGTCCGGAGAGCCGGGTCAGGTTGCGGGCGACGAGGAAGGCGTCGTCGTCGTGACCGGAGAAGGGGGGCTGCAATTGCTGGAAGTGCAGTTAGCAGGCCGAGAGGCGATGCCGGTGGCGGCGTTCGTCCGCGGCCGGCCGGAGTTTATCGGCAGCCACTTACAATGACACGATGAGAATTCTCGTATACGGCGCCGGCGCCGTCGGCGGCTACTTGGGCGCCACGCTGGCGGAACAAGGACACGAAGTCGCGCTGATCACCCGGCTGACGATGGTCGAGTTGATCGGGGACAAAGGGTTGACCCTGGTCCGGCCGGACCAGTCAGACGTTCGCGTGCAGCCGGAACTGTACACGTCTGTTCGCCAGGCGTTGCTCACCGGCCGTGACTACGACGTCATTCTGCTGACGATGAAGAGCTACGACGTGGCCGAGGCGCTCAACGCGCTCATTGCCTTCTACCCCGACGAGGCTTATCCGCCCATTATCACGCTTCAGAACGGCATCGGCATCGAAGAGATGGTGAAGGAGCAGTTGGGCACGGAGCGGGTGATCGCCGGATCGCTGACGACGCCGGTGAGTCGGGAAACGCCGGAGCGCATTCGCGTGGAACGAGCCGACCGGGGGCTGGGGCTGGCGGCCACCCGCCGCGGCCAGCGGGTAAAGGAGTGGGTCGATCTCTTTGCGCAGGCGGGCATTACGACGGTTTCTTTTAAGGACCATCGCCCGATGAAATGGTCGAAGGCGTTGCTCAATATGGTGGGCAACGCGACGTCGGCCATCGTCAACCGCCACCCGCGCGCGATCTACAAGTATGGGCCGACGTTTGAGCTGGAGATGGAGATGCTGAGCGAGGCGCTGGCCGTCATGCGCGCCCAGAAGCTGGCGGTCGTGGACTTGCCCGGCGCACAGGCGAGCCGGCTGGCGTTCGCCGTTAACCGGCTGCCCTCCTTTGTCGTCAAACCGGTGCTGTCACGCCTCGTGGCCGCCGGCCGCGGTGACAAGCTCCCTTCATTCCACATCGACCTCGCGGCCGGCAAGGAACAGAACGAAGTGCTCTACCACAACGGGGCCGTGGCGGCCGCCGGAAACAGGGTGGGCGTTTCCACACCGGTGAACGAAGCGCTCGCCGACATCTTGCTGAAGATGGCGCGCGGGGAGGTCGACTGGCAGATTTATGATGGCAGTCCCGACCGGTTGGTGCAGGAAGTGGAGGGGTACAAGCGGCGGGCGGAGTAGCTACGGTCTGATTGTGTTCAGCGGCCGAAAAGGTCGGCGTTCACGTCGTCGATGTTGTCGATGACGGGAAGGTCGTCCCCCTCTTTCTTTTTGCTGCCGCCGTCGCCCCTTTTGCGCCCGCGCACGTCGTCGTAGAAATCCTGATCGTAGCGCCGCGAGCGAATGGGGATGGGCATCTTAACGCCCCAGCCCAGCAGCAGAACTTCTTCTTTCTCCTGAAGGCGGGCCAGCATGCCGCGCAATTGCTCCCGGCCGGCGAGGCCGGTGAGCACGGCGCGGATGTCGTCCTCGTCTCCCAGCCAGCCCGTGATGCGCGTTCCCAATTGACTCATCACTTCGTCGTCGATGCCTGACGGCCGCTGGTCGACGACGAGCAGCGTCACGTAATATTTGCGCAGCTCGCGGGCAATGATGCCGAAGGCCGTCTGCCCCGAGATGTGGGGGTTGAGCAATTTGTGCGCCTCTTCGATGGCGATGACCAGCGGCCGCGGCTCCGGGCCGCTGTCGCTCTTGTGGGCCTCCGTTTTCTGCACCCACCTCTGGCGAATGCGCCGCGTGAGCACGTTGGAGACGAGCAGGTAATCCAGGTCGCTGTCGTATTCGCCGAAGCTAAGGATGACGTGGCGACCGTGCTCCAGCTTGTTCACGATCTCGCTGACGGCGTCGCTGGCGGGATTTTCCACGACGTAATCTTTGTCGTAGATGCGGGCCAGACGCCGGTGGAGGGCTTCGGCCGCCTTTTCGTGGACGTTGTTGGCCCGGGCCCAGGCGGCGACCGAATTGTCCGCCGGTTCGGTTTTGCCGCTCTCGGGATCGACTTCCACCGCGCCCGGCTCCAGCTTCATGAAGTTGGCGAACCACTCGCCGCCGAAGTCACGCACCAGGGCGTTGAGCGTCGTTTCGGCCGTGTCCGTCAGGTTCAGGGCGTCGGCCAGCAGGCGGATGTCGCTCAGCTCGAAGTCGCTCACCGCCAGCTCCAGCGTGAAGTCGGGCGTGTGCCTGCGCACGGTGGCTCCTTTGCCCAGCGCGGCGACCTGCACTTTGGTGCCGAAGAGGGAGCGCAGCCCCCATATCCTGACGTTGTTGTCGGTGTCCTGATCGTCGAAGGCGTACTCGTTGTGCATGTCGAAGACGAGGGCGCCGGCCGCGTCCTCTTTCATCAGCCCGGCGAGGACCATGCGCGTGAGGAAGCTCTTGCCGGTGCCCGTGGCCCCGAAGATGCCGCTGGAGCGTTTGACGAAGCGGCGCAGGTTGAGGGCGACCGGGTGTTGCTGCTCGATGGTGTGCCCGATGATGAAGTCGCCGGGAAAGATTTCGGCGACGTCTCCCTCGTCGGCCAGGCGCGCGCCGGCGTGGTGGGCGGGCACCGTCTTCACCGGCTGAGGACCGAGGCGGCCGCTCTCAGCCAGCTCTTGCCATTCCAGGTAGCCTTCGGGATCGGTGTCGGGGTCTGGTCCCCGGTCGAGCATCAGGGTGGGGTACAGTTCCAGCGTCGTGTACAGCGTCTTGCCCTGGAGCATCTGGCTCACGGCCGGCGGCAGGCGCGTCGAGGGCTCGTCGGCGAAGCGCGGGTCGGTGGCCCCCAGTTGTAGGTCGGTGACCAGGCCGTAGAAACGCCAGCGGCCGCTGTCGCAGACGACGAAGCTACCTTCCTGGACCTCGTCGGCCGGGACGGTCAACCTGACGCGAAAGCCTTCCTTCAGTCCGCCGCCGACGATGTAGCCTATATTCTCATTCATGGAGGATCTCTTCTATTTCTCGCCGGAGAACGGGTCTTCCGGTCTTTACAGTGGCCATTTTGCGTTTACTCCTGAGCCGACACATGCACGTGCGCCAGGTCGGGCAGGGCGTCGCCGATGGCTTCCAGCGTGGGCACCAGCAATTCGTAGTCGCTGCGCAATAGCTCGATCAGTTCCTGGATGGTGCGCAGGGCCCACGCGTTGTCCCGGCCGCGCTGTTCGTAGGTGTGGCGTACGTGGGCCACCAGAAGCTGATCCACCGGCACCTGGGTACCGGCCGCGCGCAGGATGAGGCGCAGGTAGCCCGGCCGTTCGGTAAGGCGCGCCACTTCGTCCCGCTCGGTGCAGAGCATGACGGGGTCCAGGTTAAGCGGCGGCCGGGGCGGGAGGCCGTGGTACACGTCGCCGTCCCGCTGGTAGCCGATGGTCAGGGCGCTCATCTCAATCGGCAGCAGGCGGTTGTTGCGCTGATCTTCGATGACGGACGGCCGGGGATTTTCCGCGAGAATGAGGCGGCGGACCAGCGGGTCGTCGTCGATGTGTACGTCGTAAATCAGGCCGTAGATCGCTTCTCGCTCGTCCACCGGCTGCGCCTTGACCATGCAGCCGAAGCTGGGCGCCGACAGTTGCTGGACGCGGCTGCCCACGGCGAAACCAGTGGTGCTGGCGCGCAAGACGCGGCCGACCTCGTCCTCGCGATGGTTTGCTTGCGGCCCTTCATCCTCTGGAAACATCTGTTCCTTCCTTTCATTTCATTCCCGAGCCGTTTCCCGGAAACGGAGCCAAGTTCTAACGACCGCCGCGACGTTGCAGCCCTTCGTGGCGCGTGCGGCCGGCGCGGGCCACGTCCTTGCCGCTCCGTTTGGCCGTCGCGCGGCCGGCCAGGCCCTGGCGGTTCATAGCGTTGGCGATCATCACGTCCAGGCTTTCCCGGTCATTGTAGCCGACGACGGCCAGCTCGTCGGCGCGAGCCAGGACGTAGGGATAATCGCCCATGATCTGGCACTGGCTGTCAATGAGCCCGTGGACGGCCTCAAGCCGCTTTGCATCTTTGGCGACCCAGATGGGCACGTCGACGCGGGCGATGTGTCGCCGGCCGGAGTTGAAGTAGAAAAAGCAAACCTCGTTGCGCTCGTCGCGCGCGTGAAAGTCGCCGTTGTGCTGCGACACGTCGACGAACACCTTGCTGCGCTGGCCCGGCTCGCGCAGGATTTGCCGGAAGAGGTGGGCGTCGGTCAGCCCTGGCTGGCGGCTGCGCTCCATCAACGTCTCGGCGTCGAGGGCGCCGTCGAGCAGATCCAGCGTATAGAGCAACGTCATGACCGAGCGCTTGCCCGGCCGGTCGATGTAGCCGGCCAGCAGGGAGCGATCGGCGGCGGCCTTGGACATCGCCTTTTGCCAGCCGTAGAGCACGCGCTGGCCCTCTTCGTTGCCGGCCGAGCCCACGGGCCAGTAGAGGAGGCGCTGGTCGAGCAGCGCCAGGACGGGGTGCGGCTCGTTTCCGACCTGCGCCGCCGTCTCTACCAGCCGTTGGATCTCCGCCAGGTCGCGGCGAAGGTTGACGATGGCGCCGCTGTCGACGAAGGTTTCCTCGTCCGGATTATCCTCGTCGCCGCCGGGATAGTCGAGGGCCGGGTGCGTCTCCTGCCGGGGTGGGCGGCCGCGGCCGTGAAAGTAGGTGATGATGCCCACGTTCACCAGCGAGTAGAGATAGGGGGCGTGGCGGTCAGGGAGGATCTGGGAGCCGTCGCTGGCGACGACGGTGGCCGTCTCCGGCGGGGGTGGGGCGGGAATGGCCGCGTCTAGCGGTTGGGCGTCGTCGAGCGGCCGGGCCGAGCGATAATA
>JAWVYQ010000110.1:0-11843 GCA_033722615.1 Promineifilaceae bacterium (SeqCode)
CATCCTGCACCTTCAATACGGGCGTCCACCCCAGAGGCTAACCGCTGTAGATACTCCTAGCGCCAGTAGGGAGGATAGCCATAGTAATCGTACACTTCGACGAGCCAGGCGTCGTCCCCGTTCAGCGTCTGGGGCCAGTCGTCCTTGTCAAAGCCAGGGGCGCTTTCCAGGGTTTCCTTGTCAACGTCGAGGACAAGAGCATGCTCCTCGGTGTCCACACTCAGCGCGGCCCAGGGAATCGCAAAGTACTTGTCCCCCAGACCCAGGAACCCGCCGAAGGAAAGGACGGCGTAGGCGATGCGCCCGCTGTTGACGTCAAGCATGATCTCCTCCACGTTACCCAGATCTTCGCCGTGGCGATTTCTGACGTCGTCCCCGATCAGGGTCGATGCTGATAAAGCACTTACTGTGCTATGCATGTTGTTTCTCCTTTTCTTTTTTTTGTAACTGACGAATCGTGTCAAATGCGTTCAGGTGAACGCGTTCACCTGAATGGGATCAGTTAGGCCGAGCCATCGTCAAGCGAGTCGATGAAATCATCGAACTCCTCTTCGGCCCTTTCCAGGCTGTAGCCGTACTTCTCCTGGAGCAGACCCACTAACTGGTCGCGCCGGCCGTCAATCTGGTCCAGCTCGTCGTCCGTCAGCTCGCCCCATTGCTCTTTCACCTTGCCCTGAAACTGTTTCCATTTACCTTCAAGAATCGCTTCGTTCATCGTCATTCTCCTTTCTTCTGAAAGACTGTCTTTGTTGACAAATCACACTGTTTGGACGGGTCGCACGCTCTACGTGCCCCCTTACGTCCACTCTTCAGTCACGCTCTCTACATAGTAATCTCGCTCCAATAACTCGTACACGCCCCCGGCGACCGCCCCGAAGAATAAGTGGAGCGCCAGAAAAGGCCAGGAGCGCAAGGGATAAAACCAGTCGAATAGATTTGTAAAAGCGAACAAATTAATTAAGAAGAGAGCGCCTCCGAACAACGCACCGCACAAGAAACCGATGATGATGCCCCAACGGTGAATGATCAGCGCCAGAACCACGGCATAAAGAACCGACAGGGCCAGATGGATGGTGACCCCCGTGAGGGCCACCATGGCGTCAAAGGTCGTGGGCGGCGGCAACACGGCTGACCCCAGGACGATGGCCGCAATAAAGCGCAGCGCCGTCCACGGAGTCCCACCTGTTGCCAGCGGGTAGGCGACGAGTAAGACCAGTAGCGTCATAGCCCCGGCAAATAGCCCTGCCATGATGGCGGCCTGCCAATCCATGACCTGGTGCATATTTCTTCGAGACGCTTCCATCATTTCCATTCCTCCGCGTGTTACGCTCTACTCTTCCAACCCCTCGGGAATGCCGTCGGGGAACTCTTCCTCAATTGCCTCCCGGATACGGACAATACGGTTTTCAGGGTTGGGATGAGTACTGAAAAATTCCGGAGGGCGGTTGCCCTCACTGGCCTCCGCCAGGATCTGCATCACGTCAATCATCGATCGGGGATCGTAGCCCGCTTCCGACATAAACTGGACGCCCAGCCGATCTGACTGTAACTCGTCGTCTCGGCCGAACTTCATATTCACCAACTGGCCGATCAGGGCTGCGATCTGTGCCGAACCCTGGCTTCGAGGGTTATCTGGATCATAGGTAGCAATCACCACGGCCCCGCTCAACCCTTGTGTCAGTTCCATCTTCGCGATGCGTTGGGAGGAATGCCGGGCCACCACGTGACCTATCTCGTGCGCCATCACCCCGGCGAGCTGACCTTCCGTTTCCAGCTGCTCATACAACGCCACCGTGATAAACATCTGCCCGCCAGGGAGAGCAAAAGCATTTATCGTTTCCTCGTCCGCCAGTAGATGGCACTCGAACGGCCACTCCGTCTTTCCTGCTTCACTGTTGTCGACGAGATGCTGGCACACAGAATCAACGTACGCTTGCACTTCCTCATCCGGATAAAGGCCTCCATGCTGCTGGGACATCTCCGGTGCGGCCTGTAGCCCCATCGCAATTTCCTGTTCGGGGCTGATACCCACGAACTGAGTTTCTTCCGTGACGTCGTTATAGCTCCGGGAGCTACAGTAGGAAATAACAGAAAAAGCGGCGATCACCAGGGCGACGAGTAGGCGCCCTACAGGAAAACGCCTGCCGCCGCTTGCTCTCCTCAAACGTCTACTCACCAAAACTTCCTCCTGGGCCGAAAGTCGAGAAAAATGGAAAGCGGAGCCATGTTGGTCACGGCTCCGCTCTACCAGAACGATCGACCAATCTCCAGCCCTCTACTGAACGCTCTGGCTACGTTCGGCGAAGGAAATTCGAGATCACCGCCAGAGCAAGCACGACCAGGAAGATGTAGAAAATGATCTTGGCGATCCCGGCTGCGGCTCCGGCAATACCGCCAAATCCAAGCACGCCGGCAATCAGGGCGAATACGAGCAGGATGATAATCCATCTCAACATTTGTTTTTACCTCCATTGGTATTGGGGAGATCGACACATTCGAACTCCCGTATCGACATTAAGCTGCTTCACGACGATTCCAATCCAATCGCGGCTCGTGCTTCTTCTTTTTTCGGCCCGCTTTTTCATCGTCACCTATAGCATGACACGCTTTGCGCCTAATAGATATGGGGGGGATCCCTACGTCGCTGCTGAAAGAGCCCTGATTTCGTCGAGGAATGGTACGTAGAAGGCCTATGAAAAGGAGTCAACGGTGTGCGACAGCATCCCGTCCCAGGCAATAAAGGCCAGAATCGGGGCTTCCCCACTCCTCTGCGGGAATCTCACCTGCTTTAACCCTCATGCAACGCTTGCTCTCCCACACGGAAGACTGATACCGGCGAAATGGGGTCTCGTCCGGGGCAACGGTAGGGAACATACCCATATCGCTTCTCGCCAACTCTTGTCATCATCGGCACTACAACGCGCCCGGCCGTCAACGGGTCGTTGAAACCTTGTGACAACGGCTTCAGCCGTTCAGCCGCTGAAGCGGAAACTGCAAGATAAAGTTCACAAAGTGCTAAGGAGGTACAAAATGAGCTTGTTAGGTTTCATCATCCTGGTGATCATCGCCGCTGTGGCCGGTAGCCTGGGTCAGGCCCTCGCCGGCTACTCTCTCGGCGGCTGCGTGATCTCAGCCATCGTCGGTTTCATCGGCGCCTTCCTGGGGCTCTGGCTTAGCCGCCAGCTCGGCTTACCCGCGCCCCTGACCGTCACCGTTGGCGGCGAACCCTTCCCCATTCTGTGGTCCATCATCGGCTCCGCCCTCTTCACCGCGGTGCTTGGTCTGATCAGCGGCCGCCGGCGCCCCGCCTGACGCCGTATGCGCAAACGCCGGCCGTCACCAGACGGCCGGCGCCTCTTCTCTTCCTCTTACTGTTGTTCTGGTAACGGTCGCTCCGCTCCGTCATCACCAATGCGCCTCAGCCCCATTTCCCGCCGCAACAGGTACCACGCTGCCAGGAAGAAAGCCACCCCCATCCCAAGCAACGCCGCCAGAAGCGAAGCGTCCTCGTTAGAAAACGCGCCCCGCAACATCACGTCCTGTAACATCTGCGTCCCGTACGTCGCCGGCAACGTCCAAGAGACGACCTGCACGGCCGGGCGCAACAGTTGCAGCGAAAGAAACAGGCCGCTGAAAAAGATGCTGGCCAGTAGCACGATCATCGAATATTGTACCGCCTGGCTCGTGTTACGGGCCAGCAAAGACAGAACAAAACCCAGCCCCAATCCCGTAAAGATCAACGTGCTCAACGCCAGAAAATAGGCGCCCCAACTACCCAGCACCGGCACGCGTAACACCCACAGGCTCAGCGCGGTCAGGATTGCCAACAACAGCCCCTCCAGGAGGAAGTAACTGACGTATTTACCCAGGAGACCCTCCAACGGCCCCAACGGAGAAACCTGGAATAGTTCCATGGTGCCCCGTTGCCGGTCGCGCACGATAGAGAGGGCGCCAAACGTGACTGCCAAGTGCTGCGCCAGCAACGCCAGCGCCGAAGGCACGTAGAAATCGGAAACGCGCAGACTGCCCGGTGAAACACTCTCTATCTCGGCGCGGAATGGGCTCACCAATACCCCCGGCGCGATAGTCTGAAACTCGTCGATCGTTTTTTCCATCGCCCCGGCCTCCTCCTCGATCTGCCGTGCGACTTCCGCTTCGTCTTCCCCAATCTCCGATCCGGCCGCAGTGGCCGTCAGCGATTGCAAAGATTGGAACAACTGGCGCATTCTTGCCAGGCGCTCGCGAATTTCCGCCTCTTGACTCTCCTCCAGACCAAAGCGCTCTTCCAGATCGGAAACCAGCTGGCTACCGCTGCCGACTGCCAGTAACAGAGCGTTGAGACCCCGCTCCAGTTCATTCCGGTGTTCGATCGCTTGCCCGCGGTTGCCAGCCTCCAACGCCTGCCGCAGGTTGGCCGCCGCCGTCTGCGTCTGCACGAGCGCTTCTTCCGCCGACGCGCTCTCTTCCTGACCGCTTCCCGCCACGTCGGCCAGAACGCGCCTGTTGAGCTCATCCACGTAAATGCGGGCAAACGCGTCGATATAATCCACCTGGTAGGGATCGATCTCGTTATGATAAAGCGTAAATACCGCACGTTCGCTATTGCGGATCGATTCCACCGGATGCTCCGGCAAGACCACCACCAGGTCCACGTTCCCCCGCCGCAACTCTCCCAGCCCCTGGGCCAGTGATTCCCTGATGCCCACCATTTCCAGCTGGGGGCTAATGTCTTCCGAATACTCCTCCAATCGCCCCTGGAAAGGGCTGTCTTCCGACAAGACGAATAGAGTGCGTAGCGACTGAGGCTCCACCCGATAGCCCAGGCCAAACAAGAGTAAAATCAGAAAAGGCCCTAAAACCAGCGTCAACATCAGCCGCGGCTGGCGCAGGCTACCAAACAATTCCTTGCGTACGAAGGATGACGTGCGAATAAAGAAACGCCACATCTTATCTACGAAGCGCGATATTTTATCTCGCACCGCCATTCTCCTTTACCAACTCCACAAAGACGTCCTCAAACGGCGGCTGGTACTCTTCTACAGATTCTACGGCGATCTCCTGCTCCTTACACCACTCTAGCAACTCCATCACCGCCGTCGCTGCCTCGTCCACGACCAGGCGCAGGTGCGACTCACTAACGCTTTCCGGCCGGCCGCGCACGTAAGGTAGATCGGCCAGGTCCTGCCGCTGGGGATACGGTATGCGCTCCTCCGTTCTCAGGTCCACGATATCGCCCCCATACGCCTGGTAGCGCAACCCCATCGGCGTATCCACCATCAGCAGCCGGCCGCCGGTCAGAACGCCGACCAGGTCACAATACGCCGCCTCGCTCACGTACTGCGTCGTCACAAACAACGAACGCCCCTGCTCCCGCAGATAACGGAAGTGGTCCCAGAATTTACGGCGTAATACCGGGTCGATGCCCGCCGTCGGCTCGTCCAGGAAAATCAAATCCGGTTCATGGACCAGCGTCGTCGCCAGGCTCAGGCGCCGCTGCATGCCCCCGCTGATCTCGGACGTCACCTTCTTCCTATCCTCCGTCAGTTCCACAAAATCCAGCACTTCTTCCAGCCGCTTCTTGCGTCGCAACGGCATCCCATACAGGGATGCCACGAAGCTCAGGTTCTCCCACACTGTCAATTCGGGATAGAGGACAAAGAGCTGAGGCATATAACCGATGCGGGCCCGCGTCCGCTGGTCAAAGCCGGCCGGCTCGCTGCCCAGAACCGAGGCGCGCCCCGACGTCGGCTCGTAAACGCCCGTCAACATCCGGATCGTCGTCGTCTTCCCCGATCCGCTCGGGCCGATAAAACCGAATATCTTCTCCCGTGGCACCGTCATCGTCACGTCAGAAACCGCCACTTCCTCACCGAAACGGCGCGTCAACCCCTCCGTCCAGATCACCGCATCCTCGCGAGATGCAGGCTGTTGACTCTCATTCATTCCTTTTTCCTTTTACACTCGTCGTTCTGTCGTCGAACGAGAAACGGGATGAGCGACACAATCCGCTCGCCTACCCCCTGCGCTCCCTTGAATTATCGCATACTTGGTGACGGTAAGACATGGGGGGATTCCCTACCTTAGACGGCCGCCTCCACAAACGTCGCCAGGTCCTCCTTCAACTGCGCCAGCGACGGCCGGTGCAGGTACATCATGTGCCCCGCCTCATAATAATGCATCGACACGTCCTCCGCCTGCCGCTCGGCCGGCAACCCCAGGTGGTTGAACGTATACTCCGTCGCCAGGTACGGCGTCGCCAGGTCGTAATAACCGTTGCCCACAAACACCCGCAGAAACGGGTTGACGTTCATCGCCTTCCGCAGCGTTTCCGCCACGTCCACGTACTGGTTCTGGAACTTGTCGTAGCTCCACGGCCGCACCCGGTCCGTCAGGATTTCGTACGGTAGATCGCTCTCAAACTGTAGCTCGCGGCGCACGTAATCGTTCAGCGCCGCCGTATACGGCCCCTGAATCGCCGCGTAGCTCGGGTCGAACTCAAAAGTCTCCCCCGCGTCGTCCCGATCCCGCCCCGTAAAACGGCTGTCCAGCCGCCCGGCCGTCAGCCCCTCCTCCCGCAACAACTCCTTCGTAAAGCGCATAATCTCCAGCCGCATGTTCGCGCGCTCCACGTAATCCGCCGTCAGCCCCGTATAACGCGCCACCTTCTCCACGATCTCCTCCCGCTCGTCGGCCGGCAGCGCCGATCCCTGCATCAACGCCAGCGTGTATTCCCCGAGGGCAAACGCCTCCACCTCGTCCAGCACCTCGCGCAGCGGCTTCTGCTGCAGGTCGTCGTCCAGCCGGCCGTGATAATGCGCCGTCGCCGTATACGTCGGCAGGAAAAGAATGTACGGCAGGTCGTTGCCCGGTCGGAAATACGCCGTCTGGAAGTTCAGAATCGAAGAGACTAGCATAATGCCGTTGAAATACAGGCCGTGTCGCTCCTGCAAAAAGCCCGACAGCCCGGCCGCCCGCGTCGTCCCGTAACTCTCGCCGATCAAAAACTTCGGCGACGTCCACCGGCCGCTTCGCGTCGTATACAGCCGAATAAACTCGCCCACCGACTCGATGTCCTTCTCAAAATCGTGGAACGTCTTCGGCTTCTCCCCCGGCACCACGCGGCTGTACCCCGTACTCACGGGATCGATAAACACCAGGTCCGTCTTGTCCAGCAGCGTAAACGCATTGTCCACCAGGCCGAAGGGCGGCCGCGGCATATTCCCCGCCTCGTCCGCCATCTCCACCCGCCGCGGACCCAGCACGCCCAAATGCAGCCACACCGACGAAGAACCCGGCCCGCCGTTGAACGAAAACGTGATCGGCCGTTGTGACACGTCCTGCACGTCGTCCAGCGTATACGCCACGTAAAAAATCGTCGCCTGCGCCCGCTCCCCCTTCGACTCCCCGTCCTCCTCCGCCTCCTCCTTCAGCACCAGCGTGCCCGCCGTCGCCGTATAATTCAGCGTCTGCCCGTCCACCTCCACCTCGTGCTTCGTGACCGTCCTCTCCTCCTGCGGTTCCGCTCGCTCTTCCCCGTTTCCGTTCTCTTCTTCAGCCATCCCATCCTCCCTTATCACGTTGGAAAGTTTGCCTAATTGTCTACCGATCCCTGGCGAGCGAGTGTAGCCAAAAGGGGGATAACCAACAACTTATCGCAGGGACGGCTCTGTGGCCTCACTTGTGTCGATCTTGCCAGACGTCAAGCCGATCTCCAGCCGGTGCCGTGCTCTAGCCCGTGCCATTATGGACAGTTAAAAGATCCGGTGTCTTTGCAGCCGGAGTCGCCGCTGCGCCGCCCCTTGTCAGTGCCATTACCACGCCTTCCGCTTCGGGCCGCGTCACAGAAGGGCCATTCATGGTCCGCCTTCTTATTAGCACGTCGACTTCATCGGCGTGCTTCACCGCCGAGTGAACCGCCGGCCGTGATTGTTGCCTGATTAAACAACCGAAGTAGGAACTTGGCGAGAGCACCACTAAGGAAGCGAACCGGGTGAAACACACGGCCGCCCCACTTTCGGCGCCGCTGTTGCCTCCTCCTCCCGCACGTAGATCCGATACAAATTATCCTCCGGCACAATACAATACCGCTCCGCCAGCGTCGACGCCCCGTAAAACTCCTCGCTCAGCGAGGCCAGGTACACCGGCCGCCGCCCAACGTGCTCTTCTACCATCGCCACCGCCATTGCCGCGTCAAAAGCGAACGGGTCCACCGTCGGCCACCCGACGACCTCCACGTCCGGCCGCACCCCTTCGATCGCCGCAAAGTAACGGAACACAAAAAACTCGTCCGTATCCGTATACCACTCCGCGATAATCACCGCCTCTGCCGGCAGCGCCTGCAACGTCTCCCGCCCGAACGCGTAAGCCGCCCTGTCCCCCCGCCGGTTAGGATTCAGATAATAATCCAGCCCATCCCGCACGCCCGAGCCGATCTGCGGAATGCCAAACGCCTCCTCTGTCACCCCCGCCGCCCGCAGCAGATCCGGCGCAACCTCGTACAACGGGGGCATCACCACCACCAGCAGCGCCAGACCCGCCGCCGCCCACCGTCGCCCCTTGTTCCCCACCCGCGCCAGCCACCGCGCCGCCCCCATCCCCATCGCCCCCGCCCAAAAAACGTGCGCCGGCAAAAAGAACGCGAACTGGTCCGAGACCGCGTACACCACGCCGAAAGCCAGGTACACCGCGTAGAGGGCGGCCGCCTGCTTCCACAACGTCGGGAACGACCGCCGGCCCGCCCACCACCCGTATACCCCCAGCGCCACCCCGGCCGGGTTGAACTGGTAAACGAGAAAGGTGACGTAGGCCACAATGCTCTCCGCCAGCGCCCCCGGCGTCGTCGCCAGCGAACCGCGGAGAAACGTCGCCCCCACCGCCGGCCCCAACACCCGCGCCGGTGGAAACGTGCGCATCATGCGCAGAAACTGGATCAGGTAAGGCGAGAAACCCAGAAGAAAAAAGAGAGCCGCCAACAGCCAGCGCCTCCGCGCCCAGAGCCGCCGCCGCCCTCCCTGGCGCAACGCTTTCCCGGCCGCCCTGCTGCGCGCAATCGGCTCCGGCAGCAGCGCCCAGAGAACGGCCGCCGGCAGCAGGAGCAGCGCCAGCAGGTGGTTCGCCGCGCCCAGCCCCAGCGTAAACGCCGCCCCATACAGCGCTGCCGGCCTTCCCCGTTGCTGATACAAATCATATAAAAAGATGGTAAGCAGTTGAAGAATAGCGAATAGCGTATACACTTCAGGCGTGGTGGCGTGCCACCAGAAGGTATGGGATACGGCCAGCGCCAGCGCCGCAAACGTCGCCGCCATCGGCGACCCCGTGCGCCGGACCAGCCACAAGTACAACACGCCGGCCGCCCCCGCGCCGAAGAGCGCCGACAGAAAGTTGACCAGCCACAAGGGATCGGCAGTCGGTAGCAAGCGCACCAACGTGTGGCCCACCATCACATACAACGGGTGATCCCAGGCCGCCACCCCCAGTCGGGCAAACGGATACGGGTCAGGCGCAAATGAGACCTCGACCATCTCCGCCAGAATAAACGACTCGGCCGAGATCGCCTCCCGTTGCAGGCGAATGCCGTCGCCCCACGCCAGCGAAGGTTGTAAGGTAAAAGCGTAGAAGGCGAGCAGCAAGAAAAACAGTACAAAGGGAAAAATCCGGGTCCGCATGGCCCGCGTAATGATAGAAGAAACAGGGAGTATCGTCCATGACAGCCACCACCGACCCTCTCGACGCCGCATATTTACCAACGCTCAAAAATGTTGATTTCCGCCCCATCTTCATCCTGGGAGACCATCGTTCCGGAACCACCCTCTTCTACAAGATGCTGGCCGCCACCGGCAGCTTCAACTTTGTCGATTTCTACCACGTCACCCGCTACGACGAACTCTTATACAACCATTACCACGGCCGCGAGAGCCAGGCCCGCGCCCAGGTAGAAGAAGAAATTGAAGAAGCCGGCCTCCACGATCGCGGCTTCGACCGCATCGAGGTCTCGCCGGATCTGCCCGAAGAGTATGGCTATCTCCTGAAAGAGAACCCCCCCTTCTGGTACCTTCCCCGCGTCACGCCGCGCACGCTCCCCAACATGGTCGAACTCTGCCGCAAGGTGCAGACCGTCTCTCCTCCCGGCCGCCCCCTGTTGCTCAAAAACCCCTGGGACTTCCCCAATTTCCTCTATCTCAAGCGCGTCTTCCCCAACGCCCGCTTTCTCTTCATTCACCGCCACCCCCTCGCCGTGCACAACTCCAAATTAAAGGCCATGCGCTCCGCCCTGTCCCGCAAGAACCGCTACACGGCCTGGCTCGCCCGCGGCTATGACCGCCTCTTCCGCCGGCCCCTCCAGCTCCTCTTCGCCCGCTTCCTCTTCTTCTCGCGCATCGGCGTCAACCTCCTTTTGCGCTACGCCATGGTCGCCACCGATTACTTCCTTGAGAACACGCCTCGCCTCCCGGACGATCACTACATCTCCATCCGCTACGAAGACCTCTGCCAGCGGCCGGACACCGTCATGGCCACCGTGCTCGACAGCCTGAACCTGCAACCGGCGCGGCAGGTAGAGTACGCTTCCATGGTCAGTCCCCGCCCCCTTAACCTCCTACCCGACGTCGCCCGCAAACGGGAACAGATCCAGCGCCGGCTCGAACCCTATCTCACTCGCCTCGGCTATCCGCCCGCCCCGTGATGCGCGCCTTAGTTACCGGCGCCACCGGCCTTCTCGGCCGTTCCCTCACAGACCTGCTCCTGGAGAAAGGGGTCTCCGTCCGCGCCCTCATCCGCCCGACTAGCGACACCCATCACCTGACCGCCGCCGGCGCAGAAATCGTCCACGGCGACGCCGTCGATGTCGATGAAGAAACCCTCGCCCGCGCCGTGCATAGCGTTGACTCCCTCTTCCACCTCGCCGGTTATCTGACCGTCGGCGCCCCCTTCGGCGCCGGCGACGACGACCCCCACTACCAGATCGTCAACGTCGACTTCACCGACCGCCTCCTCGCCGCCGCCCACACCGCCGGTGTCCGGCGCTTCCTCTTCGCCAGTTCCAGCAGCGTCTACGACCCCGACGCCCCCGTGCCCACGCCCGAAACCGCCCCCCGCCGCCCGCGCAGCCCCTACGGCCGCTCCAAGCTCGCCGCCGAAGAGCGCGTGCGCGCTTATCAGGAGCGTGGCCTGCCGACCACCATCGTCCGCCCCGCCGTCATCTACGGGCCCGGCGACCGCTACTTCACGCCCACCGCGCTACAGCTCGCCCGCCTCCCCCTCCTTCCCCTGGTCGACGGTGGTCGCCGCCTCTTCGACCTCGTCTACGTACGCGACGTCGCCGAACTGCTCTGGCAGGCCGCCCGCTCCCCGGCCGCCGCCGCCCGCGCCTACAACGCCGGGCCGGGAACGCCCACCACTCTCCGCCATCTGGTGCGCGTCTTTCGGCAGTTGACCGACCGCGGCCCGCGCATCGTCCCCGTCTCCCCCGCCTGGGCCCGCCGCAGCAGTGCCCTCCTCCGGCCGTTGCTCGCCCGCCTGGTTCCCGGCGCCGGTGCCGCCCTCACCCCGGCCGGCGTCGATCTGATGAGCCGCGACCTCCACCTGGACATGGCCCGCGCCGCCCGCGAACTCGACTTCCACCCCCGTTTCTCCCTGCAACAGGGACTCGCCGCCACCCTCGCTTCCTAAAGAAGCATACCCATCCTCACCTGCTCCCTCCACCTCAGGGAAGGACTGCTTGGTCGGGCATCACCAAAACTTGCTCCCTCCACCTCAGGGAAGGACTGCTTGGCCGGGTACTACCGAAACTTGCTCCCTCCACCTCAGGGAAGGACTGGTTGGTCGGGCATCACCAAAACTTGCTC
>JAWVYQ010000111.1:0-11750 GCA_033722615.1 Promineifilaceae bacterium (SeqCode)
CGATGGCAGATCCAAAGTGTTGCCATTTTCGCTATCTTATTCAAAGTGCAGATAAACCTGTCATCGCCGATACACGTCGTCGCCAGGCAAGCATACGGCCGGTTGTCGGAGGGCAGCGGGCAGGAAGGGAAAGGGTATGAGGAAGGGGTTGCTGCTTTTTATTTTAGGGCTGACCTTGTTAGGCGCCTGTGAGCGTGAGGAGAATCAGGGGGAGACGAACGGCAGCCGGCCGGCGGCGACGGCCGCGCCGGTGGCCGTGACGCCGGCCGCCGCGGAGGTTGCTTTCCCCACCAGCGGCGGCCTGACTTTGCGGGGCACCCTCTACGGGTCGAGCGAGCGGGCCGTCATCTTCGCCCACGAGCCGAATTCGGACCGCCGTGACTGGCAGCCGCTGGCCGTCGAGCTGGCGACGCGGGATTACATGGCGCTGGTGTTCGACATGCGGGGCCACGGCGAGTCGGAGGGCCCCCTCATGCTCTCCCTGATCCGGGACGACATCGAAGCGGCCATCGATTTCGTCGAGGCGCGGGGAGCGGACGCCTACGTTTTGGTCGGCTCCGATTATGGTGGGATGGAAACGATTCACGTGGCGGCCGAACGGGACCCGGCGGCCGTCGTGCTCATCTCGGTGCCGGAGCGTGTCACGTTTAGCTTCCTCGAACGGCGCGTCCGCGACGAGGAATTGCAGCAGATCGACGCCCCTGCGCTGCTGATCGTCGCCGAGGACGACCAGCCAACCTTCACCAACGAAGCGAGCGGCGTCACCGTCGAGGGTCCGGACTACCACCAGGCGATGACCAACATACGGGACAGGATGGGCGAGCCGGTGGAATTCATCGTGTTGGACGGTTCCGCCCACGGTCGCCGGTTGCTCGACTCAGCGCAGCGAGATGAGCTAATATCCAGCGTCATCCAGTTTATTGAGCACCACGTGCCCCCGGCGCAACAACGGGCAGCGCCGGACGAGGACCGGGATCAATGGGGCTAGAGGGAGATATAGCGCCTATGATACAATGATAACCCTTTTTAGAACGGAGGAAGGCGCATGAGAAAGCTCTTGTTGCTGACGATTGTGGGGCTGCTTTTGGTCGCCTGTGCGCGGGAGGGGAGTGATGGGAACACAGATGACAACAGCAACGGAGTGACGGCGACGCCGGACGCAACGCGCACAGCCGTCGCGTCGGCCGGCGAGGCGGTCAGCTTCCCCACCAGCCGCGATCTGACTTTGCAGGGCACTCTCTACGGGTCGGGCGGGCCGGCCGTCATCTTCGCGCACGAGCCGAATTCGGACCGGAGCGCCTGGCAGCCGTTGGCCGTCGAGCTGGCGTCGCGGGGCTTCGCTGCGCTGGTGTTCGACATGCGGGGCCACGGCGAGTCGGAAGGCACGCCCCTGCTCTCCCTGTTCCGGGACGACATCGAAGCGGCCATTGATTTCGTCGAGGGGCGCGGCCTGACGGATTACGTCCTGGTCGGCGGGGATTACGCCGGGATGGAAACGATTCACGTGGCGGCCGGACGAGATCCAGCGGCCGTCGTGCTCGTCTCCGTACCAGAGAGCGTAGCCTACGTCGCCCTGGAACGGAGCCTACGCGACGCAGACCTGGCGGCGCTCGAGGCGCCCAAGTTGCTTATCGTCGCCCGGGACGACCGGATCGTAGTCACCGACGAGTCGACGGGGAACACGTACCAGGGACCCGACTATTTCCGCGAAATGAACAACATCCGGGACAAATTGAGCGAACCGCTGGAATTCGTGACGCTAGACGGCGACGGCCACGGCTCCCGACTGCTGGAAACGGAGCAACGGGACGCATTGATCGAGGCCGTCACCGAGTTCCTGGAAACGCACGCGCCGCCGCAGTAGGCGACCCTAATAAGGCGGAGAAAACGAAAAAGGGACGGCCGGTACCGGCCGTCCCTTGCCCTGTTGTGTGTGCTGGTTACGCTATCTGATTTAGGCGGGCGACATTACAGGCTCGCGGACGATGATATTATCCTGAACGTCCTTGACTCCGGCCGTGTAGAGGGCGGAGTTGTAAGCCGCGACTTTGGCCGCTGCGGTGGGCACGGTGCCTTCCAGCGTGACCCGGCCGTTCATCACCGTTACGTCCACGTCGTCGGCGCTGACGCGCAGGTTGCGCTCGATGGCGTCCACGACGTCTTCGGCGATCATCTCATCGCTAATCGATTCGGTGGGTACGATGGCCAGCTTATTGGTCACGCCCACGACGCCGCGCGTGGCGAACGCTTCAGATTCGGCGTCCACTTTCTTCCAGAAGGCGTCCAGCGTCCCTTCCAGGGTGACCCAGCCATTCTCGACGTCAACGTCGATCTTGTACGAGCGGAGGTCCGGGTTCCAGCGGAAGGAATCCAGGATCTCCTCCTGAACTTCGGCGTCGGTCGGCAGCGTTTCCGGCTCGGCGTAGGCCAGCTTCAGTTGATTGTCGACAAACACGACGCCTTCGACGAGCCAGGCGTTGCGGGCCGCGGCCTCGCGAGCCCGATGGGTCTGTACTTCTCCGGTAAGTGTCACGTTGCCATCATCGACGGTCACCGTAATATCTGACGCGTCGATGCGATTATCCCAGTAGAGTTGATCAATTAGATCCTTCTTAATCGCTTCGTCAGTGCGCATCGCGCTCGTCACCTCCTATGTGATGGCGATGCTTTTTCTTCTTGGCACGACGCTTCACTTTTATGTGTAGGAAACGGGTGTATAAAGGAGCTAAAAATAACATATGACTTCCATTAGAAAGGGGTGCCGGGGTAATCGGTCCCTTTTCGAGGCGGCCGTCCTCTTGGCGAGAGACAGTTTCCCATCGGCGCGCACTCATGTATAATGCAGTGCGACATACGGTGCGCCCGCAGGACGCGCCCGCAGGGCGGCTCGCACAGCAGCGGACGGCCCGAAGGCAGTAGCAAATCAGTGACAGGGGAAAAGCAACGATGAAAGCATTTGTGACTGGTGGAACCGGCTTTATCGGACAGAGCGTGGTGCGCAAATTGCTGGAGCGCGACGTCGAAGTAGTGGCGCTGGCGCGCTCCGAAAGCAGCGCGGCCGCCCTCTATGAGGCCGGTGCAGACCCCGTTCTCGGCGACGTGACCAACAAGGCGTCGATGCGCGAGGGCATGATCGGCGCCGACGTCGTCTTCCACCTGGCCGGCTGGTATCGCATCGGCGACGAGGATTGGATGAAGGCGGAGCGAATCAACGTTGGTGGCACCCGCGCCGTCCTGACGCTGGCACACGAGCTGGGCATCCCCAAAATCGTCTACGCAAGCACGGTCGCCGTTTTTGGCGACACGCAGGGCAAACTGGTGGACGAAACGTACACCAGCGACGGCCCCTTCCTCACGGAGTATGACCGGACGAAGTGGCTGGCCCATTACAAAGTCGCCGAGCCGCTCATCGAAGAGGGCGCGCCCATCATCATCGTCATGCCGGGCGGCGTTTACGGCCCCGGCGATCACAGTCTCATCGGACAGATGATGCGCCTCTTTTACCAGGGCATTCCCGTCCTTCCCGGCCCGGAAACGACGGTGACGTACGCGCACGTGGACGATATCGCGGAGGGGATCATTCTGGCGGCCGAAAAGGGAGAGCCGGGCGAAAGCTATGTGCTGGCCGGCCCGGCCGTGCCGATGGGCGAAATGTTCGCCTTCTGGTCCTACCTGACGGGCAAACCGGGGCCGGCCGTATCGATTCCCGCCCGCTTCGTCCGGCCGCTGGCGCCGGGGATGGGACTCCTGAACGCCGTCCTGGACCTGCCCCCCGCCTTCAGCCGCGAGGCGACGGAGATAATGGGAGCTACCTACATGGCGCGCGCGGACAAGGCGCGGGCCGAACTGGGGTGGAAACCGCGGCCGCTGCAATCGGGCATGAAGGAAACGTTTGAGTGGATCGCGGAGACGACGCCGCCACCGCCGCTCGGCGAGCGGGAGCGTAAGGCGGCGGCCGTAGCCTTGCTGGCGGCGGCCGGCCTCTTCATTCTCTGGTTGCTGAGCCGCGACCGTAAGTCGGCGGCGTAAGCAACGACTATAGCCACAATCACTGAAGGAGAGAACGATGAGTGCTTTTGACGTGACCCTCACCCTACACAACATCCTGCGCTGGATCGTCCTGATTGCGGGCGTGCTGGCGGCCGGCCGGGCCATTATCGGCTGGCGGACGGACGCCGAGTGGACCCAGTTGGACGACCGACTGGGGCTGCTCTTCACGATCAGCTTCGACATCCAGGTGCTGCTGGGGATCGTCATGTACCTCTTCCTGAGCCCTACGACGACGGGGGCCTTTTCTGACTTTGGCGCGGCGATGGGCAACTCAGAAGTGCGCTTCTATCTCGTGGAGCATAGCGTGGTCATGCTCCTGGCGCTGGGCCTGGCCCACGCAGGGCGCGCGGCGGCCAAAGGCGCGCACGCGACGAGCACGCGGCACCGCCGGGCAGCCATCTTCTTTACCATATCCCTCATTCTCATTCTCGCGCTGACACCGTGGGGGCGTCCACTGCTACGTCTGGGCAGTGAGACGGTTGCCCTCTTCTCCATCGTTGGTTAATGGAACTACGGGACTTCCACTTCCTCCTGAGTCCCGAAGGATCTGAGCGGCTAGAGCAACTGACCGAGACGCCGATCACGCCGCAGAATCACCTGGCGCTGGCCAGCCAACTTCGGCAAGAGGTAACGTCAGGACAGGCGCACGCGCTGCTGGAGACGGCGATGTTGCGGCAGCGGGCGGAGGAGAAGTTCAGCCGGGCCGCGCAGATGTTTTTTACCCGGCCGGCGCTGGAACAGGCCTCGTCAGAGATAGTCAGCGCTCACCGCAGCGCGCGCTATGCGGCGGCCGGCTTCGACTGTGTGGCCGATCTGGGGTGCAGCGTCGGCGGAGACGCGCTGAACCTGGCGGCCGGCACCCACGTCATCGGCGTCGATCGTGACCGGCTGCGGCTGCGCATGGCGCGGGAGAATGTGAGCGTCTACGGGCGCGAGGATCATTTCCAGCCGCTTCTGGCCGACCTACGCGAGCTGCCGCCGCTGGGGGTGGACGCCCTCTTCTTCGATCCCGGCCGGCGAGACGAGCGGGGCCGCCGCCTCACCTCCGTACACGATTACCGGCCGCCCCTGAGCCTGCTGGACGGCTGGCTGCCCGTCGTCCCCCACGCGGGCGTCAAGGTCAGCCCGGGCGTCGATTACGCAGAGCTGCCGGAGGGAGCTGAGGTTGAGTTTATCTCAGCGTCGGGGGAGGTGAAGGAAGCCGTGTTCTGGTTTGGGGCGTTGAACGGGGGCGTGGCGCGGCGGGCGACGTTGCTGCCGTCGGGCGATACGCTGACGACGGCCGACGACACGGGGGAGCAGGTTCCCGTGACGCGGCCCGGCGACTACCTTTACGAACCGGACGGGGCGGTGATCCGCGCCCATCTGGTGGAGGCGCTGGCCCAACGGCTAGGAGCGGCCAAGATCGACGAGGAGATCGCTTACCTGACGGCCGACCGGGCGCAGCCCACCCCGTTCGCACGCTGTTTCGCGGTGGACGAGGCGATGCCTTTTCAGCTGAAGCGGTTGCGCCACGAATTGCGGCGGCGGGGCGTCGGCCGGGTGACGGTGAAGAAGCGGGGATCGCCGTTGGAGCCGGAAACGTTACAGCGACGGCTACGGCTGGAGGGGGAAACGCACGCCACTCTTTTCCTGACACACGTGCAGGGAGAACCTTACGTTTTGATCGGCCGGGAGTACGGGGGAGAGGGGGCGCGGACAAATACTCCCGAAAACGGCTGAGGCAAAGCCATCCGCTTTCGGGAAAATAGAATGCGTGGGGAATTACGACCTGTTGTTTCCCAGATAGTGGTGCATCACCTCGCGCAGGCGGCGGATGTCTAGCGGCTTTGGCAGATATTCATCGCAACCGGCTTCGAGGCAACGTTCCTTATCACCGACGAGCACGTTGGCCGTGGTGGCGACGACGGGGATCGTCGATAGTTTCTCATCGTCCTTGATCATGCGAGCCAGGTCGAGGCCGTTGATGCCGGGGATGTTCACGTCCAGCAAAATCAGGTCCGGGCTCTGTTCCTCCAGCACTTCCAGGGCCTCCGGCCCATCCTCAGCGCGCAGCAAGTCGTAACCTTCTGCCTCCACAACGCGGGAGACAAGCAACATATTTACTTTATTATCTTCAATTGCTAAAACAGTCTTGCTCATACTCCAGGTCCCCTCAGGATACCTCTATTAAAAGGCTCACACGACGGTTATTGTACCATCAATAACCAGATTGCATAGTCCCCCAATCGTCCTGGATTTGCCCGCGGCTACGATGACGCACCGGCCGGACGTTTCGGCAGGGGGCCTGGATTGGCCGGAATGGTAAAGGAGAACGTCGTCCCCTCTCCGACCTCGCTATCGACCCAGATTTCGCCGCCGTGTAGTTCGACCAGGCTCTTGCTGATGGGCAATCCGAGACCGGTGCCGCCGGCCGAGCGTGTGAGGCTACCATCGACCTGGCGGAACTGTTCGAAGACGATGGGCAGGTCGTCTTCTTTGATGCCAATGCCCGTGTCCTCCACTTCTACCAGAAGGTCGCCGTCGTCCATCTCCATGGAAAGGGTGACGCGCCCTTTCGGTGTAAATTTGACGGCGTTGCTGATCAGATTATAGAGGACTTGCTTGAAGCGCGTCCGGTCGGCGTGAATGCGTTCCACCTCCGGCGCAATCTGAATGACGAAATCCAGCTCTTTGCTGTAAGTCATAAACTGCGTGCGGGCGAACGCTTCGAGATCCTCGACGAGGTCGTTTACGTCTACCACTTCGGCGCGCAGATCCATCATGCCCGCCTCGATCTTGGACATGTCGAGGATGTCACCGATTAGCTCGCGCAAATGCTCGCCGCTGCTACGAATGAGGCGCACGTCCTCTTCCATGCGCTCGTTGAGTTCGCCGTCAATGCCTTCGAGCAGGACGTCGGCAAAACCGATGATGGAGTTCAGCGGAGTGCGCAGCTCGTGGCTCATGCTGGCCAGGAACTCCGACTTCAGACGGTCGAATTCGCGCAACTGTTCGGTTGTCTCCAACTGTTCCTGGTAGAGCCGGGCATTTTGCAGAGCAATGGCCACCTGGGTCGCCAGAGACGATTGAATGCGAACGTCTTCCTCCGAGAAGTAATTGACGCGGTCGGCCTGCACGTCGAGCACGCCCAGCAAGCGGTTACCGGCAATCATAGGCACGGCCATCTCGGCGCGCGTGGCAGGCAGGAGGGGGTTGGCCAGGAAGCCTTCTTCGGCGCGGACGTCGTTGACGATAACGCCCTCTTCTTCCCGCGCCGCCCGAGCGACGATGGAGCCAGGGTGGTCCAAAGGAATCTGCCATCCCTGTTCGACCATCGCTTTGCCGGCCTCGCCTGCGCCGGCCGCCAGCACCAGGTGCCGGCCGTCGGGATCCAGCAGGTAGACGTGGGCGTGGTAGAGATTAAAGCTGCGCTTCGTCAGCTCGACGACGGCTCGCAGCAATTTCTCAGTTTCCAGAATGGTGGACGTGGCCGCGCTCACCCGGGAGACCGTCTCCAGCTCCACGGCGCGCTTCTGCGTCTGCTCCAGCAGCCGGGCGTTTTCCAGCGCCTCGGCCACCTGGCGTGAGATGGACTCTAGCAACTCAAATTCGTCCGGGCTGAGGGGGTTGTCAGGATCGTCCTGGATGCCAAAGGCGCCGACAGTTTCGCCGCGCACCTCCAGCGGTAACCTGACGGCCGGTTGCTCAACGTCCCGGCGCTCGCCGTCGCCATTCTCACGGGAGGGGGCGCTATCGGCCTCGGCCGGGGGGCGGCCCAACGTCTGCACCGACTCGCCGGCGTAGAGGTAGCCTTTTGCACCCTCGGGGCTCTCGCTCTGGTAGCTGAGCCACGCCTCACGGCTCATCAGGCGTTGCAGATTGCTCAACTCCTGCAATTGCTCTTCCATCTCCTCGCGCAACCGAGTGTCTTCGGCCGACAGCTCCTGCAGGCTCCCGGACACGCCGGTGACGTCGCCGCCGTCGACGGCAGCCCTGGCGGTTAACTCGACCCAGCGGAACGCCTGGTCAGAGCCGGCCAGCCTGAACTCGGCGTGGACAGACTCCTCATCGCCGTCGAACAGATCGGCCAATAACTGTCGGGCCTCTTCGCCATCCTCGTCATGGAGGAAGTCGGTCAGAGGCCGTCCCAGCGCGTCGGCTGGCGGCGTGTCGGTTAACCGTTCCCAGGCGGCGTTGAGATATTGCCAGCGTCCATCGCGGTCGAGCACGAAGACGACCTGGGGCAATGAATCGAGAAGGGCAGAATAGTTCAGGGCCGCTTCACCATTCGATTCCTGCAATGCCTTAACTAGAAGATCGCCGGTCTGTCCTGACGTCATCTTACTCTGTCTCCTGCTCAATGATCTGACTCGCTTCATGCGCCGCTTCATGCGCGTTTCCGCCGGCGCCGTCGACCTGCTCGCCGTTGCCCAGATAGACGAAGGCTTCGCGGCCGAGAGCACGGCCCACCTCGCGGACGGCCGTCTTCATGATGAGGTCCACGTCCGTCACGCTGCGCACCTCGGCCGTCACCTTGCGCAGAATCTGCTCGCGCTGCGCTCGCCGCTGGGCATCGCGCAACAGGTGGAGGCTCTGGACGGCGATGGCTGCCTGACCGGCCAGGGCCATCAGGCGGCGCACGTCCTGGTCGGCGAAGTCCACGGGCTCGCAATACATGGCGTTGATGAAGCCCACCCACTGACCGCCGACGACCAGGGGAACGAATAGAGTGGCGGCCGCGCCGAAGGTTTCGGCGTAGAGGGCGCGCGTCTGCTCGTCTACCTCCGCGGCGTGGTCCATGTCACCGATGATGGTCGGCCCATCGCCCTTGAGCAACGTGCGGGCGGGCGGGAAATCGGAGAGGCGCGAGCGGCGGCCCACCGTCTCGGGCGGCAGCTGGCCCCATTGGGCCAGCGTTTCCATCCACTCTGGCTCCTCGTCGGCCGTCCACGGGCGGTCGAAGTAATTTAGCGTGACGTGGTGCAGGCGCTGCCCGAGAACGGTGTGCTCGCGCAGGGAACGCAGTATCTCTTCGTAGCTCTGAGCGGTGTTGATGCTCCGGCTGGCCTCATACAGCGCCCGGGTTTCGGCCGCTCGCTCCTGCGTCTCCTGGAACAGACGAGCGTTCTGAATGGCGATGGCGGCGGCGCTGGCCACGGCGTTCAGCAGTTCCATGTCGCGCTCGCTGTAAAGGTAGGGCGTATCGGGACTCTGCACGGCGATGACGCCGGTCACCTGGTCGCCAAAGACCAGGGGCGAGCCCAGCCAGGACTCGGCGTGGGCCCCAATGGCCTCGATACCCAGCTCCTGCAAACGTTCTTCCACATCTTCCAGGATCAGGAGCGGTTCTCTGCGGTCGATGACGTACTCCGTGAGCCCTTCTCCGCGCTGGCGGGAAGGCCAGGGAGCGCGCTCGCCCTCCTCTACGGCAAGGGGGAAGCTGATCTCGTCCGTCTCGCTGTCGTGGAGGGCGATGTAGAAATTATCGACGTTCATCAGACGGCCCATATAGTCGTACACCGTCTCGACGACGGCATTGACGTCGGTGAGGGCTGTCAGTTCCCGACCCATCTCGTTGAGGACGGCCAGCTCTTCTGCCTGCATCTCCGTTTCTTCGAAGAGGCGGGCGCCCTGGAGACGAACGGCGGCCTGCTGGACGATACCGACGACAGAAGCGCGGTCTTCCTGGCTGAGCGACGACCGGCGGTCGCGAAGCGTGATCTCCAGCATGCCGGCCACATCGTTGCCGACGAGCCAGGGGATGGCGTAGCGTTGCGCCTCGCCGTCGCCCTCGCCGCCCAGGGCATGAAGCTGCAATTCGGCCTGATCGAACAAGTCCCGCAGCGCGGGTCGCTCCTCAGCCGGGTGCAATTCGTCGACGACGACGGTTTCGCCGTCCTTACCCCGGCGCAAGGAGGTGCGGAAAGCGCCCTCGGCCGGGCGCCATTCGTACATGGTGACGGCGGCGCGCAACAGGTCGCCGGACTCTTCCACCAGGACCTGCCGAATCTGGCTTTCTTCGAGCACGCCCGACATGCGATTGGTCGCCCGCAACATTGTGTCGGCAACCCGGCGCTGGCGCTGCTCGCTGGCCAGGAGACGATTGGTCTCCTCCAGCAGGTTGATGCTCTGTACGGTAACGGCGGCTTGGCCGACCAAGGTGGTCAACCGCTGCATCTCCTCGTCGGAGATTTGCCGCTGGTTTGCGTAGGCGCTGGTCACGTAGCCAATCCACTGGCCACCTACCCACAAGGGAACGAAGAGGGCGCTCTCGCTCTGGAGGATGTCTCCGTACAGTTTGCGCGTATTCTCATCGATCTGCGTGTCGTTGGCCAGGTCGGCGATGAACGTAGGCGCATCGGGCCGTAAGGTCTCGGCGGCCGCGGGGAACAACTCGAGCGGATAACGTTCCTGCTCGTCCTCCACAGGGCCGGCCGACCAGTAAGCGGCGATCTCCAGCCACTCGGGCCTCTCGTCCTGCGTCCAGACGCGGTCAAAGAGGACGAGGGCCACGGTGGTCACGTCTTCGCCGGCAACAGTGTAGCGGCGCAGCACGTCCACGACCTCGTCGTACGTGCGGGCGCGGTTGAGCTCGGCGCCTGCCTTGTAGAGGACGCTGGTCTCTTCCAGCGCCTGCTGCTGGGCCAGGGAGGCCTGGCGGCGGGCGACGACGGCGGCCAACGGCTCGACCAGTTGGCGGAGGAAGAAGCGGTCGTCCTCGGTGAAGTCGTAGGGCTCGCGCCAGTTCAAGAACAAATTACCCTGGACGCGGCCTCCGGTGCGTAGCGAGACGAGGGCCATTCCCCGGAAATCGCCGATCCGGGCCAATTCACGGCCGGACTCGCCAACTCCCGGATCGTTAAGCATGTCCGAAACCAGGATCACGTTTTCCTGCACGGGATCATGCTCCAGGTCCAGGGCATTCAGCGCAAAAGTCTCCTCCAGCACGTCGCTGTCCTGATCGATCCCACCTTCCTGCCAGACGGCGACAGGTCTCGCGGAGATGGGGCGACCTTCGCGATCACTTTCCACGTAATTAAGCATGATGCTCTGCAGCGTCTCCTGACCGGCGAAGGGGGTCGTGACGGCAGCGAGAATCTCTTCTTCGCTTGTGGCCTGGGAGAGGGCCGTCTCAATGTTAGCCAGTTGCTCTAGCTGTTCGGCGCGCTTGCTGATTTCGGCCGTCAACAACCAGCGCTCGAGGACGACGGAGGCCTGTGCGGCCATCGACTCGTAAAGGCGCTGCTCATTCTCGTCGAAATCATAGGGTGTCGGCCAGCGGCCGATGATCATGCCGAGCCAACGGCCGCCGCGCTTCAGCGGCAAGACGACGAGGGACTGGGCGTCAGTGGCCTTGAGGAAGGCGCGCAGCCCGGGATCGACCCGGTCGTCGGCGTCCGCATCGCCGATGAAGACGTTCATCTCGTCATTCTCTTGCCAGACGCGGCTCAGTGGAAACTCCGGCAGATGGATCCGGGTCCCTACCGGCAACTGTGTTCCTTCTGCCTGGACGGCCGTCGCAGCCAGCAGCTCCGCCCACTCCGGATTATCTTCGTCGTCGATCTCAACCTGATAAAGACCGGCGCTGCCTTCGCCCGTGGCCAGCATCGGCCGGCCGATTGCATCGATGATCTCCTGAGGCGAGGACGCCGCATTGAGCTGGGCAGAGACGTTATAGAGCGTCTCCGTTTCGGCCAGGGCCTCCTGCACCTGGTCGA